>NZ_CM001440.1:4119475-4426782 GCF_000244975.1 Saccharomonospora cyanea NA-134 | reverse complement strand
AAGTTGCGGACCGAGACCGACCCCGGCCACGGCGGGTTCGGTGGCGCGCCCAAGTTCCCCCCGTCGATGGTGCTGGAGTTCCTGCTGCGTCACTACGAGCGCACGGGTTCGGTGGAAGCGCTGTCCATTGTGGATATGACGGCCGAAGGCATGGCACGCGGAGGGATCTACGACCAGCTCGCCGGCGGGTTCGCGCGGTACTCCGTGGACTCGGGGTGGGTCGTGCCGCACTTCGAGAAGATGCTGTACGACAACGCGCTGCTGTTGCGTTTCTACGCCCACCTCGCGCGGCGCACCGACTCCCCGCTCGCCCACCGCGTCGCGGGGGAGACGGCGGAGTTCCTGCTGCGCGACCTGCGGACGCCGCAGGGCGCGTTCGCCGCGTCGCTCGACGCCGACACCGAAGGCGTCGAGGGCCTGACCTACGTGTGGACGCCGCAGCAGCTCGTGGAGGTGCTCGGCCCCGACGACGGCGCGTGGGCCGCGGAGACGTTCGGTGTCACCGAGGAAGGCACCTTCGAACACGGGGCCTCCACGCTCCAACTACGCCGTGACCCCGACGACGCCTCCCGGTGGATGCGTGTGACGTCCGCACTGCTGCAGGCCCGCAACGCACGGCCACAGCCGGCCCGCGACGACAAGGTGATCGCCGCGTGGAACGGCCTCGCCATCACCGCACTGGCGGAGGCGGGCGTCGCCCTGCAACGTCCGGAGTGGGTCGAAGCCGCGGTCGCCGCCGGAGCGTTCGTCCTCGACGTGCACGCCGGCGGCGACACCGCGGGCGGACTGCGGCGCACCTCGCGCGACGGAGTCGTGGGTACCGCGGCCGGAGTGCTGGAGGACTACGGCTGCCTCGCCGACGGGCTGCTGGCGCTGCACCAGGCCACCGGCGAGTCGGTGTGGCTCGTGGAGGCGACCACCCTGCTCGACACGGCGTTGCGGCGTTTCGGGGTCGAGGGCGCGCCGGGTGCTTTCCACGACACCGCGGCCGACGCCGAGGCGCTCGTGCACCGGCCGAGTGATCCCACCGACAACGCGAGTCCGTCCGGGGCGTCGGCGTTGGCGGGTGCGCTGCTCCCGGCGTCCGCGCTGGCGGGTCCCGAGCGCGCGGGAACGTACCGGGCGGCGTGCGAGGAGGCACTGAGCCGAGCCGGCGCGCTCGTGGCACAGGTACCCCGGTTCGCGGGGCACTGGTTGTCGGTGGCGGAGGCGTTGCTGTCCGGCCCGGTGCAGGTCGCCGTCGTGGGTACCGACGCGGCGGACCGCGCCGAGCTGGTGGTGGAGGCCGCCAGAAGGGTGCACGGCGGGGGCGTGGTGCTCGGTGGCAGCCCCGAGGCCGACGGTGTGCCGCTGCTGGCCGACCGCCCGCTCGCGGACGGCGCCCCGGCGGCGTACGTCTGCCGGGGCTACGTCTGCGACCGCCCGGTGACCACGCCCGAAGCCCTAGCCAGGTCCCTCTGAAGCCGTGTCCGCAGGTTAGGAACGCGTGTCCGCACTCCTTGTACGCACCGCTGTGCGGGAACTGCGGACACGCGTGCACAGGCTGCGGACACGGTGTCCCAGGTGACGATCTTCAGGACTGCGGCGGCACCGTTTCTGGGGCAGGCTGGGCACATGGAGTCGCTGACCGAAGTGTTGACCCGGTTGCTCGACGGGCGGTGGGCGGCGGTACGCCGCGACGTCAGGGAACACCTTGCCGCGCAGGCGGCCCGAGGGGCCCTCGACACGGCGGGGCTGGACGTCGCCGCGCATCGCGAGCGGGTAGCCCGGCAGTTGCAGGCCCTCGCCGAGACCGGAGGCCCGCGACTCGGCTTCCCCCGCGAGTACGGGGGCCACGGGGACATCGGCGCCGCCGTGGTGTCGTTCGAGATGCTCGGTTTCGGTGACCTCTCCCTGATGGTCAAGGCCGGCGTCCAGTGGGGGCTGTTCGGTGGCGCGGTCCACCTCCTCGGCACCCGGTACCACCACGAGCGGTACCTCCCGGACATCATGTCCGGCGCGTTGCTCGGTTGTTTCGCGATGACGGAGGTCGGGCACGGCTCGGACGTGCAGCACCTGCGCACCACGGCCACCTACGAGAAGGACACCGCCGAGTTCGTGGTGCACACCCCCGACGAGGCGGCGTCGAAGACCTACATCGGCAACGCGGCGCGCGACGGCCGGGTCGCGGTGGTGTTCGCCCAGCTCGTCACCGGTGGCGAAAGCCGGGGCGTGCACGCGCTGCTCGTGCCGATCCGCGACGAGCACGGCGCGGTGCTGCCCGGGGTCACCGTCGAGGACTCCGGTGTGAAGGCCGGGCTGAACGGGGTCGACAACGGCAGGCTCACGTTCGACCACGTGCGCGTGCCCCGCACGGCACTGCTCAACCGCTACGGCGACGTCGCCGAGGACGGCACCTACACCAGTCGCATCGACAGCGACGGCAAGCGTTTCTTCACCATGCTGGGCACGCTGGTGCGTGGCCGGATCAGTATCGCGGGCAGCGCGGCCAGCGCCACGAAACGCGCGCTTACCATCGCCGTGCACTACGGCGACCGGCGCAGACAGTTCCAGAACCCGGCCGGGGCCGAGATTCCCGTGCTCGACTACCTGACCCACCAGCGTCGGCTGCTGCCCGCGCTCGCCACGACGTACGCGCTGCACTTCGCGCAGGAGGACCTCGTCGGGGAGTTGCACGACCTCCAGGGCGGGGGCGTCCCCGAGGACGTCGCGGAGGTCGACGACGTCCGTCAGCGGGAGCTGGAGTCACTCGCCGCGGGGATGAAGGCGCTCGCCACCTGGCACGCCACGCGCGCGATCCAGGCCGCTCGGGAGGCCTGCGGCGGAGCGGCTTACATGGCCGAGAACGTGTTGCCGTCGCTCAAGGCCGACACCGACGTGTTCACCACGTTCGAGGGCGACAACACGGTGTTGCTGCAACTCGTGGCGAAGGGACTGCTCACCAACTACCGCCTCCAGTTCGAGGACTTGAGTCCACTCGCGACAGCGCGGTTCGTGGCCGAGCAGTTCGTCGGCGCCGTGATCGAACGCACGGCGGCGAGGAGGGTCGTCGAGCGGCTCGTCGACGCCTCACCGGCCAGGGACGACGACGCCGCCGTGTTCGACCGCGCGTGGCAGTGCAAGTTGTTCACCGACCGCGAGTCGCACGTCCTCGACGGTCTGGCCCGGCGACTGCGGGCGGCGACGCGCGACAACGCGTTCGAGGTGTTCAACTCCGCAGGCGACCACGTGCTGCGGGCGGCGCGGGCGCACGTCGAGCGTCTGGTGCTGGACTCCTTCGTCGCGGCCATCGACCGCTGTGAGGACGACCGGGCGCGGGAGCTGTTGAACAAGGTGTGCGACCTGCACGTGCTGTCCACCATCGAGGCCGACCGCGCGTGGTTCCTGGAACACGGCAGGCTCACCAGTGGGCGGGCGAAGGCCGTGGTGGCCGGGGTGAACCGGCTGTGCGGGGAGTTGCGGCCCCACGCGCGCACGCTGGTGGACGCCTTCGCGGTCCCGGAACCGTTGTGGCGGGTGCCGATGCTGGACTGGACCTGACCGTCCGGTGGTGTTCACCGTGGGGTCGGCGGCCTGTGACCTCCGCCGGGTAGGAAGGTCGTAGGAGGACCGATCCGTATGGAGGAATCCGAGTGAGGCGTGCCGGGCGGCTGCTTTCGGTGATGGCGATGGTGGGGACGCTGGTGGCGGCCACACCCGCTCATGCGGAAGGCCGGATGCAGACACGGCAGGTGACCGTGGCGACGTTCAACATCCACCACGGCGCGGGGCCGGACGACCGGCTCGACCTCGCTCACGTCGCCGACGTCGTCGCGGGCAACGAGTTGGACGTGGTCGGGCTGCAGGAGGTGGACCGGCACTGGGGCGAGCGGAGTGAGTTCGTCGACCAGGCTCGCTGGTTGGCCGAACGCCTCGACATGCACGTGGTGTTCGGCGCGAACCTCGACGAGGACCCGCCGGAGGCCGGGGCGCCCCGGCGGCAGTACGGCACGGCGATCCTGTCGCGCTTCCCGATCGTGGACAGCCGCAACGTCGCCCTGCCTCGCCCCGAGGGTGGAGAGCAGCGGGGTCTGCTGGAAGCGGTGGTGCGGGTGCGGGGCGTGCCGCTGCACTTCTACTCCACGCACCTGCAGCACGACTCGCAGGTGGAACGGCTGGCTCAGGCCGACGCCGTCAACGAGATCCTCGCCGACGTCGACCGGCCGGTCGTATTGGTGGGAGATCTGAACGCCGAACCCGGAACGCCGGAGATCGAGCGGCTCACTACGCGGTTGTACGACACCTGGCCGGTGGCGGGCGACGGGGACGGGCACACCTACGACGTGCTCACCCCGCACGCCCGCATCGACTACGTCCTCGCGAGCGACGAGGTCCACGCCCGCTCGGCGCGGGTGATCGACACCGACGCCTCCGACCACCTCCCGGTAGCCGTCGACGTCGTGATCACTGCCGCGCTGGGGCCGAGCGGGCGTTAGAGGCGTGTTTCGTAGGTCCGCTCCGAGCAGCCGGTACGCGGTACTTACGAAACACGCCCGGGTTCACGACAGTCCCCAGCTCTGTCCCAGGTGCCAGGCCGCGCAGACGTTCACGTCGAGCACGTACGCGGCCGCGCGCCCGCACTGCCCCTCACCGGTACCCGGGTCGACGGGCTGTCCGTGTCCCATGCCGGTGAGCGTCACGGTCTCGACGACGGCCCGGCCACTGCCGTCCTCGTACACCGCGTGCGGGTAGCCGCCCACGGTGCCCGTGCGGTCGGGAGTGGCGTCGGTGCCGTGCACGTCGGTCCACTGCTCCACGAGTTCACGCTGGTTGGCGACCCGGACCGTGCTGTCGGCGTCGCCGTGCCAGATGCTCACCGTCGGCCAGGGACCGTCGTGCGAACTCGCGCGGCGGACGAGGTCACCCCACGCGGACGGGCTGAGGTTCTTGCCCACGTACATACAGGTGTAGGCCTCGTACAACGCCGCCGCGCATCGGTAGGGCAGTCCGGCCACCACGCCGCCGCCCGCGAACCGGTCCGGGTAGGTGGCGAGCAGGGCCGACGTCATGCCACCGCCCGCCGAAAGCCCCGTGACGTACACGCGGGAGGAGTCGCCGCCGGTCGCGGCCAGAGTGTGGTCGACCATGCTGACCACCGACGCGACCTCACCCTGCCCGCGCGTCGTGTCGGCCGAGGCGAACCAGTTGAAGCAGTTGTTGAAGTTGTTCGTGGATCGCTGTTCGGGGAGGACCACACTGAACCGCCATTCGTCGGCGAGTTCCACCCAGCCCGAGTCGGTGCCGTAGCCGGTGGCGTTCTGCGTGCAGCCGTGCAGGGCGACCACCACGGGCCTGCCCTCGGCGAGTCCCTCGGGCACGTACCGGAACATGCGGAGATTGCCGGGGTTGCTGCCGAAGCCGGTGACCTCCGTGATGCTCGCAGCCTGTGGCGGCGTGGCGTGCGCGACCACGGGCGCGGCCAGGAACACGGCGGCCAGCAGGGACAGCAGGAGACCGCGGAAACGTAGTCGCGTTCGGACAGAGGTGCTCACGGGTCCCTCCTCACGTCGTTGTGATCCAAACCACGGTAGGGGTGGGTCGTGGTGCACACCATGTCGGCGACGGCCACATCGGTCGGCCCGACTGTGGTCGGCGAGCACATTCCGTGTGGTGAGCGCTACTCCTACGGTGACCCGGTGTCGGGAGGGAGAACCGGAGGTCACGTGATGCGCAAACGCAAGGTCGCCACCGCGGTGCTGTCGTCGGTGCTCGTCGCCGTGTCCGGTGCAGGCTCGGTGGCGGTGGCGGAGTCAGTCCCCGCCCCGGCGGGGGAGTGCGCCGAACGCCACCCGCGGGTGCCCGGAGTGCGGTACCAGGAGGTGTCGTGTCTCGACGACCTCACCACCACGGGCACCGCCCGTACGGGACACACCGACCCGGCGGACTGGGCCGGCCTGACCCAGGAAGCGCTCCCCGTGCCCGGGGCGGTGCCGGGAACGCAGATCGACGGGTACTTTCCCGACGACTCCACCACGAACACCAACCACGGCTGGAACCATGACTCGCAGTTCGTCATCCGGCTGCCCGAGAACTGGAACGGTGGTCTGGTCGTCTCGGGAACGCCGGGCAACCGGGAGCAGTACGCCAACGACCGGGCTATCTCCGACTGGGTGCTGTCGAAGGGGTATGCCTTCGCCGCCACCGACAAGGGCAACACCGGACTGGAGTTCCACACCGACGGCAGGCGTCCGGGCGACGCGATCGCCGAGTGGAACCGCCGGGTGACCCAACTGGCCCGCGCCGCGAAGGCCACGGTGACCCGGCACTACCACCGGCGACCGTCCACGACACTGGTGACGGGACTGTCCAACGGCGGCTACCTGGTGCGCTGGCAGCTGGAGAACCACCCCGAGCTCTACGACGGCGGCGTGGACTGGGAAGGCACGCTGTGGTCTGCGCGGGGACCGAACCTGGTGGAGTACCTGCCGGAAGCCCTGTCGGCCTATCCCCGCTACGCCGACGGCGGTGACGACGCCGACGCGGCACACGCCGAGTTGGTGGCGGCCGGGTTCCCCGCAGGCTCGGAGTTCCTGTGGCCGTACCACTACGAGATCTACTGGGACCTGACACAGCGAATCTACCGCGAGGAGATCGACCCGGCGTTCGACGGTGACACCGTGGCCGGGACCCCGTTCTGCGAACCGGGCACGCCCGCGTGCGACGCCGACTACGACTACCGCGAGCGGCCGGAGTCGGTGCACGAGGCCGTCGAACGCATCGGGCTGACCGGGCGGATCGGCAAACCGTTGCTGACGCTGCACGGCACGCTCGACGTGCTGCTGCCCATCGGCGAGGACTCCGACGTCTACGCCCGCATGGTGCGTGAGCAGGGGCGCGGGCACCTGCACCGCTACTACCGCATCGCCGACGGCACGCACACCGACTCGCTGGTGGACACCCATCCCGACAGGCTGCGGGCGCTGACCCCGTGTCACCGCACGGCCTTCGAGGCGCTGGAGGCGTACCTGGCAGACGGCACACCGCTGCCCGCCTCCGCCACGATCCCCCGCCCGGCCGACGCCACCCCGCAGGAACTGGTGACCACCTGCGACCTGCGCTGAAGCGACCCCTACCACCGTGTCCGCAGTTCACGTACGCGTGTTCGCACTGAGGGAACGCGCTGGGCGGGCCGGGCTTGTGCGGCCTTCGGCGACCGGAGCCGTTCGTGCCGCGCTTGTTCGTCACGGGCGAAACGCCTCCCGGGTGCCGGATCGGGGCGACTACTCTGCGCGCATGAACCTGGGGACGCACTTCTGGCGGTTCTGGACCGCGGCCGTGCTCGTCAACGTCGGCGACGGTATCCGACTGGCCGCCTTCCCTTTGCTAGCGGCGAGTCTCACCGACAGCGCCGCATGGGTGTCGCTCGTGACGGCGGCGAGCACGGTGCCGTGGCTGGTCGCGGGTCTCGCGGCGGGCTCTCTGGCCGACCGCCGGGGCGCTCGTGGTCTGGTCGTCACGGCCGACGCGCTGCGCGTCGTGGTGCTGGCCGGGCTCGCGACCCTGGTCGCCGTGGGTGCGGCGAGCGTCGCGCTCGTCGCGGTGGCGGCGCTGCTGCTGGGGATGGCGGAGACGCTGCGCGACACCGCCGCCCAGACGGTGGTCCCGCGGTTGGTGCCCGCCGCGTTGCTCGAACGCGCGAACGGCCGGTTGGTGGCCGGTGAGGTCGCGGGTAACGAGTTCGTCGGCCCGTTGCTCGGGGGTCTGCTGTTCGGTGTCGGGGCGGCCGTGCCGTTCGTGGCGAACAGCGCGGCGACGGCGTTGGCGGTCATGGCGGTGCTGAGCATTCCCGCCGCGGTGCTGAACCTGCGGGCCGAGCCGTCGGACGGCGCGGAGCCGAAGGTGGGTGCCGGTGTCCGCGCGGCGCTGTCGTGGCTGCTCGAACAGAACGCGCTGCGCATGTTGGTGATCGCCGGTCTCGGTGTCGCCGTGGCGGACAGCGCGTGGTTCGCCGTGTTCGTGCTCTACACCGAGCAGACGCTGCAGCTGGGCTCCGTCGGGTTCGGCGCGTTGCTGGCCGTCGGCGCTGTGGGCGGTATCGCCGGAGCCGTCATCGCCGACAAGGTGGTGGCGGGCCGTAGGCATCGCCTGGTGCTGGCGGTGGCCATGCTGCTGGCCGCGGCGACGCCGGTGTTGCTGATCGTGCTGCCGAACGTGCCGGGTGCGGTCGTGGTCGTGGTGACGACCAGCGGGGCGTTCGGGCTGTTCAACGTCGTGGCCGTGTCGCTGCGGCAACGGTTGGTTCCCGGGAGTTTGCTCGGCCGGATCACGGCCACCTGGCGCACCGTCGTGTACGGAGGTGCCGCACTCGGGGCGTTGGCGGGCGGTGCGCTCGCCACGCGGTGGGGGCTCGACGCGCCGTTCGTGCTCTGCGGAGTCCTGGGATTGGGGGCCACCGTGGCGTGGCTGCTCAGTTCGCGTGGCCTGCCAAGCCTGCCCGGGGGCGCGGCGTGACCGGGAAAGCAGTGGAACATCACGGTGGGTGGACACTGTGGCCATGCTGCCCACCGGTGAACTCGTCGTACTGCGACCTCTCGAACCCGATGACGCGGACGATTTCTGGCGCTGGCACAAGGATCCCGACGTGGGGCGGTGGCTGGTGGCCGACTACCACGAGTCGTTCGCGCAGACTCGCGCCCGGTTCGCCGAGCGGAAGCCGAACTCGCATTCGAACGTGGTGCTGGGTGTGGAGACCCTTGCCGAGGGCAAGCTCATCGGCGCTGCCTGCCTGGAGGGCGCGACCCCGGAGACGGCGAGGGCGGAGGTGTCCTTCTACCTCGGGGAGAAGGATTACTGGGGGCGCGGCTACGGCACCGACGCCATGCGTACGTTGTGCCGATACGGCTTCGAGGTCATGCGGTTGCACTCGATCGCGCTGTGGGTGGTCCCGGAGAACGAAGCCGCGGTGCGGCTCTACAAGAAGGTCGGATTTCGCGAGGACGGCCGGCACCGGGACGCCTTCCGTGGGGTCGGCCGGTGGCACGACCTGCTCCTCATGAGTCTGTTGGAGGGCGAGCTCACCTGAACCGAGCTCTTTGTCAAGGAGCTCTTACCATCGCGGTTGAGCGATACCAAGCGAACGGAGGAGCGTCATGATCTTCATTACCGCCAAGTTCCGCGTCCTGCCCGAGCACGCCGAGGCGTGGCCGGAGATCTCACGTGAGTTCACCGAGGCCACCCGCGCGGAGCCGGGCTGCCTGTGGTTCGACTGGTCACGCAGCCTCGACGACGAGAACGAGTACGTGCTGGTGGAGGCGTTCCGCGACGGCGAGGCGGGCGCGGCCCACGTCCAGTCGGACCACTTCAAGGCCGCGCAACAGAAGCTGCCGCAGTACCTCGTCGAGACCCCGCGCATCGTGAACACCACCGTCGATCAGGACGGTTGGTCCGAACTCGGTGAGATGGCCGTCAACCGCTGAGAACTCGCACAGTCCCGAAGTCGGGCACGATCCCACCACCTCGGACGAGCGTGAGGCGACGAAAAGCGCTCGCAATCACCGGATCGCGGCACTAGCGTGCGCACATGTCCGACGAGCGCTTCGCCTGGATGGCCTCGGAACGCGAGGTGTTGCTGCACTACCTGAACGCCATGCGCGACGCGGTGGTGCGGGTGTCCGAGGGACTGTGCGAGGAACGTCAGCGTGAGCCGGGCGTGGAGTCCGGCACCAACCTGCTGGGACTCGTCCGCCATCTGACCTGGGTGGAGCAGCACTGGTTCCAGTGCGTGTTCCTCGGTGAGGAGCCGGGCACGACCGACTCGATGGTCGTGCCCGCCGGACAGTCACACGACGAGATCGTGGCCGCCTACCGGAAGGCGTGCGCGCGCAGCGACGACATCGTGCGCGCCGCACCCGATCTCGGCGTGCTCGCGGCGCGGGCCAACCCGGGAGAGCAGGTGCGCGTACCACTGCGGGTCATCGTCACCCATCTGATCGAGGAGACGGCTCGCCACGCCGGACACGCCGACATCCTGCGCGAACGCCTCGACGGCGCGACTGCGCTGTAGCCCTGCTCAGCCCAGCGCGCGCCGGTACAGAGCCTCGACGTCCTCGCGCCGAGGCGGGGCCTCGCCGAGCACCGCCTGCATCATGAGCCCGCAGGTGAGCGTGGCCACCAGCCGTCCGGTCAGCGGATCGGTGCGGGCGACGAACAGCTCGGCCAGTGCGTCGTCCCACGCGACGGCGGCCCCGCGCAGGCGGGGGCGTTGGAGTGCGAGCGCGTAGAGGTTGTATTCGGCGATCGTGTTGGCGCGCTCCCTGGTCACGGAGTCGAGCACCAGTTCCGCCAGCGCCGCCGCCAGGTCCACGTCGTCGGGCAGCGCCGCGTCCCACTCCCGGAGCGCGGCCACGTTGCGCCGCGCCGCCTCGTCGAGGGCGCTGGCGATCAGCTCGTCGAGCGTGGCGAAGTGGTAGGTGGTGGAGCCGAGCGGCACGCCCGCCTCCGTCGCGACGGCACGGTGGGTGAGCGCGTTGATGCCGCGTTCGGCGATGACCGTGATGGCCGCGCGGGCGATGCGGTTGCGGCGGTCCGGATCGTTCGGACCACGGGTGCGTCTGCGTGTCACCGGTTCCTGCGCTGTCATGCGCGTGGCTCCCCTCCAAGCCGGTCCCCGCAATGACATCACACCACGTCGGACGGGTGTGACAGCCCTATCTCTTCACTGTGTACGCATGTACATATAACATGTACCAGCGTACACAAATTGTGTGGTGTGAACCACACCGGAACGGAGGAGTGGGAAACCCGCCTCATGAGAGACCTCTACATCGACGGAGCCTGGACCGAGGCGACGACGTCGAACGGCGGCCGAGCCGTACTCAACCCCTACGACGGCAGCACCGTGACGACCGTGTCCGAAGCCGGTCCGGACGATGTGGACGCCGCCGTGTCCGCAGCCCGGCGTGCCTTCGACGAGGGTTCGTGGCCCACGACTCCCGCCCGCGAGCGCGGTGACCTCCTGCGGAGGGTGGCGGAGCTGTTGCAGCGCGACCGCGAACACATCGCCCGGCAGGAGAGCATCGACACGGGCAAGACCCTGGCCGAAGGCCGGATCGACGTCGACGACGTCACGAACGTCTTCCGCTACTACGCGAATCTCGCCGACGCCGACGCGGGTCGCGTTGTCGACACCGGCGACCCCGGCGTGGTCAGCCGCGTCGTCTACGAGCCGGTGGGCGTGTGCGCGCTCATCGCGCCCTGGAACTACCCGCTGCTGCAGATCGCGTGGAAGATCGCGCCCGCACTGGCGGCGGGCAACACCATGGTGCTCAAACCCAGCGAACTCACGCCGCTCACCACCATCGCCCTCGTCGGGCTGCTGGAGGAGGCGGGCGTTCCGCGTGGCGTGGTGAATCTCGTGCTCGGCGACGGCGGAAGCGTGGGCTCGGCGATGGTGCGCCACTCCTCCGTCGACCTGGTGTCGTTCACCGGTGGCCTCGCCACCGGCAAGAAGATCATGGCGATGGCGGCCGAGGGCGTGAAGCGCGTCGCGCTCGAACTCGGCGGGAAGAACCCGAACGTCGTCTTCGCGGACGCGGACTTCGACACCGCCGTCGACTACGCGCTCGCCGCCGCGTTCGTCCACTCCGGTCAGGTGTGTTCCGCGGGAGCCCGGCTGATCGTGCAGGACGAGATCCACGACGAGTTCGTCGCCGAACTCGGTCGCCGAGCCGACGCCATCCGGCTCGGCAACGGCCTCGACGAGGGCACCGAGTGCGGCCCGCTCGTCTCGGCCGAGCACCGCGCCAAGGTGGAGCGCTACATCGAGCGCACGATCGCCGAGGGTGCCCGGCTGGTCGCCGGAGGTGGACGTCCGTCCGAACCGGAACTCGCGAACGGGTTCTTCCTGCGGCCCACCGTTTTCGCCGACTGCACGCGGGACATGACCGCCGTGCGGGAGGAGGTGTTCGGGCCCGTCGTCACCGTGGAGCGCTTCCGTGACGAGGCCGAGGCGATCCGTGTCGCCAACGACACCGAATACGGCCTCGCCGGTGCCGTGTGGACGAACGACGCCTCCGTCGCGCAGCGCGTCGCGGGAGCGCTGCGGCACGGCACGGTCTGGATCAACGACTACCACCCGTACCTGCCCCAGGCCGAGTGGGGCGGATTCGGCAAGTCCGGTATCGGACGTGAACTCGGACCGACCGGACTCGACGAGTACCGCGAGGCCAAGCACATCTACCACAACATCAACCCGAAACCGATGCGCTGGTTCTCCGGCGATCCCAAGGAGGGATGAAGAAGTGGCAAGAAGGTACGACTACATCATCGTGGGCGGGGGGTCGGCCGGGTGCGTGCTCGCCAACCGGTTGAGCGAGGACCCGTCCACCAGCGTCCTCGTGCTGGAGGCCGGGCGCTCGGACTGGATCTGGGACATCCTCATCCACATGCCCGCGGCGCTGACCATGGTCATCGGCAACCCGCTGTACGACTGGCGGTACGAGTCCGAGCCCGAGCCGTACATGAACGGCCGCCGCGTGTACCACGGCCGCGGCAAGGTGCTCGGCGGGTCGAGCTCCATCAACGGCATGATCTTCCAGCGCGGCAACCCGATGGACCTCGAGCGGTGGGCTTCCGACCCGGGCATGGAGACCTGGGACTACGCCCACTGCCTGCCGTACTTCAAGCGCATGGAGAACTGCCGTGCCGGGGGAGACGAGTGGCGCGGTGACGACGGCCCGCTCTGGCTGGAACGCGGTCCCGCGAAGAACCCGCTGTTCGGCGCGTTCCTGGAGGCGGCGCAGCAGGCGGGCTACCCGCTGACCTCCGACGTCAACGGCTACCGTCAGGAGGGTTTCGCGGCGTTCGACCGCAACATTCGCAACGGCCGCCGCTGGTCGGCCGCGCGGGCGTACCTGCATCCGGTGAAGCACCGCCGCAACCTCACCGTGCAGACGCTCTCCCACGTCAACCAGGTGTTGTTCAACGGCAAGCGGGCGATCGGCGTGTCGGTCAGTCGGCTCGGCCGCAAGCCCGAGAACATCTACGGCGGCGAGATCATCCTCTCCGGTGGTGCCATCAACACGCCGCAGCTGCTCCAACTCTCCGGTGTGGGAGACCCGCGGCACCTGAGGCCGCTCGGGATCCCGACCGTCCAGGACCTGCCGGGTGTCGGTGAGAACCTCCAGGACCACCTCGAGGTCTACGTGCAGCACGCGTCCAAGCAGCCGGTGACGTTCAACCCGGCGCTCAAGCTGCACAACCGCCCCAAGATCGGGCTGCAGTGGCTGCTCGGCCGGACCGGCCCCGCGGCGACCAACCACTTCGAGGCAGGCGGGTTCGTACGGGGCAACGACGTCGTCGACTACCCGAACCTGATGTTCCACTTCCTGCCGATCGCGGTCCGCTACGACGGAACGCAGATCGACACCCCACACGGCTACCAGGTCCACATCGGACCGATGTACTCGGACGTCCGGGGCAGCGTGAAGATCAAGTCGGTCGACCCCAAGGCGAAGCCGGCGCTGCGGTTCAACTACCTGTCCACGGAGAACGACCGCAAGGAGTGGATCGAGGCGGTCGGTGTCGCCCGCGAGATCCTGAAGCAGCCCGCGCTCGACGAGTTCAACGGCGGCGAGATCTCACCGGGACCCACGGTGCAGACCGATGAGGAGATTCTCGACTGGGTCGCCCGGGACGCCGAGACCGCCTACCACCCCTCCTGCTCGGCACGCATGGGCATCGACGAGATGTCCGTCGTCGACCCGACGAGCATGCGAGTTCACGGCACGGAGAACCTCCGCGTCGTCGACGCCTCGGCCATGCCGTACCTCACCAACGGAAACATCTACGCGCCGGTGATGATGCTCGCCGAGAAGGCCGCCGACCTCATCCGGGGTAACACCCCGCTTCCACCCGCGGACACGCCCTACTACCGACATGACCGTTCCCACGGCGAAAGGTGAGTACCGTGTCCGACAGCGACGATAAACAGATCGCGGAGGAAGGCAGCACCGTCAACCGCGTGGTTTTCCTCGGATCGGCGGCGGTCATCCTCCTGATCGCCCTCTGGGGCATCATCGCCCCGGACAACGCGGCGGACACCATCGGCGTCCTCGTCGGCTGGGTCTCCGAGGGACTCGGCTGGTACTACATCCTCCTCGCCACGATGATTCTCGCCTTCGTGGTGTTTTTGGCCGTGTCGAAGTACGGCCGGGTCACGCTCGGCCCCGCGAAATCCAAACCGGACTACGGGTTCTTCTCGTGGGGCTGCATGCTGTTCGCGGCGGGCATCGGCATCGACCTGATGTTCTTCTCGGTCTCCGAACCGGTGACCCAGTACCTTGCCCCTCCCGAGGGAGCCCCGGAAACCCTCGAGGCCGCGCAGGACGCCGTGGTGTGGGCGCTGTTCCACTACGGCATCACCGGGTGGGCGATGTACGCGCTGATGGGCATGGCGCTCGGATACTTCGCGTTCCGCCGCGGGCTGCCGCTGGCCATCCGCTCGGCGCTGTACCCGCTGATCGGCAAGCGCGTGCACGGTCGCGCGGGCCACGCCGTGGACATAGCCGCGGCGCTGGGCACGGTGTTCGGCATCGCCACGTCGCTGGGTATCGGCGTCGTGCAGCTCAACTTCGGGTTGCACTTCCTGTTCGGCATCCCGCAGGGCACGGCCGCGCAGATCGGGCTCATCGCGCTGGCGGTTCTGATGGCGACCGTGTCGGCCGTCGCGGGCGTGGACAAGGGCATCAAGCGGCTCTCGGAGCTCAACGTCGTCCTCGCGCTCGGACTGATGGTGTTCATCCTCTTCGCCGGTGACCCGGTGTACCTGCTGAACGGGCTCGTGCTCAACATCGGCGACTACCTCAGCGGCTTCTCCGACATGACGCTGAACACCTTCGCCTACGACCGGCCCACCGAGTGGCTCAACTCGTGGACGCTGTTCTTCTGGGCCTGGTGGATCGCGTGGGCGCCGTTCGTCGGCCTGTTCCTGGCGCGCATCTCGCGAGGCCGCACGATCCGTCAGTTCGTGGCGGCCACGCTGATCATCCCGTTCCTGTTCACGGCGGCGTTTCTGTCGGTGTTCGGCAACAGCGCGCTGAAGCTGGTGCGGGACGGCAACGCGGAGTTCGGTCAGGTCGCGGCGAACACACCCGAGCAGGGCTTCTACACGCTGCTGGCGCAGTACCCGGGAGTCACGTTCAGCGCGGGCCTGGCGACGGTCGTGGGCCTGCTGTTCTACGTCACCTCGGCCGACTCCGGGGCGCTCGTGCTGGGCAACCTCACGTCGAAGCTGCCCACGCCCACCACCGACGCGGTGCCGTGGTTGCGGGTGTTCTGGTCGATCGTCATCGGCCTGCTGACGCTGGCCATGCTCATCGTCGGCGGCGTGGCGACCCTGCAGAACGCCACGATCATCATGGGGCTGCCGTTCTCGGTGGTGATGGTGCTCGTCATGTGGGGCCTGTACAAGGCCCTGAACAAGGAGAAGACGAGCGAGAAACAGTTCCTGGCCGCCCCGCCGAAGGAACGAGTCCCAGCCGGACGCTGAAGCCCCCGACATCGTGTCCGCAGGTTATGCACGACTGCGGACACGATGTCGACCAGAAGTGTCCGGTGTGAGGTGGATGGCTGGTTTCGTCTGTTCCCACCCTGTGAGGGGATGGTCACGCTACGATGCTCGTCGGCTGTTGCAGAGTGCAAGGGGGCGAGTAGTGGAAGCCAGCAGGGGAACTGGCGACTTCGCTGTCGGCGACGCCGCGCGGTTAGGGCTGTCGACGGCGCCGGGTGGGGGCGCGGTCGGTACGGGTATGGCGAGCCTGTGGCGCAACACGAACTTCATCGTCGACGGCAAGGCCTCGACTCCCGGCGCGGGTGGAGGCTTCGAACTCGACACCGACACCGCCGAAGGCCTGTACCGGGAAGCCGCCGCATTGGCCGATGATTTGGCTGAGCAGGCGCGTGAGGCGGAGAACCTTCGCGAGACTCGACCGCCCGCTGAGGACCCGGCCAGTGTGGGCTTCAACGATGTCGGGAGCCAAGCATTCGATGCCGGGGCCCAGTATGTCAGGGCCGAGGCCGAGTTTTATAGAGGGCTCGCGTGGGCTTTGGGCAAGGCGCTTGGCCTGTACCAAGAGTCCGACGAGCAGGCAAGACGGGATATCACCACCTCCGGTGGAGAGGCCGATTCTGGTGGAGGTTTCATCTGATGAAGCGCGTGGTTGCAGTGCTGAGTGTCGGTCTTGCCGTGCTAGCGGTCGCGGGATGTTCGGAGGAGTCGGCTGGTGAGGCGGCTCCGGGGTCGGAGTCGTCGGTGCCGGGGCCCGCCGAGCAGACGTCGGCGAGTTCTTCGAGCGAACCCGGTTTGCCGCACAGCGGTGCTCCAGCGGTGACGGACCCGTTGCCGGAGTCGGTGCTGTCTGTTCATCCGTGTGACGTCCTCACTCGGCAACAGGTGCAGGGCGCATTGGGTCCGGCTGCGTCGGAAGGTGAGCGCAGGGATCTCGACGAGGTGGGGCCGGGCTGTGACTGGGGAAACCTGGATACCCTCGGCGGGCTTCGGATCGGTTTTAGCGTCGTGTCGCGAGAAGGGCTTAGCGCGCAGTATGCGAACACGAAGCCCCAAGTAAAGGTTTTCCGGGAATCGGGGCCGGTAGCGGGCTTTCCTGCGGTGGCTTACAAGACCAGCGAAGACGATAGTTACTGCACCGTGGCTGTGGGACTGGCTAACGAGTACTCGATCACGACAACTGTGACTCTCAGCGCCGAGAAGGAAGCCGAGGGGGTTGACTCCTGCGTCCCGGCGGAGAGGGTCGCCGAGATGGTCGTGGGGAATCTGAAGGCCAAAGCGGGGAGATAACGGTGGGGTTGTTCGACGGGATCGGAACGAACTTCGCGGAGGAAGTCGTTCCGAAGATTCTGGCCGACATGGGGGTCCTTCCGGTTCACGAGCTGGTTCGTCGCGTGCACGAGGGGGACGCGTCGAAATGGCACGATGCGGCCACCAAGGCCGACGCCATCGTCACTGCTCACCACGAGGCGAGTGAGCGCAGCAGGAAGATGTTGCAGGTGCTGGAGAGCTCCTGGACGGGAGCCGGTGCCGACGCCGCCGCGAACAAGATCCGCATGGGGGCCCAGGCGACCCAGACGTCCGCGGAGGTGTACGCCTCCAACGCCCGCGTGTACACCGACGGCGCCCACACCTTCGACAGCATCAAGCAGCAGCTGCCTCCGGTGTCCGCGAATCCGCCGGAGCGAGGCGTCGTCGACGTTCTGACCCCGTGGGACACCGACACCGAGGACCAGATCAACCAGCACAAGGCCGATGTGGAGCGTGCCCGCCAGATCTACCAGGGCTACGAACAGGCCATGCAGTCGGCGCAGCAGGGCGTGGTGAAGGACTTCGGTTCCCTGGGCACGTTCGACGGCGACCTCGGTGCCATCGAACGCGACAAGTCCGGCACGGTGAAGGACGCCGGAACAGGCATCAGGACGTTCGACGAACCCACCTCATCGTCGCGCTCCGGCGCCCCGTCGTCCAGCCAGCCGGTGACGACCGGCGGCCCGACGTCGACGCAAGGATACCCGACGCCGCACCTGCCGAGCTCGCCGCAACCCGACTCCAGAACGTCCGCCTCGGGATTCGCGCCTTCGGACGTCAGCCGCCCCGCAGCCGCCGCTCCCAACTACACCACCCCGGGCTTCAACCCCCCGAACACCGGTTTCGGCCAGGGCGGCGGGAACAGCTCCTATCACCCGCCGGGCTTCGGCCCGATCGGCAGGCCTGGAGGCTTCGGTCCTGCCGGGGGTCCGCCAGCAGGAGGAGGTGGTCGCTTCCCCGTTCCCGGCGTGGGCGCGGGCGCCAACGGGATGCCCCGCGGGGGCGCAGCCGTCGGTGGTGCGGTCGGCGGCGCTGGCGGCGCGGTTGGCGGTGCCGGTGGTACGGGCGCGCCCGGCTCGGGTAGGGCCACGGGTACTGCCCCGTTCGGTCCGGCCGGAGGCGGGCCTGCGGCTGCCGGTGGTGCGGCGGGCGCGGCCGGTGGTCGCGGTGCGATGCCCATGGGGGCCATGGGCGGAGCTGCCGGCCGTGGTGGGCAGGGCGGTGGCGACGAGGAACACCAGCGCCAGTACGTCCAGGCCACCGACGAGGCGTTCGCGCTCACCGAGAACGGGGAAGTGCTCCGTGACCCGGTCACGGGCAACCTCGTCGCACCCCCGACCATCGGCGGGTAGCCGTGGTGGCCACACTTTCCCGCCCGATCGCACTCCCGCGGGTGGTGTTGCTGCACCTGTGGGAACTGGAGGGCCTCGGCGATCCGCACCCGCTGCTGGGTGCGGCCGACCTGTACGTCCCGCAGGGCGAGCGGGGCGAGTTCACGCGCCGATGCTTCCACGAGCTGGCCGGTCTCGGGTTGGCCGACGGGGACATGCTCACCCGTGAGTTCCGGGTCGTACTGCGGATCCTGGCCTCACCGGGTCGCGAACTGTACTGCTGGAGCGCCTACGTCGACGACCCCGGCCGCGACCGGCAGTTTCTCGTGGCCTTGGCCGGGGGTGACGCGGTGGCGATGCAGGTACAGGGCGAAGCGGTGGCGATCGTGCCGGTCGACGAGCGACGCCTTCTCGAGGAGTTCGTCGGCGAGCTGCCCGAGTTCCCGCCCGCGCCGGTGCCGGATCTCCACACGACGCGGCAGGCCTTCGACACGCGAACCGAGAACCATGACATGTTCGCCGCGAGCCTGAGCCCGGAAATGGAACTCGAAAGGCAGTTGAAGGCTCCGCGCGAAGCGGTGCACCAGGTCTACGCCGGTGGTACGTCGGACGGCCGGTACCGGCGCAGCCAACCACTCTCAGTGATCGACATCCGCGACGAGGGCAGGATCCTGGTGTTCGCCGACGCGCAGCAGAACCTGCACCGCCTCTCGGGGACTCCGGCCAACCTGGCGAGGGCCTTCGCGGCGACCTGGCAAGGCCTGTAGCCGGTCCGAGAGGCGTGCCGATGAGTGGGCCAGGACGGATCCACCGCGGTCCGTCGTGACCGACGAGCCCACCAACGATGTCGAGCGCTGAAGCGGCAGCGTCGCGCCGTTGCCGTCTCAGCTGGGCACCTCATGCTTCGTCGTCGAACCGGGCGCGCGCCCGCCGCACCTCGGGAAGGCTCGCGGAGGTCCACCGCAGGAGTGCGTCGATGAGGTCCTGGAGTGTCGTTCCCAGCGGCGTGATGCGGTACTCGACGGCTACGGGGCGCGTGGCGGTGACGACTCGCGCGACCATCCCGTTGCGTTCCAGGCGCCGAAGCGTCGCCGTGAGCGACTTCTGTGTGATCACGGGGATGGTGCGGCGCAGTTCGTTGAAGCGCCGTGGGCTCTCACACAGCTTGTCGAGCACCATCAGCGACCACTTGTCGAGCAGCTGATCCAGCAGTTCGCGATGCTCGGCGGTGATCTGCGGGTGTTCCGGGGTGGTGGGGGTGGTTTCCTGCATGAAACCTAGTCTCGTTGAAGTTCCCTTCAGACACCAGGTATCCCTCGTATACCTGCTAGAGGTGCCATCACGAAGGGAACGACATGACAGTGCAGCTGGTGACTCCCGAGGGAATGTTCCAGCCCGTCCCGTACCACCACGTCGCGATCGGAACCGGTTCGAAGCACGTGCACGTGGCCGGGCAGATCGCGCGGGACGCCGACGCGAATCGCATCGCGCCGGGGGATCTGACCGGTCAGCTCGCGCACGCGCTGCGCAACACGGCACGTGGCCTCGCCGGCGCGGGCGCGACCTTCGCCGACGTGGTGCGCCTGCGATTCTTCGTCGCCCGTTGGAAACCCGAGCAGATGGACGCCTTCCTCGCGGGCATCGACGAGGTCACGGACGAGTTGGGAATCCCGCGTCCGCTGCCACCTCTGTCCGTCATCGGTGTCGACTACCTGTTCGAACCCGACGTGCTCGTCGAGGTCGAGGCCTACGCCGTACTGGACTGACGGCGAAGCCGGCGGCCGTGGCTCCGCCGCTTGTGGGCTGGTCCGACCTTCCCGACGGGCAACCGCGTCGGGAAGGTCGGTCGGCGTCAGCCGCCGGTAGGGCTTTGGTGCCGGTCTCGACCTGTGAAACCCCTGCTAGGCGTACATGGCCAGCCAGATCGCGATGAATTGATCCCGGAGTCTGGCTGACCTGCCGTTCGAGCGTAAAAAGCGGGTTTGACCTGCGGGAATGCTTGTCATCGTTTCTCGCGGGTTCTGGGTCGTTCCGGGGCTCATACGGCCTGGAGACGGCCTGGCGCGAGCCTGCCCACTCGCCCTCCTTCATCCCGGTACACAGCCCAGAACGCGGCCGGTGGTGCCGTGTCAAGGGTCGAAGATCGCGTCAGCGACGCGGTAGCGCCCTTGATGCGGTGCCACCGGCCGTTGTCACGATCCGGTGTCGGGGTGGAGGATGTCCGTAACGACGTAGTTGCGCTGAGCGACCGAGCGGGTAGGACGTGCTGATCTGGGGGAGGGCTGCCCGTGCTCCACGTGGACATGTGCGCCGCCAATGCGTGGCGATTTCAATACATTGCGCGGGCCGCTCCGCCCGGCCGGTGGGCGGAGCGGAGCGGGAGCCCACCGAGCCGGAGCGGATGCGGCCCCAAGCGCGCCAGGACGGCCGCGAGCGCGTCGCCGCTGGCGGCGCGCCTTGATCCCATAGAGGCGGATTCGGCAGCTTGGCTGCTGCAGTTGAGCATGAAGGGCGCCTAGAGCTCGAATAAGCCGAGTAGGCGAATCAAAGCGAAAATTATTCAAATTGATCGACTTAGGTGTGATGATGGCCCGCATGAATACGCAGGATTTCCCAGTTGCAAGCCTTTTATTGGACGAGGAGAATCCGCGATTCGAGCAGAAGGTAAGCAGTCAGCGTGAAGCAATAAACGCGATCCTTTCCGAGGCGCCCGCAAAGCTTGTTGCTCTCGCGCAAGACATCGCCCGGAAAGGTGTCAACCCCACCGAATTACCTGTAGTTACTGAAATAGACGAACGTATTGTAGTAATCGAGGGTAATCGGCGAGTCGCCGCTCTTAAGCTTCTCAATAATCCGGACCTGGCTACTGACGCAGGGTTGCGTCGACAATTTGGAGATGCGGCGCAGCAGGGAAAGGGGCCAACGAGTATATCCTGCGTGGTCGCAGAATCACGATCCGATGCGGATCACTGGATTGCTTTGCGGCATACTGGTGAGAATGGCGGAGTCGGTATTGTCTCATGGAACACGGAACAAAAGTATAATTTTGAGCAGCGGCGGCAGATTCGACGCAGTAAAAGTTCTCAGCGGGACCGGGCAATAATTTTCTGCAATGCAGTAAGTGCGAAATTCGCCGACGAAGCAGATTTGCTGGTCGATGTGGCGAAAGTTCGAAGAGAGCGTTTGACTACGCTAGGTCGCCTTGTTTCTGACCCAGAGGTCCGAGCCGCGTTAGGTATCGATTTTTCAGAAGATTCTCTTCTCTTTCACTACCCGCACGACGCGACTATGTCAGCCGTCTCTCGTCTATTTGCTGATCTTGCCAGTGAGCTGTCTGTTTCACAGGTGAAGAGCAAAGCTCAGCGTCGCCAGTATATTGGCAAGATCGAAGCGGATCTGCCATCCCGATCAACACGCCTGGCAAATCCTGAGTCAGTAAGTCCGAGTTCTACGAGTGGCTCGATTGGCAGCGACAAGACACCCCCGATTGGCAGCACCAAGACACCAGCTACGCCAACTAGGCAGCGGAAACCTCAGGAAAAGTACATTTTTCAGGGGCTACGTCTCCGCAATGTGCACCTTCGGACGGCCGATGTGCTGCATGAGGCTCAGCGGGTAGAGATCGATAGCTCGCCGAACCTAGCGGCTATCATGCTTCGAGTCGTGATTGACATCGCAGTGACGGACGTGGCTGACCAGCTGGGCTGGACGAAGAGTCAGCAGGAGCTCAAGGAACGTATCCGGGCTGTTCTTAATAAGCTCGATCCGGCGCGTAGTGACATGGAGTTGACAGATGCACGTCGCCATTCGGAGGGGGATCAATTGCTTGGAATTAAAACCCTGCACGGCTTCGTTCATCATTGGTCGACGCATCCTCTTACGACTGATATTCGCAAGTTAAGTGCGGCTTTTCGGCCAATGTTGGCCAAGTTGGACGTCTACTTGGGAGAGCATCGTAAGTCGTGAGATATCTAAGTCCTTTGAGGTATCCTGGCGGTAAAGCCCGGTTGGCATCGTACATCGCTAAGCTAATTTCTGTCCAAAATCCTCGACCGTCTGACTATGCGGAACCATTCGCAGGCGGAGCCGGTGCAGCACTCCGCCTGTTGGTTGACGAAGAAGTTAGCAGAGTGCATCTTAACGATCTAAACCCCGGAATCGCCGCTTTTTGGCGTTGTGTTTTTTGGAAGACTGAGGAGTTTGCGGACCGTATTGAAAGTGAAGAGGTCAACATTGAGGCGTGGCGTAGGCATGCTGAGGTGTATGCAAACCCCTGTCGCTATGAAGATATAGAACTGGGGTTCTCGACTTTCTTTTTGAATCGATGTAATAGGTCGGGTATTCTAGATGCGCGTCCAATTGGAGGTCTTGATCAGTCTGGAAAATGGAAAATTGACGCGCGTTTCAACCGGGAATCGCTCGCCTATAGAGTGAGATTTCTTGGCCAGTACCGAGAGCGGGTCTCTGTCACGCAACTAGATGCGCGCGAGTTTCTCCGCTCTATTGAGTTATCACATGAAAGATTTTTTGTCTATATCGATCCGCCATATCTGGCGCAAGGCGATGATCTCTATTTGGATTCGCTGAAGCCAAATGATCACGCGCAACTTGCTTCGTTGTTGCGGTCATCTCCTTTGCGTTGGCTCCTGACGTATGATACTCAAGAATGGATTATAAACGATCTTTATGTCGGAATGCGCGCATTAGAGTTCGATCTAGCGCATACTGCACAGGTGCAACATGTTGGCACTGAGTATGCGATCTTCAGCAGTGACTTGAGGCTTCCCGATGAAGATCAACAACTTGCGCGGAGTATCGGTCGGTGGATCGTTGAGGGGGGGCTGGCCTAATCTTCTAATGGCGCCAACGAAGGGTGGATTGCTCGTGTTGGATCACCGATCACGGCAATTTTCAAATCGCACTACTTTGTCGTAGATGTGCAGGCGCACCATCGATGCCATCTCGTGGGGAAGGTGGTTGGACACATTATTTGTGACCTTGTCGTCTGGTCAGGCATCGCCGTGAGCGGCTGCTGACCTACTCCGAACCAAGTGCGTATCCTCGGCGGCATGCGGGGTGCTGGTGAGGATCTAAGCATCGGTGAGCGGGTGGCGTTCTATCGGCGCCGCCGTGGTTTGTCGCAGGCCGTGCTAGCTGGGCTGATGGGGAAGTCTGAGGACTGGGTCAGCAAGATCGAACGTGGTGAACGGCAGGTCAACCGCATCGATGTCGTTGTGGAGTTGGCGCGGCAGTTGCGGGTGACGTTGAATGATCTGCTTGGTGAGCCGGTGTTGTTCGAGGATGAGGACGATAACGACGATGTTCCGGCAGTGCGTGATGCGCTGATGTCCCCGCAGCGGTTGTCTCGCACGTTGTTCGGCGGTGGGCTGCAACCGGAATACGTCGATACGGAGCCGGTGGCCCGGGTGACCGAGGAAGCGTGGAACCAGTACCAGCAGGGCAAGGTGGGACAGGTGATCTCGCTGCTGCCAGGGCTACTCAAGTCGGCGCAGCAGTTGGAGCGTGGGGCGGCTGGACGTCCTGCCTATGCGCGTCGGGCGTTCGCGGTGTCGGCACGCATTCATCACTTGGCGGCCACGACCCTGAGCAAGGTCGGTGAGGCGGACCTGTCGTGGATCGCTGCGGAGCGGGCGATGCAGGCGGCCGACCAGTCTGAGGATGCGTTGGTGCTGGCGTCGGCGGCGCGGGCCGGGACGCACGCGCTGTTGGCTGTGGGCCGGTTCGATGAGGCGCTGAGTCTGGGGGAGACGGCGGCTCGATGGATGGCGCCGGAGCTGCGTGACGGGAACCCCGGTGCATTGAGCCTGTACGGGATGCTCCACCTGCGGACGGCGGTGGCGGCGGCACGTCGGCAGGATCGCCGGACCGCGACCGAACTGCTCGGGCAAGCCGATGCGGCGGCCGAGCGGCTGGGTAGGGACGGAAACTACTGGCAGACCGGTTTCGGCCCGTCGAACGTCGAGTTGCATCGCCTGTCAGCGGCGTTGGACCTGGGCGACGTGGCGCACGTGGTCGAGCGAGGGCAGGCGGTACGGCCGACACATCTTCCGGTGGAACGGCAGGTCACGCATGCCATTGATGTGGCTCGTGCGTTAAGCATGTTCGCCCGCGACGACGAGGCGCTGGACATGCTGCTGGACGCGGAACAGAAGTCCCCGCAATTGGTTCGCCACTCGTCGATGGTGAGAGAAGTGGTGCGCACCCTGTATCGCCGTGCGCCGGTCAGTAACGGTAAGTCGTCGCCGCTGTTCGGGTTGGCTGAGCGGTGCCGGGCGGTGCGATGAACACGCGGGCACTGGGGCTCATCGGATCGGCTGCCGGTGGGTTGGAACGTATCCGGTCGTCGCTGGTGGAACCGGCGATCGCTCGCGGTTGGCGGGTGGCGGTGACGCTGACCCCGACCGCCGGCACGTGGCTGGAAGCCAGTGGGGAACGGGCACGCATCGAGCAGGTCACCGGCCTACCCTGCCGTGTAGCACCTCGACTGCCGAGTGAGTCGAGCCCGCACCCGCCGATTGACTGCTACCTGGTGTGCCCGGCTTCGGCGAACACAGTTGCGAAGATGGCGCTCGGCCTGGCGGACAACCAGGCGTTGACCACGGTGTGCGAGGCCATCGGCTCTCGGGCAGTGCCCGTGGTGGTGTTCCCGCGGATCAACGCGGCTCACGCGCGTCAACCCGCGTGGGACTCTCATATCGCCGCGTTGCGGGGTGCCGGGGTGTACCTGCTGATGGGCGAGGACTACTGGCCTTTGCACGAGCCCCGGAGCGCCCCCGGTAAGGATCTTCCTTGGGGAAAGATCCTCGACGCAGTGGATCGCATTTCTCCTGTTCACGGCTCGTCCAGTACTGACTGATCACGGACCCGGACAGTTTGTCCGGGTGGTTTGGACGACTCCGGGTTTTCCTGGGTGTAGCGGCCCTGATGGGTGGGCTCGACCAGGAAGGAACGAACCCGTGAGCATGTATGTGATCGTCCAGCCCTCCGCTGGGGACGGTGCGGAGGTCGTGGAACCGACCCCCGGCGTCCGCCAGCTCATCGTCGGAGTCGGTAATGCGGCACTGAGTGTGCAGGTACCCGCCAGACTCGGTGGTCCTGCGGACGCGGCCCGCTTCGCCCGTGGCTTGTCCAGTGCGGCGCTGGACTTCGCCGAATGGTGCGAACAGCAAAGCCTCGGGCGGCACCGGCTGGGCGATCCCTACAGCAGTGGCCCTCCTTCCGGTTCCTGGCCCACCGAGGGTGGCGACTGAGTCGTCTCCCCAAGGTCGCGGCAGGACAGATCAACCAATCGAAAGAGACAGCACGGGAGAAAGACGAATGGCGATCCCAAAGGGTCACCGGTTTCCGATCGAGTTCGATGAGGCGTTTCCGCAGGGTTTGGTGATGGTCGGTGAGGTGTCGCCGGATACGGAGTTCCAGTCGCGCGAGGACAAGGCGATGGGCAAGCCCGCTCGTCAACGAGTGGATGAAGCGACGGGGCTGCTCCAGTGGAAGGTCACGGTGACCGACCCGTCGGAGTCGAACGCGAAGCGGGCTTCGTTCGAGGTGACGTTGGTGGCGAAGGTGCAGCCGGTGCCGCCGACGTCGGAGGCGTTGCCGGGGATGCGGCCGATCGAGCTGGAAGGGCTTACGGCTGAGCCGAGGGTGGCTGGCAACGGTGAGTTCAAGTACCAGTCCTATGTCTTCCGGGCGACCGGCTTCAAGGCCCCTGCTGCTGCGGGCGGCGGGCGCTCGGGCAAACCCCCGGCGTCGGGTGGTGAGTCGTCGGCCAAAGCCGCGTGAGCGGGCGCGAAAGGCTGCGTGACGAGTGCCGTTCAACCTGACATTCAGTCCTGACCCTGCGGCGAGAGCGGGTACGCAGGCGTTCTGTTTCGTGGACGAGTCGGCGACGCTGGTGGTGTACGCGGACCCGGATTGTCTGACGATCGAGCCGCCGCGTGATCCGGCGTTGTGGCCGGACTTCGCGAAGTTCCTGTGTCAACTGCGCAATGCGGCTGACGAGTTGGCCGGGTGGCTGAAGCGTGAGCCCGCGTGTTCGGGCGTGGAGCAGCAGGAGTGACCGTGATGGCACGGAGGTGAGTGCACGTGGCGTCGTGGTTCTGCCTCCGTGCCTGAGCACGTTCCGTTTCTATCGAGTCATGAGGAAGGGGGGTGTCAGATGTGGTCGAGGATGTGGGTGTCGCGCGTCAGACTTTGTGGCTCAGGGGTTATGTAGGTTCCTGAGCAGGAGGTATGACGATGAGCCGTCCCCCGGTGTTCCCGGTGGAGGACAAGATCCGGATCGTGCTGAGCGTGCTGTCCGGGGAGATGACGATCGCCGAGGCCGCTCGGCGGAACAAGGTCTCGGAGCAGTCGGTGTCGCGGTGGAAGGCCCAGTTCCTCGAGGGCGGCCGGGCCGGGGTTGCCGAGGGCGGTAAGGCCGGTCCCTCGAGTCGTGAGGAGCAGTTGCAGGCCCAGATCGACGAGTTGACCACGGCACTGGGCGAGGCGCATGTCGAGCTGCGGGTGTGGAAGCGCTCCGCGGAGCGGCTGGCCCCTTCGAGGACCTCGAGGTGATTCGCCAAGACGCGGCGATGCCGGTCTCGAGGTTCACGGCCTTGATCGGCATCCCGCGCCGCACCTATACCCGCTGGATCAGCAAACAGCGCGCCGGGAACCCGCCGAAGGGCCCATGGCCGGCACCGGCGGTCGAGGCGTTCGAGCCGGTCGTGGAGAAGTATGCCCAGGCCTGGCCGGCGTGGGGACACCGCAAGATCCACGCATTGATGCGCGCCGATGGACACGAGGTGTCCGTTTCGACCGTGGAGCGGGCGATGCGGCGGCGGAATCTGTTGCAGTCCACGAAATATCAGGCTGAACGACGAGAGCTAGCCAAGGCCCGTAAGGCTGCGTTCGCCGAGCCGCCTACGGGGCCGAATCAGGTGTGGCAGCTGGATTTCTCTGAGTTCGAGACCACCCGTGGTGGGATCTGGCGGATCGCCGGGTGCGCGGACTACTACTCGAAGTACGAGTTCGGCTGGCACCTCGCGACCACCTGCAACGCCGCCGATGCCGAGCTCGCCGTCCGGATCGCGATCGCCGAGGCCGAGCGGCTGGCCGGTGGCGTGCCGTTGGCCGAGCAGCTCACCAACCCCGAGACCGGGCACATCAAGCGGATCAAGGTGGTCACCGACAACGGTGGCGCCTTCAAAGGCAGCAGGTTCGCCGCGTTCATCGCCTCTCGCCCCGAGCTGCTCCACATCCGCACTCGGCGTCGCTCACCCGGCCAGAACGGCGTGCGGGAACGGGCATTCGGATCGCTGAAGTACGAGCACCTCTACCGGATGGAGATCGACGACGGGCAGACCCTCGCCGCCGAGGCCGAGCGCTACCGGCACGTGTTCAACCACATCCGCCCCCACGAGGCACTCGGCATGCAACGACCGATCGAGATCCACCAGCAAGATCAACAAGCACAACTTTCATCCAAGAAAACTGAGCCAGATTCTTGACGCGGGACATGGGGCCGGTGCCGCAGGTGCGGACGTTGATGCAGGCTCACGAGGCTCTGGTGGCTGAGCGTCCGGGGTTGGATGCTCCGGCGCGGGTGTGGCGGCGGTACTACCTGCGGAGTGCGCGGGTGTATGCCGAGGTCGCTGAGATCGACCGGGGCCACCATCACGAGGCGATGTATTGGGCCGATCGGGAACGGCGCAAGGCCGACGAACTGAAGATCACGGCCCAGTAGAACGACACACAGAAGACGACAACGGAAGCGTGCGGGCTGTCGGCTTGTGCGGCGATACCGCACGCTCTCATTCACTGATTGATCGTTAGGCGCAGAAGCGGTTTCCTTGGCTGCCAACCGTTTGGCCGCTTCTGCGCTGTCCACACCAGACGGAGTGGTCAATGGATAGCCTAAACACGTGCCGTGGGTGGCTGTCAACCGGGCACCCCGGCGTATTGACTGATCGAGCTTTTGCCGGTGCGGCCCTGATCGGGGGTGAGCGCTGGTGAATGTGCGTGGATCGCGCTGGGTCGATCCGGCCCCATTGGAAGTGGTGCGGCCTCGGTTGCCGTGGTGGACGCTGCTGCCCCGGTGGGTGCAGCTTGCGGCGTTGCCGTTCGTGCTCGTCGGCTTGGTCGGTTGGCTGGTGGTGCAGCTCGGTCGCCTGTTGTGGCGTTACCCGCTCACCTTTGCGGGGGCGGTGCTGGTCGGCTGGGTCCAAGCCGCCTTCGGCTGGTGGGTGCTCGCCTTCACGCTGCTGGCCGTGGTTGTGGTGCTCGGGTTGTGGTGGCGGCTGCACCGCGACTTCTTCACCCGCTTCGCCGTGGCGCAGGTGCGCACGGAGTATCGCCGGTTCGGGGTGTATGCGTGTCAGTGGCGGACGGTGATGCGCCTGTCCGACCTGGTCAAACGCGACCGGGGTAAGGAGTACCGGCCCCGCCTCGGCCTGGTGCGCGCGGACGGCTGGCGTGACCGGGTGCGGGTCCGCATGGTCAAGGGGCAGGCTCCGGAGCAGTGGGAGGCGCACGCCTCCGGGTTGGCGCACGTCTTCCGGGCGCAGACGTGCCGGGTGCGGGTGCGTAAACCCGGCCGGTTGGAACTCGACCTCGTTCACCATGACCCGCTTGCCCACTCCATCCCGGCACCCGTGCTCGCCGAGAAGCCGGACACGGTTGATCTGCGACGTGTCGTAGTCGGGCGCACCGAGACGGGTAGGCCGTGGCGGCTGCGGCTGCTGGGCCGTCACCTGCTCGCGGTTGGTGCCACGGGCGCGGGGAAGGGTTCGCTGTTGTGGTCGCTGGTGTGGGCGCTGGCTCCGCTCATCCGCGCGGGCCGGGTGCAGCTTGTGGGGATCGATCCCAAGGGCGGGATGGAGCTGGGGCAGGCTCCGGAGGTGTTCCAGCGGGTCGTGTTCGACAACGGCCCCGACGCTGTGGCCCTGTTGGAAGAGATCGCCGCCACGGTCAAGGAACGCGCGGCGCGATATCGGGGGATGCTGCGGTCCTGGACTCCCGCGACGGGTGACCCGTTCCTCGTCCTGGTCATCGACGAACTCGCGGACGTGTTGGCCTACCAGTCGGATAAGCAGTTGCGGGAGCAGGGCGCGGCGGCGCACGAGATCTCCGAGCACACCCCTGGTGTGGCCTGGGCCAAGGAAGACGGGCGGCGGGAACCGTTCCGGGCGCGCGCGTTCCACGTCACCGACACCGACCTGGATGCCCTGGCTACCTATGTCACCGGGCGGCTGGTGCGACGGGCGCAAGTGCTGCCCTTCCCCGACCCGGGACGGCGGCACGGGCTGGTCTGGGGGTGCGGCGGCATGACGTCCGTGGCCTCGTTCCCCGGTGACGTGGCCGGCCAGACGCGGGCGCAGCGGATGCGGCAACCGCTCACCACCGAGGTGATCACGGCGACGGCGGAGAAACATGGCGTGTGTGTGCGGCCGTTCACCATGGAAGTCGGCGATCCCGACACCGGTGAGTTGCGCTACGTCGCCGTGCCCTGTGGCTCCACGGTCGAGTCGGTGTGCGGGCCGTGTGCGCGCAAGGCGAAGGCGCTGCGGCAGACCCAGTGCCGCGAAGGCTGGCACCTGGACACGGAGCCTGATTTCACCCCTGAGCCACCCAGCGCCGAACAGACGCAACTCTTGGAGTACCGGGCGGATCTCGTGGCGGCCTATCGGCAGGCTCTTGCCGAGGGTGCGGAGTGTGACGCCGAGGAGGTCCGCGAGGAAATCCGCGGGGTGGATGAGGAGTTGCGAGCCTCCGGGATGCGGGGGCGGTTGCCCGCGGTGGACCCTCCGGCGGCGCGGCCGAAGAAGCGATCCACCAAACGCAGGCAGGACGCGCCCAACCTCCCGCGACGCCGAGTCGAGAACCGCACGATCGGCCGAGAGTATGCGGGGCGGTTTCGGCCCTCGATGTTTGTCACCCTCACCCTCGACACCTACGGGCGGGTGCGCGAGGACGGCACTCCGGTCGATCCCGGTAGCTACGACTATCGGCGGGCGGCGCGGGATGCGGTGCACTTCTCCGCCCTGGTGGATCGCTGGTGGCAGAACCTTCGCCGAGTGGTGGGATGGGAGGTGCAGTACTTCGCCACCGTCGAACCCCAGCGGCGGGCGGCTCCGCACCTGCATGCCGCTGTCCGGGGCTCGATCCCGCACGAGATCGTCCGGCAGGTCACGGCGGCCACGTATCACCAGGTGTGGTGGCCTGCCCATGACCAGCCTGTCTACGGCGGTGACCACGTGCCCGTGTGGGACGCGGGCAGGCGGGTGTTCGTGGACCCGGACACCCGGCAGCCACTCACCGGCTGGGATGACGCGGTGGAGCAGGTGAAGGAACCGGCGCATGTGGTGACCTTCGGGGCGCAGGTGCATTCGAAGGGCATTCTCGGAGGCACGGAGGAAGCCGGGCGGCACATCGGCTACCTGACGAAGTACCTCACCAAGGCCACCGGTGAAGTCGTCGAAGCGAGCAGTTACCGGCAGCGGGAGCATCACGATCGACTCCATGCCGAGTTGTCGATCACGCCGTGTTCGCCTCGGTGCGCGGTTTGGCTGCTCTACGGCATCCAACCCCTCGGTGCGAGCGCGAAAACCGTGCCGGGGCGGTGCAAGGGCCGCGCGCATCGGCGCTCCACCCTCGGCTTGCCTGGGCGGCGGGTGCTCGTCTCGCGCAAGTGGTCGGGCAAGTCTCTGGCCGATCATAAGGCGGATCGCAAGGCGTTCGTCCGCGCCATGCTCGCCTCGGTCGGCATCGAGAAACCCGAACAGGACACCTCGCGGCTGGTCTGGCGCAAGCTCGCTCCCGGCGATCGGAATGTTCCACCACGGGCGCACCTGCTGATGCGGGCGATCGCCGAACGCATCACCTGGCGGGCCGAATACGACCGGGCACTCCTTGCCGCGCAGGGCCCACCAGGCGGGCCGGAGACTTCGGCAACTCCGCAAGCAGCGTGAACAACGACGGGGGAGAAGCAGCTTGGGCAAGGTCGCCAGCTTTGAGCGGTTGTGGACGGTCGAGGAGGTTTCGGACTAACTCGGCATTCCGGTCAAGACGCTCTATCAGTGGAAGTGGCGTGGTGAGGGGCCGCCGGTTCGCAAGATCGGCCGTCATCTCCGCTATGACCCGGCCAAACTCCGCGCCTGGGTCGAGGCGGCGGACGAGGCGGCGTGAGTTTCTTCGGCAATTCTCGATTGGGGGCGTGAGTGGGGCATATCCAGGATCGGTGGTATCGGGCGAAGCGTGATCCGGTGACGGGTCAGGTGGTGGTGAACGCCAAGGGCAAGCCGGTGATGGAGCGCACGGAGCTGTACGGCAAGGGGATGCGCTACCGGGTGCGCTACCTCGACCCGGACGGCAACGAGCGGGCCAAGACGTTTCCCGACCGGCAGAAGAAGCGGGCCGAGGACTTCCTGATCGCGGTGGAGTCGGACAAGCGGGAGGGTAAGTACGTCGATCCGCGTGCGGGTCGGGTGTCGTTCAAATCGGTGGCGCTGCGGTGGGTGGAGGCGCAGACGTTCGACTACACGACGCGGGAACGGGTGCAGAGCCGGGTGGCGACGCATCTGTTGCCGTTCTTCGAGGGGCGGTCGATCGGGTCGATCAAGCCGAGTGACGTGCAGGCGTGGCTTCGCTGGTTGCAGGATCGCCAGGTGGCCTCGACGTCGCGGGTGCTGTACTTCTCGCACCTGGTGTCGGTGTTCAGCTTCGCCCAGGAGGACAAGCTGATCGTCACCAATCCGGCGCGGTCGCGGAGTGTGACGCGACCTCGGGAGGACAACGCGCGGGTGCGGCCGTGGTCGGGGGGATCGGGCTCGGGCGGTGCTGGAGGCGATGCCGGAGCAGTACCGCCCGGCCGTGTGGCTGGCTTCCGGGCTTGGGCTGCGCTCGGGGGAGGTGTTCGGATTCTCGCTCGACGACGTGGACCGGGACCGCAACGTGGTCCGTGTGCGGCGGCAGGTGCGGCTGGTGGAGAACCGGCCGGTGTTCGCGCCGCCGAAGCGGGGCAAGACGCGGGAGGTGCCGATCGGGGCGGCGCTGCTGGATGATCTCGACGCTTACGCGGAGCGGTTCCCGTCGACGCCGGTCACGCTGCCGTGGCGGCATCCCTCGGGTGAGCCGGTGACGGTGAGCCTGTTGATGGTCAACGCCGAGGGCGGGCCGGTGCGGCGGACGACGTTTCGCACGTCGGTGTGGATACCGGCGTTGAAGCGGGCGGGGATCGAGGCGCCGACGCGGGCGGACGGCATGCACGCGCTGCGGCACCTGTACGCCTCGGTGCTGCTGGACGCGGGCGAGTCGGTCAAGGCGGTCTCGGAGTACCTGGGCCACGCGGACCCCGGTTTCACGCTGCGGGTGTACACGCACCTGCTGCCGTCCAGCCACGAGCGGACCCGCAAGGCGGTGGACGCCTTCTTCGGGACGGTGCTCGATGGTCTGGACGGCCCGGACGAAGACCAGGCGGCGTGACGGCCTGGCCACGGCCTGATCTCGGTCCGGACCCCGGAAACCCCTGCTAGGCGTACATGGCCAGCCAGATCGCGATGTAGTGCGTGATCGCCGCGGCCACGGTGCAGGCGTGGAAGAACTCGTGGTAGCCGAAGGTCTCGGGCCAGTAGTTCGGCCAGCGGGTCGCGTAGAACACCGAGCCCAGCGTGTAGAGCACGCCGCCGACCAGCAGCAGTACCAGGGCCGCCACTCCGGCGTTGCGGGCCAGTTCGGGCAACACGAAGACGGCGACCCAGCCGAGTGCCACATAGATGGGCACGCCCAACCAGCGCGGCGCGGTGGGCCACAGCATCTTCAGCGCGACGCCCGCGATCGCGCCGCCCCACACCACACCGAGCACGACGTAGCCGGTCGGCTGCGACATCGCCAGCAGCGTGAACGGCGTGTACGTTCCCGCGATGAACAAAAAGATCATCGAGTGGTCGGCGCGCTTCATCCAGGCGTACGCGCGGGGACTCCAGAGCCGCCGGTGGTACAGCGCGCTCACTCCGAACACGCCGAGCACGGTCACGCCGTAGACCGACGTGGCCAGGGCGGCGAGGCCCGACACGGTGGATGCGGCGAGGGCGATCAGAGTCGCTCCCGCGGCGACCGCACCGAAGAAACTCCAGAAGTGGATGTGACCCCGCAGGCGGGGCCTCGTGTCCACGACATCGGACAACGGGGTGTTGGACTGATCGTGCATCGCTACGCTCACCCGATCAAGGCTACGGAACCGTAGGTTTGTTCGCACACCGGTGAGTGCGGGAGTACAGCGAAGGTCACTCCGCCGCCAGGCGTAGTCTCCCCTGCTGTGAGTCTTCGCTCGTTCCTCTCCCGCGTGGTCTACACGGTGTACTCGTGGCGGCTCAAGCAGCAGGCCGCCGGGCGGCACCCCCGCCACATCGGCATCATCCTCGACGGCAACCGCCGCTGGGCACGCGAGGCGGGCTTCACCGACGTCAACGGCGGTCACCGGGTGGGCGCGCGCAAGATCGCCGACTTCCTGAGCTGGTGTCGCGAGGCGAACGTCGAGGTCGTCACGCTGTGGTTGCTGTCGACGGACAACGTGCGCAGCCGGTCCAACGAGGAGGTCGCCGCGCTCCTGGAGATCATCCCGGACGTCGTCGACGAACTCGCCAAGCCGGGCAACTCGTGGCGGCTGTCGATCGTGGGAGCTCTGGACATGCTGCCCACCGACGTCGCGGCCAGGCTCACGGCCGCGGCGCAGCGCACCGACGGTCGCACGGGGATGATGGTCAACGTGGCCGTCGGTTACGGCGGGCGGCAGGAGATCGCCGACGCCGTGCGCAAGTTGCTGCGGCAGTACGCCGACGAGGGCAGGACCATTCAGGAACTCGCCAAGATCCTGGACGTCGACCACATCTCCGAACACCTGTACACGTCGGGTCAACCCGACCCCGACCTGATCATCCGGACGTCGGGGGAGCAGCGGCTGTCCGGGTTCCTGCTGTGGCAGTCGGCGCACTCGGAGTTCTGGTTCACCGAGGCGTACTGGCCCGCGTTCCGGCGTGTGGACTTCCTCCGGGCGCTGCGGGACTACGCGGTTCGCCACCGCCGGTACGGCGCGTGAAACCGCGGTGAATGCTCGCTGACATCACTCGACCGTGCCGTAAGGCGTTCACCAAACGTGAGTTGAGGCACCCCTGATTCACCTAGGTGGCTGCCTGCGTGAAACGGGCGTCGCAGGTAGCTTCCGAAGTGGCGGCGCACGGACCCAGGTGAGTCGCCGCGGGAGGCCCTGGTCGTGACGGTTGTGGAGCGAACGGCGGCGACGCGAATCGCGGAGCTGCTTCCGAAACACACGAGGGGGCCGGCACCGGGCCCTCGTGGCCGCATGCCCTGACACCGGAGCGTGTCGGAGCCGGCGACCAGCCAGGGCAGTGCCCGGCCCCAGCGAGTGTGGGGCGTGGTGCCGACGCCCCTGAGGGAGATGCCGTCGTGACTGCGCAGCGCGTGCCCCGAAACGACTCCGGCCGCTCGCCCGTCAGCGCTTCGAGCGCGGACGGAGGCACCGACCCCGGCGACACAGGTGACCGATCGCCCCGTACCTATGTGCTCGACACGTCGGTACTGCTGTCGGACCCGTGGGCACTCACCCGGTTCGCCGAGCACCACGTGGTGCTGCCTCTCGTCGTGATCAACGAGTTGGAGGGGAAACGACACCACCCCGAGCTCGGGTGGTTCGCCAGGGAGTCTCTCCGGCTGCTCGACGACCTCCGGCGCACGCACGGCCGCCTCGACGCCCCCGTGCCGATCGGGGAGCACGAGGGAACGGTGCACGTCGAGTTGAACCACTCCGACCCGACGGTGCTCCCACCCGGCTTCCGCACCGACTCCAACGACCACCGCATCCTCGCCTGCGCGTTGAACCTCGCCACCGAGCGGAAGTCGGTGACCTTGGTGACCAAGGACATCCCGCTTCGGGTCAAGGCCGGTGCCGTGGGCCTGCCCGCGGACGAGTACCGCGCCGAGGAGGTGATGCCGTCCGGCTGGACCGGCATGGCCGACCTCGACGTTCCCGCCGAGGCCATCGACGCGCTGTTCGCGTCGGGTGAGGTGGATCTGGCCGACTTCGGCAGGGCCGAGGTGGCCGAGTTGCCGTGCAACACCGGGCTGCGGCTGCTCGCGGGCACCACGAGCGCGCTGGGCAGGACGACGCCGGACAAGCGGGTGCGGCTGGTGCGCGGCGACCGTGAGGTGTTCGGGCTGCACGGCCGGTCCGCGGAACAGCGCATCGCGCTCGATCTGTTGATGGACCCGGAGGTCGGGATCGTGTCGCTCGGCGGCCGGGCGGGCACGGGGAAGTCGGCTCTCGCGCTGTGTGCGGGGCTGGAGGCCGTGCTGGAACGCGGCATGCACCGCAAGGTGGTCGTGTTCCGTCCGCTGTACGCGGTGGGTGGGCAGGACCTGGGTTACCTGCCCGGCACCGAGAGCGAGAAGATGCAGCCGTGGGCGCAGGCGGTGTTCGACACGCTCGGAGCCCTGGTGAGCCAGGAAGTGATCGACGAGGTGATCGACCGCGGGATGCTCGAGGTGCTTCCGCTGACCCACATCCGGGGCCGGTCGCTGCACGACGCCTTCGTGATCGTGGACGAGGCGCAGTCGTTGGAGCGCAACGTGCTGCTCACCGTGCTGTCACGCCTGGGTGCGGCGTCGCGGGTGGTGCTCACCCACGACGTGGCGCAGCGGGACAACCTGCGGGTCGGCAGGCATGACGGAGTGTCCGCGGTGATCGAGAAGTTGAAGGGGCACCCGCTGTTCGCCCATGTGACGCTGACCCGCTCGGAGCGCTCGCCGATCGCCGCGCTCGTCACCGAGATGCTGGAGAACCACGGCTGAGCGGGTGTCCTGCGGACACGAGACGGTGTGTCTCGTGTCCGCAGGTCGTGAACGTGTGTCCGCAGTCTGTGCGCGCGTGTTCGCGCCGCACGCTGCGGACACGCCGTGGGGTTACCAGCCCGCGGGCAGGGGGCGGCCCTCGGCGAAGCCGGCGGCCGACTGCACACCCAGTACCGCGCGCCGATGGAACTGCTCCAGGTTGGTGGCGCCGGCGTACGTGCAGGCGGAACGCACTCCCGCGGTGATGGAGTCGAGCAGATCCTCCACGCTCGGCCGCAGCGGGTCCAGGGCCATGCGTGACGACGAGATGCCTTCCTCGAACAGCGACTTGCGAGCGCGTTCGTAGGCGTTGTCGGAACGCGTGCGCGCGGTCACGGCGCGCTTGGAGGCCATGCCGAACGACTCCTTGTAGGGCCTGCCGTGCTCGTCGTGACGCAGGTCGCCGGGCGACTCGTACGTGCCCGCGAACCACGAGCCCACCATGGCCGCCGACGCTCCGGCGGCAAGCGCCAAGGCCACGTCCCTCGGGTGTCGCACGCCGCCGTCGGCCCACACGTGCTTGCCCGCCTCGCGGGCGGCGGCCGCGCAGTCGAGGACGGCGGACAACTGCGGCCTGCCCACGCCGGTCATCATGCGTGTCGTGCACATGGCTCCGGGGCCGACACCCACCTTGACGACGTCCGCGCCGGCCTCGATGAGGTCGCGCGTGCCCTCCGCCGTGACGACGTTGCCCGCCACCACCGGCACCGACGGTGACACCGATCGCACGGCCTTGAGCGCGGCCAGCATCTTCTCCTGGTGACCGTGGGCGGTGTCGACCACGAGCACGTCGACGCCTGCGCTCAGCACGGCTTCGGCCTTGGCCGCGACATCGCCGTTGACACCGACGGCCGCGCCGATGCGCAACCTGCCGTCCGCGTCGAGCGCGGGGGTGTAGATGCCCGCCCGCAACGCACCCACCTGGGTCAGTACGCCCACGAGCCGACCGTCGGAGTCGATTCCGAGGGCGAGGTTCTCGCCGCGTTCGTGCAGCCGCTCGTACACCTCGCGGGGAGGGGTGTCGAGCGGCACCGTGAGCACCGACCGCTCCAGCACCTCCGCCAGGCGAGCGAAGCGGTCGACGCTCGCGCACGCGTCCTCGGTGACGATGCCGACGGGACGGCCCTCGCCGTCGACGACGGCCACGGCGCCGTGGGCGCGCTTGCCCACGAGGTTCAGCGCGTCGGCCACCGCGTCCCCGGAGCGCAGGATCAGCGGCGTGTCCCACACGGTGTGGCGGCCCTTCACCCACGCCGTGATGTCGGCGACCGCGTCCGGAGCGACGTCCTGGGGGAGTACCACCAAGCCACCCCGGCGGGCGACGGTCTCGGCCATGCGCCGGCCTGCGACCGCGGTCATGTTGGCGACGACGATCGGGATGGTGGTGCCGGTGCCGTCGACGGTGGAGAGGTCGACGTCGAACCGTGACTCCACCGCCGAGCGGTTGGGCACCAGGTAGGCGTCGTCGTAGGTCAGGTCGTGAGCAGGCCGATGGCCTTCGAGGAACTGCACGAGACTCCAGCCTAGAGGCAGTGACGGTTCGATGTCAGGGCTCACGGGGTTGTTCACCGGGTCGTTCGCCTGTCAGCAGGGCACGCACGGTGTCGATGGTGTCGGCGTCGGCGGCGTCCTTGTCCGGCCGGTACCGCAGCACCCGGGCGAACCGCAGCGCCACCCCACCCGGATAGCGGGTGCTGGCCTGCACGCCGTCGAGTTCGATCTCGACGACGAGGTTCGGGCGCACGTACACCGCCTGGTCGTCGCGGTGGCTCTCGTGCCGGGGCAGTTCGGCGGTCTGCCAGTCCAGCAACTCGTCGGTGAGGCCCTTGAACGTCTTGCCCACCATGACCGGTGGCCCCCCGTTCGGGTCACGAGCGCCGAGGTGGAGGTTGGACAGGTAGCCGTGCCGGCGGCCGTGTCCCCATTCGGCTCCGAGCACGACGAGGTCGAGGGTGTGCACCGGCTTCACCTTCAGCCACGCCCTGCCGCGCCGGCCCGCGGCGTAGGGGGAGTCGAGGTCCTTGACCATGACTCCCTCGTGCCCGGCCTCCAGCGACGCCACGAGGATCGCGTCGGGGTCGGCGGGTTCCTGCTCGCCGGGGATGACGTGCTCGCCCGCGACCGCCCGCAACTTCGCCTGACGCTCCCGCAGGGGAGCGTCGAGCAGGTCGGTACCGTCGAGGTGCAGACAGTCGAAGAAGTACGGCCGCAGCAGCAGCGCACGCACCTGTTCCTCCCTCGTGCTGCCGAAGCGCGACATGGTCTCCTGGAACGGCCGGGGCCTGCCGTCGTCGGTGAGCGCCAGCGTCTCGCCGTCCAGCACGACGGACTCGCACGGCAGCCCACGCACGAGGTCGGTCAGCTCGGCGACGTGTGCGGTGACCTCGCGCAACGTCCGGGTGTAGACGTGGACCTCGTCGCCGCGGCGGTGAACCTGGATCCGAGCCCCGTCGAGTTTGTACTCGACGGACACGCTGCCGAGTTCGGCGGTGGCGTCGGCGAGCGATTCCGCCGGTGAGGCCAGCATCGGGCGCAGCGGCCTGCCGACCTCGATGCGGAACGCCGCCAGCGCGGCCGTACCGCCGGCCATGGCCGCGTGGGCGGTGTCGGGCAGACGGCCGGACAGCATGAACGCGCGCCGCACGGCTTCGGCGGGTACGCCCGCGGCAGCGGCGACGGCCTCGACCATGACGCCTTCGAGCGCGCCCTGGCGGAGCTCGCCGGTGAGCAGCCGGAAGAGGAAGTCCTGTTCCTCGGCGGTGGCCCGCGACAGCAACGAACGCAGTAGCTCCGATCGGAGGCGGACCGACCCGCTCCCGGTCGTGGCCGCCAACTCGCCGAGTGCCGAGTCGACCTCGCTGACGGTCAGCCGTGGTGCCTCGGCGGGGACCGCGCGTAACTCCGACAGCGTTCGCCAGCCGACACCGATCCGCCCCTGCGTCGGCGCGCCCGTCAGGAAGGCCACCGCTGCGGCCAGTTCGTCGGCGGGCGCGCCGCTCAGCAGCTCGGAGAGGACGGCGGTCTTGGCCTTGCGGGAGCGTCTCCTCGCGAGGTCGGCGGAGGTGGTGACGACGTCGTGGAGCTGCATGTCGCCATCATCGCGCCGGGGTCCGACAGTGCGCGCGGCCGTGTGCGCGGTTGTGTGGCGCGCTGCCCGCGCAACACGAGTGTCACGGCGGCCGCGGACACGGCGAGACCCACGAATCCCCACACGTCGACCGTGTCACCGAAGAGTGCGAACCCGGCCAGCATCGTGGTGGGCGGCGTCAGATAGAGGAGTGTGGCCGCGTGGTTGACCGACCGCCTGCGTACCACGAGCCAGTAGGTGCCGTATCCACCGAAGGTGGACAGCACCACGACCCAGGCGACGGCGAACCAGAAGCCCGCCGAGGTGGGGACCACGACCTCGCCGGCGGTCCAGGCGACGACCGTGAACAGCGCGGCGCTCGCCGAACACTGGATCACCAGGGAGTCCACCACCGACAGTGACGACGTGGCTCTGCGCTCGGCGAACGTCGCGACGACCAGGCCTGCCATGGCGAGGAAGGGCAGCGCGTAGGCGGCCGCGGGTGCGCCCGACGACGAGCCGAGATCGTCGCCCACGACGAGTGCGACCCCGACGAGCCCGACCGCGAGGCCCGCCCACTGCAGTGGGGTCGAGCGCTCGCCGAGCAGCGGGCCCGACAGCGTGGCCGTGACCACGGGCTGCAGTGCGGCCACCAGGGCGGCGACACCGGCGGCCACACCCAGCTCGGCCGACCACACCACTCCGGCGAGGTAGACGCCCTGCGAGAGGAGGCCGATGGCCGAGTGGACGCCCACGTCGCGGAGACCGATCGCGCGCCGCCGCCGGACGAGCCACCACCCGCCGAGCACGGCGGCCACCACCCAGAACCGCCAGAGCAGCAACGTCCATGCCCCGGCGTGCGCGGTGCCGAGCACAGCACCGACGAAACCGGAGCTCCACATCAGTACGAAGCCCGCCGAAAGCAGGACGTCAGGTCTCATGGCCCCTCCCAGGTATACCAACCGGTATGTCTACTAGACGTACTAAACCGATCGGTATACCGTCAAGGTATGAGCGAAGACCTCGCGCTGACCCCGGCCGCCGAGCGGGTGCTCGAAGTGGCGGGACGGCTGTTCTACGACAACGGCATTCACGCCGTCGGTGTCGAGTCGATCGCGAGCGAGGCCGGCGTCACGAAGAAGACCCTGTACGACCGGTTCGGCTCCAAGGACGCACTCGTCGCCCACTACCTCAGGCGCAGGGACGAGCGTTACCGCGAGCACGTCCGGGCGGTGGTCGAGCGCCGGGGCCGCATCGCACCCGCTCGCCGGTTGCTGCTGGTGTTCGACGCGCTGGAGGAGTGGATCGCGACGGAGAACCCGAGGGGCTGCGCGTTCGTCAACGCGCAGGCCGAGCTGCCCGACGCCACCCACCCGGCCCGTGACGTGATCCGCGAACAGAAGCAGTGGATGTTCGACTACCTGCGCGCGCTCGCGCGGGACGCGGGGGTGCGCAATCCGCGCAAGCTCGCGACCTCGCTGCTGATGTTGCTGGAGGGTGCCACGGTCACCGCCTCGCTCGGCATCGTGCCGGGGGCGGTGGGCAACGCCAAGGACGTGGCCAGGCAGCTCATCGGGGTGGGTTGACGCGCACATCGACCTCTTGGCGGCTTGACAAACCGCGTTGCCGGTTCTGCAATGTCGGCATGGAGGACGTTCTCGGGGCGGTCGGGCCTCGGCTGCGCCGTCTGCGCAGAGAGCGCAACTGCACGCTGTCCGCTCTGTCGGAGAGCACCGGCATCTCCGTCAGCACGCTGTCCAGACTCGAATCGGGACAACGCAGACCGAGCCTCGAACTGCTGTTGCCGATCGCGCGAGCACACCACGTGTCGCTCGACGACCTTGTCGGTGCGCCACCGGTGGACGATCCCCGCGTGCGGATGCGGCCGATGCGGCAGGACGGCAGGACGATCGTGCCGCTCACGCGCAATCCCGGTGGACTGCAGGCATTCAAGATCATTGTCGAGCCGAGCGAGGAGGAACCCGAACCGAAGACCCACGAGGGCTACGAGTGGTTGTACGTGCTCAGCGGCCGGTTGAGGCTCGTGCTCGCCGAACACGACGTCGTGCTCAAAACCGGTGAGGCCGCCGAGTTCGACACCCGCCTCCCGCACTGGTTCGGTAGCGCGGGGCCGTATCCGGTGGAGATCCTGAGCCTCTTCGGCCCACAGGGCGAACGGATGCACGTGCGTGCCCGGCCCCGCCGTGGCTGAGGCGGTCCGTGGTCAGCGTTCACGCTCCCGGCGCTGGACGGCGACGGACACGGCTCCCATGAGAACCTTGGCGATGACGCCCACGAGGACCAGCCCGAACACCATCTGCAGCGTCGTCACCATCCTCGCGGGGTGGCTGACCGGGGCGATGTCCCCGAACCCGACGGTGGCGAAGACCGTCACCGTGAAGTAGAGCGCGTCGGCCTTGTCGACCGGTTCGGTGAACGCGGCGGGATCGGCCCGGCCGAGAGCGGTGTACGTCAGGGCGAAGACCACCAGCAGCAGCGGCACCGCCAACCCGAGCGCCTCGATCGCTCGCAGGCGTGGAGTGGCGGAGCGGGAGACCGCGAGAACCTGCCGGGCGGTCACCGCCCCCCACCCGGCCAGGGCGAGCGCGAACCACGCCCACGTGGCCGGATCGGACCGCTCCAACGGGACGAGGAAGTACCCGGCCACCAGCACGGCGGCCGACAGCGCCGCTCGCGACAGCGAGGCGGCCACCGCGCGACGTCCCACGCGAAGGCCGTCCTCGCCGTTTCGCGAGCCGACCATGATCAACCGTTACCGCGCGCCATCCTGAGTACGTCGAGCGCCTCGTCGAGCTGCTGCTCGGTGAGCTTCCCGCTCTCCACGTGCCCGCGTTCGATCACGACCTCGCGGATCGACCGAAGCTCCGCCAGCGCCTGCTTGGCCACCGAGGCGGCCTCCTCGTAGCCGAGATAGGCGTTGAGCGGCGTGACGATCGACGGAGAACCCTCCGCGTAGGCTCGGGCGACCTCCACGTTCACCGTCATCCCGGCGATCACCTTGTCGGCGAGCAGCCGCGACACCGCCGCGAGCAGCCGAGCCGACTCCAGGACGTTGCGAGCGATCACGGGCAGGTTGACGTTGAGCTGGAAGTTCCCCTGCGCTCCCGCGAACGCGACGGCCGCGTCGTTGCCGATCACCTGCGCGGCCACCTGCAACGTGGCCTCGCAGATCACCGGGTTCACCTTGCCCGGCATGATCGAGGAACCGGGCTGGAGATCCGGCAACGCCACCTCGGCCAGACCCGTCCGAGGTCCCGACCCGAGCCAGCGCAGGTCGTTGGCGATCTTGTTCAGGGAGACGGCGACCGTGCGGAGGTGCCCCGAGGTCTCGACCACACCGTCCTGGGCGGCCTGCGCCTCGAAGTGGTCGCGCGCCTCGGTGAGCGGAAGACCCGTGACCTTGGCGAGCTCGTCGGCCACGGCGGAGCCGAACCCGGCGGGGGCGTTCAGCCCCGAGCCCACCGCCGTGCCGCCGATCGGCAACTCCGCCAGCCTCGGCAGCCCGCTGCGCAGCCGTTCGATGCCGAACCGCACCTGCGCCGCCCAGGCACCAGCCTCCTGACCGAAGGTGATCGGCACGGCGTCCATCAGGTGGGTGCGGCCGGACTTCACCACGTCCCGCCACTCGGCGGCGCGCTGCTCGATCACGGTCGCCAGGTGGTCGAGGGCGGGCACCACGTCGGTGAGCACGGCTTCGGTGGCCGCGACGCGGATGGTGGTGGGGAAGGTGTCGTTCGACGACTGGGAGGCGTTGACGTGGTCGTTGGGGTGAACGTCGCGGCCCGACGCGCGGGAGGCCAGCGTCGCGATGACCTCGTTGGCGTTCATGTTGGAGGAGGTCCCGGACCCCGTCTGGAACACGTCGATGGGGAAGTGTTCGTCGTGTTTGCCCTCGGCGACCTCGTCGGCGGCGGCGGCGATGGCGGCGGCGAGGTCACCGTCCAGCACCCCCAACCGCGCGTTGACCCGTGCCGCGGCGGCCTTGAGCAACCCCAGCGCCCGAATCTGGGAACGTTCCAGACCACGGCCGGAGATCGGGAAGTTCTCGACTGCGCGTTGGGTCTGCGCGCGGTACAGCGCGTCGGCGGGTACTGCGACCTCGCCCATGGTGTCGCGCTCGATCCGGTACTCCTGTTCAGCCATATCGTCAGTCTGGCCCAGCTTCACGGCCACCGCCGCGTGGCGTGAAGCACTAGGATCGCGACTGCCATCACGAAAGGCTGGCGGCTGCGAGGAAGGCGGTGTGCCATGAGCGCGCCCGAGGAGATGTCGGTCGACCTGCTCGTGGTGGGCGCGGGACCCACCGGTCTGTACGCCGCGTACTACGCGGGATTCCGTGGCCTGTCCACAGCGGTCGTCGATTCCCTTCCCGAGGCGGGGGGACAGGTGACCGCGATGTACCCGGAGAAGATGATCTACGACGTGGCGGGGTTTCCCGCCGTGCGTGGTCGTGACCTCGTGAAGGGACTCGTCGAGCAGGCGAGCCGGTGGAACCCGACCTACCTCCTCGGCCGCAGGGCCCACGAACTGCACACCGTCGAGGACGGCACCGGTGGCCTACGTGTCACCTTCGAGGACGGGGCGTCGGTCAGGACCGGGGCCGTGCTGGTCACCGCGGGCATCGGCGAGTTCACCCCCCGACCCCTGCCCGCCGGCGAGGGCTGGCTGGGCCGGGGACTGGTGCACTTCGTTCCCGCGCTCGACGCGCACGCGGGCCAGGACGTCGTGGTGGTCGGTGGTGGAGACTCCGCGTTCGACTGGGTGCTGGCACTGCGCCCCATCGCGTCGAGCGTCACGCTCGTGCACCGCAGGGCACGGTTCCGCGCCGCCGAATCCATCGTGCGCCAGGCGTACGCCGAGGGCGTACGGGTGATCACCGACGCCGAGGTCACCGCGCTGCGGAGCGGCGCGGACGGTGAGTTGGCCGAGGTCGACGTCGAACTCAAGGACGGCAGCCGCACGAGTCTGCCAGCGCAGACCGTCGTCGCGGCCCTCGGATTCACCGCCGACCTCGGACCCATCGAGAGCTGGGGACTGGAGGTCGAGCGCCGGGCCATCAAGGTGGACACCACGATGGCCACGGCGCGCGAGCGGGTCTACGCGGCAGGCGACGTGGCGTCGTACCCGGGCAAGGTGAAACTCATCGCCACCGGGTTCGGGGAGGCCGCCACGGCCGTCAACAACATCGCCGTGGCGCTGAACCCGGGCGCCAAGCTCTTCCCCGGACATTCCAGCGACGCCTGAGGCGAGACGATGCGTGCCGTGTCCGCAGCCTGCGCACGCGTGTTCGCACTTCCCGTACGGGTTCGCGGGTTCAGGGCAGCGGCGGAACGACGTCGTCCTCGCCCGCCCCGTCGAAGTCCACCGACGAGTACGCCCTCAGCTTGGTGAGCCGGTGGTACCCCTCGATCATCCGGACGGTGCCCGACTTGGACCGCATCACGATGGACTGTGTCGTCGCTCCACCAGCGCGGTAGTGCACGCCTCGCAGCAGGTCACCGTCGGTCACGCCCGTCGCGCAGAAGAAGACGTTGTCGCCTCGCACGAGATCGTCCGTGGTCAGCACCCGGTCCAGATCGTGGCCCGCGTCCAGCGCCTTCTGACGTTCCTCGTCGTCCTTCGGCCACAGCCTGCCCTGCAACTCGCCGCCGAGGCACTTCATGGCGCACGCGGCGATGATGCCCTCGGGCGTACCACCGATGCCCAACAGCAGGTCGACACCCGTGGTGGGACGAGCTGCGGCGATCGCGCCCGCCACGTCACCGTCACTGATGAACCGGATCCGCGCGCCCGCCTCGCGCACCTCTTCGACGATCTTCTGGTGCCGGGGACGGTCCAGGATGCACACCGTCACGTCGGACACACTGCTGTGCTTGGCTTTCGCGACCCTGCGGATGTTCTCCGCGACAGGAGCCGACAGGTCCACGGTGCCCGCGGCCTCGGGGCCCACGGCGAGCTTCTCCATGTAGAACACGGCCGACGGATCGAACATCGCACCCCGTTCGGCCACCGCGAGCACGGCGAGGGCGTTCGGCATGCCCTTCGACATGAGAGTCGTGCCGTCGATGGGGTCGACGGCCACATCGCACTCGGGACCGTCACCGTTGCCGACCGTCTCGCCGTTGTAGAGCATGGGCGCCTCGTCCTTCTCGCCCTCGCCGATCACGACGACGCCCCGCATCGACACGGTGCCGATGAGCTGGCGCATGGCGTCGACCGCGGCACCGTCACCGCCGTTCTTGTCGCCCTTGCCGACCCACCGGCCCGCGGCCATCGCGGCCGCCTCGGTGACCCGGACGAGCTCCATCGCGAGGTTGCGGTCCGGTGCCTCGCCGCGACGTGGCTGACGTGCTGGCTGGCTGGCGGCGGTCATGGTGCCTCCCGATGGTGTCGTCCGACGCTCTTTCGCCCTAGCTAAGAGATCAACGGGCGTTACGCCCACGCCTGTGTCACAGAGATCACGCGACGATCACGCGACGTCCCGAACCGCCGACACCGCCAGCGGACCTGGCGTCGGCGTCAGTGGCCTTAGCGGTGGCCTTAGCGGTCCTCCGCGGCGCCCGGTCCGCCCACGGCATCCCCTGCTTCCGCGGTGTCTGCCGTGTCCGCGGTGTCTGCCGTGTCCTCTACGGTAGCCAGCGCCGCCTCGATGCGCTCGCGTGCACCTTCGAGATGCCGTTCGCACAGCCGGGCGAGCTGCTCGCCCCGCTCCCACAGCGCGAGTGACTCCTCCAGGGACAGGCCACCGGCTTCGAGGCCTTTCACGACCTCGATCAACTGGTCACGTGCTTCTTCGTAGCCGAGGTCGGCCAGCTCGTCGTCGTTCGGTTCGCTCACTGTGCTCGTCCCAGTCGTCTGCGGTTGCGGGCGGGGTTCGAGCCGCACACTACCGGGCTCGGCATCGGGCGGCCTGCCCCTCGCTCACGCCTCGGGCTCGCCCACGAGCGCTCGAACGGCGCCGTCGGCGACCCGCACCCGCAGCGGAGTACCGTCCCTCACCTCGGAGACCGACCGCAACACTCTGAAGTTGCCCTCGTCGTCGGTGTACTGCACCACCGCGTACCCACGCTCCAACGTCGCAGCCGGCCCCAGCGCCGCCAGGCGGGCCCTTGCCGACGCGAGCGCGGACTGTTCGTGGGTGAGCGTGGTGAGAATCGCCCGCCGACCCCGCTCCACCTGTGTCTCGACCTCGGCGGCGCGGCGCTCGATCGGACCGAACGGGTCGGAAAGCGACGGTCTGCTGCGGATCTGTTCGAGCAACCGGGTCTGCGTGTCCACCCAACCGTGCAGAGCGCGCCGCGCCCGGTCGCGGAGCTGGTGGATGCGAGCCGTCTCCTCGGCCACGTCCGGGACCACGGTCTTGCCCGCGTCCGTCGGGGTCGAACAACGCCGGTCGGCGACGAGGTCGAGCAGCGGCGAGTCCGGCTCGTGCCCGATCGCGCTCACAACGGGTGTCCCGGCGGCGGCCACCGCCCGGCACAACGTCTCGTCGGAGAACGGCAGCAGGTCCTCGACGCTCCCACCACCGCGGGCGATGACGATGACGTCGATGTCCGGATCGGCATCGAGGGTCGACAACGCCCGGACGATCTGCGGCACCGCGCGCGCTCCCTGGACCGCGGTGTTGAGGACCCGGAACCTGGCGGCGGGCCAGCGGGCCTGGGCGTTGACGAGGACGTCGTGTTCGGCCGCCGACGCCCTTCCCGTGATCAGCCCGATGCCCCTCGGGAGGAACGGCAACGGCCGCTTGCGTTCGGGAGCGAACAGGCCCTCGGCGGCCAGGAGCTTGCGCAGGCGCTCGATGCGGGCGAGCAGCTCGCCGATGCCCACCGGGCGGATCTCGTCGGCACGCAGACTGAGCGTCCCCCTGCCCAGGAAGAACGTCGGTCTGGCGTGCACGACCACGCTCGCGCCGTCGCGCAACGGAGGCTCGCATGCCCGCAACAACCTCGCCGGGCACGTCACCGTCATGGAGACGTCGGCGGCTGGGTCACGCAGCGTGACGAACGACGTCTGCGTGCCCGGGCGCGCAGAGATCTGTGTGACCTGGCCCTCCACCCACACGGCACCGAGCCGGTGGATCCAGTCGGCGATCTTGCGCGCGACCGTGCGAACCGGCCAGGGGTTCTCGGACGTGGAGGGCGCGGAACCCCCGCGGGGCCGCTCGACGCCGCTACTCACCATCCTTCGAACCTTCGGTCTTGCGCATGTTGGCGATCCGCCGGGTGAGCATCCCGACGAACGACGGGCGGTTCTCGTGCTCACGCTCGTAGCCGAGGAGCTCCTCGAGCTGGGGCAGCGACAGGGAGCGCAGCCGTGCCCGCACCTGCGGCAGAGTCAGGTCGTCGTAGTTCGCCAGGCCTCCCGGCGCGGCGACGCCGGCGGGACTGTCGAACTCGCCCTCGGTGTGGTCGGACGCGAGGGCACGCTCCTCCTCCGCCCACGGATCGTCCCCGTCGGTGGCCGGCGCGGTGCCCACCCCGGCGGTGGTCTCGTCTCCAAGGCCACCGACGTCGTCGAGGTCCTCGTCGAATGTCGCCCATTCGGGTGTTTCCTCGGGGCGGCGCAGCGACGACAGGGCGTCGTCACCCCTGATCGCCAGTTCGGTGACGTGCTGTTGCACACGCATGGACAGTTGCAACGCCTGACTGGCCACGGTGACGGGCAGTTCCACGAGCTGCTTGGGCAGCCCACGCACCCGCTCGGCCGTCGTGACGGCCAGGCCGGCGGCTACCCGGAGCGGGAACGGGACATGTTTCATACCTCTAGCCTGCCGCACAGGGCACACCGTGCCCAACCCGATCCGGCCAGGCGTGTCAGTCGTCCCACGAGATCGTCGTGAGCAGGCGCCGAGTGGCCTCCCGTACCCTGGGCCTCATGAGTGCAGCGAGCCCCGCCCCGAACGGCAAGCGCGTCCTGCTGGCCAAGCCTCGCGGTTACTGCGCCGGCGTGGACAGGGCGGTTGTCACGGTGGAGAAGGCCCTCGAAAAGTACGGTGCTCCCGTCTACGTCCGTAAGGAGATCGTGCACAACAAGCACGTCGTCGAGACGCTGCGGGAGCGTGGTGTCATCTTCGTCGACGAGACCTCCGAGGTGCCAGAAGGCGCGCTCGTGGTGTTCTCCGCGCACGGTGTGTCGCCCGCGGTGCACGCTGAGGCGGCGGAGCGCAACCTGCGCACCATCGACGCGACGTGCCCGTTGGTGACGAAGGTGCACAAGGAAGTCAACCGATTCGCGCGCGACGACTACGACATCCTCCTCATCGGCCACGAGGGTCACGAGGAGGTCGAGGGCACCTCCGGTGAGGCACCCGACCATGTCCAGCTCGTGGACACCCCCGAGGACGTGGACAAGGTGACCGTGCGCGACCCGTCCAAGGTCGTGTGGCTGTCGCAGACGACGTTGAGCGTCGACGAGACCATGGAACGCGTCAACCAGCTCAAGGAACGCTTCCCCGAGCTGGCCGACCCACCGAGTGACGACATCTGCTACGCGACCTCCAACCGCCAGGTTGCGGTCAAGGCCATGGCCGCCGAGTGCGACCTCGTGCTCGTGGTGGGCTCGCGGAACTCGTCCAACTCGAAGCGGCTCGTGGAGGTGGCGCTCCAGGCGGGAGCCAAGGACGCGCACTTGATCGACTATGCGCGTGAGGTCGACGAGGAGTGGCTGAAGGGAGCCGAGACGATCGGCGTCACCAGCGGCGCGTCCGTGCCGGACGTGCTCGTGCTGGAGTTGCTGGACCACCTCGCCGAGTTCGGTTGGGAAGACGTGCAGGAAGTCACCACGGCCAACGAGAAGATCTCGTTCGCGCTGCCGCGTGAGTTGCGTGACGAGAAGGTGCGTAGCGGCGTCAGGTGACCTCCGTCCTGCCCGGAGGCCGGTGAGGAAGGGCGGTCAGGGACGGTCGTCGTCCCACGGCCGCCCACGACGTGGCGGATGGTCGCCACGCGGCCGGCCTCCGCGAGGCGGTTCCGAACGCGGCGTGCCACGACGCGGACCGGCGCCGGGTTGGCGCCCACGCGGCGGCTGATCGCCGCGCGGCGGTTCTTCGCCTCGCGGCGGCGGTGGTGGAACCCGGCGGCCACGCCCGGCCGGGGGCTGTGGGCGGCCTTCGCCGCGTCGCCGTTTTTCGGCCTGCTCAGGCGGTGGCACCGGGCGCCGACGCGGTGGGGGACCCTCATCACGTGGTGTGCGCGGCTGTTCCGCGTCCGGGTTCTGAGTTCGTGGTGGTGGAGGAGCCGCGGGACCGCCTCGCGGCCGGGAGCTCCGTTCCGGTGGGGGTGCCGACTTGTTCTGGGCACCCGGCGCGCCGGGTGCGCGGCGCCGCGGACGCGCTTCGCCCCGTGCGGCAGGTCGAGGTGCTGCGTCCATGGCCGGGCGCGTCTTGTCCTCCTCCTGGGCGCTCTCCTCGTCGAGGGCAGCCTTCTCCTTGCCGGGCCGGGCCTTTCCGGGACGGGCTTCAGCTCGGGGTTTCACGGACTTGGCTTTGCCCGATTCGGGCTTGTCCGAGTCGGATTTGCCGGACTCGGCTTCGCCGGACTCGGGCTTCCCCGCCTCGGCCGAGGTGCCGGGGTCGCGCTGCTTCACCAGCCTCAGGACTCCCACCAGCACCGTGGCCACCGTGGTACCCGCCATCATCGGGAAACTGTTGATGAGGGGCTTGCCGACAGCCAGAGCCTTGGCCAGCGTGTCGCTGTCCTCGGGCAGGCCCGACACGGTGAGCACGACGAGTGGGACGGCCAGTGCCATGGCGAGTGGTGGCTGCACCATGGGACCGAAGAGGCTCTTGCGTTGAACCGCGAGGACCGCTCCCAGTGCACCAACGACATAGCACGCGTGGAAGACCACCGAAAGGCTGTCGGTGACGAGTTGGTCGACAAAAGCTCCGGCCAGAGCCAGCCCGAACGCCAGCAACACGGCACCCCACCACGGTATACCCCGGCGGGAGTTGATGACAGAGCGTTCGTTCCACGGAAAGGCGACCGTGTCCTTCTCGGCGCTTTCCGCGTCACTCCGGCGGTCACGAATGGCGGTCACGAGGCAATACCGTATCCCGTGCGGGGAGAAAACCTGTGACCCGCCGGTAAGGAGGACGTGTGCAGCGACGTCGAGGGTGACGTTTCAGGACAAGGCCGACGAATCGCCCGCGCGCCCGACAGGGTTCTCGTGGCCAACAGCATGCGCGACATGATCGGTAACGATAGAACGGCCCGCGAGCTCATGTCGCTGACATCTCGTCGTTCCGGCGGACCTCGGGCACGGGTGAGGGGCTCGCCGCCGCGTCCGTGAGGGGGGCCACCTGCGCTCGGAAGCTGTCGAGGGCTTCGACCTCACGCCGTCGGGCGGAGAGGAAACGCTGCAGGTGCGTGCTTGACAGGTTCAGTGCCTCCACCGCGTTGCCCGCGGCTCTGTGTGCGGCTGCCGCCTGGGATCGCACCTTCTCGACGTCGTCGACGAGTGTGCGCTCGGTCGCGGCGAACAGTGCCGCGGAGGCCACCACGGCGAAACCGGTGGGCCCACAGAGGAAGATCCGGCGGTCCAACAGCCACCGCAACAGTTCGGGATCGGTGTCCAGCGCCGCCACCACGGCCGCGTCGGAAGGAACGAACATCACCGTCCCGTAGATGGCGTCGGCCCAGCGTTGGTAGTTCTTCGCCGCCAACTCGGCGGCCCTCGATCGCAGATTGCGCACGTGGACGCGCAGTGCGTCGAGGCGCTCCTCGGGGTCGTCGGTTTCCACGGCCTCGGCCCAGCAGGCAAGGCTGGCCTTGGCGTCGACGGGAACGGTACGTCCACCGCCGACAGTGAGCAGCAGGTCCGGTTTGGCCGCTCCGCCGCCCGCGACGTCCGTCTGCAGTGTGAAGTGCAGTCCTTCCCGCAGGCCGAGTGCCCTGGCGGTCTCGACCAGTACCTGTTCCCCCAGTTCGCCACGTCCGCTGATGGACGCGAACGCGACCTCGTACCGGCGGAGGGCTGCCTGTTGGGCGTCCACTTTGGCACGTTCGGCCTCGACCTGGCGTGCTGCCCTGTCGGCTCTGCGCATGCCGTCCTGGTACAGCCGCCACAGCATGGCCACCGCTGCGGCCAGCAGCAGGGCGACCACGATGGCGGCAGTGGTCAGAATCGTCGAGCCCACCGGTGTCCGTCCTTCCCCAGTCGACGCATGACGCGGTGACGGATTCGCCGTGGCCGTGGCCGTGGCCGTGGCCGTGGTCGTGGCCGTGGTTGTGGTTGTGGTTGTGGCCTGACCACCCGGCACCTCACGTCGTCCTCCCATCATGACGGAAACCGGAGAAGAGATCAGCGCCCAAGGCATTCGAACACACGTTCGAGTGACACGCCCGGGATATGTGTGCGGATTCGTCGGCCGAGGGGCTTAGCTTGTCGGCGTGCGACTGCTCCATACCTCCGACTGGCACGTGGGCCGGACGTTCCACGGCGCCGACTTGCTCGCCGACCAGGACGCCGTGCTCTCCCACCTCGCCGAGCTCGTCGAACGGTTGTCCGTCGACGTCGTCCTCGTCGCGGGTGACGTCTACGACCGTGCGGTGCCCTCTGCCGAGGCCGTCCGCGTCGCGACGGCGGCTCTGCGCAGACTCCGGCAGGCGGGAGCCGAATTGGTGATCACACCTGGAAACCACGACTCGGCGGCGAGGCTCGGTGCCTTCGCGGACTTCGCCGAGGCGGGTGGTCTGCACCTGCGTACCACGATCGACTCCATCGACCGGCCCGTGTTGCTCGAGGACGAGCACGGGCCGGTGGCGCTGTACGGAATCCCGTACCTGGAGCCCGATCCGGCGCGGCTCGCGCTCGGTGTGCGGGACGCCCGTGGACACACCGGCGTGCTCACCGAGGCGATGCGGCGCGTGCGGGAGGACCTGTCCGCGCGGAGTCCCGGAACCCGGTCGGTGGTGTTGGCGCATGCGTTCGTCACCGGCGGCGTGGGCAGCGAGTCCGAGCGCACGATCGCGGTTGGTGGAATCGAGCAGGTGCCCGGTTCGGTGTTCGACGGTGTGGACTACGTGGCCCTGGGGCACCTGCACGGTCCTCAACGGCTGGCGGACCACCTGCGCTACTCGGGAAGTCCGCTTGCGTACTCGTTCTCCGAAGCCGTCCGCAAGTCGGTGTGGATCGTGGATCTCGACGAACGCGGGCTGGCCGCCGTCGACCGCGTCGAGCTGCCGGTGCCCCGGCAACTGGCGACGTTGCGGGGACGTCTGGAGGAGCTGCTCGAGGATCCGGCGCACGACGAGCTGCGTGAGTGCTACCTCTCCGTCGCACTCACGGATCAGGTACGGCCGGTCGACGCCATGAGGAGGTTGCGCGCCCGGTTCCCGTACGCCGTACACCTCGACTGGGAGCCCGAGGGCGGGGCGGTTGGGGCCTTACGGTACTCCCAAGCGGTGCGCGGGCGGACGGATCTCGAAATCGTCGAGACCTTTCTCGCTGACTGCCGTGGGACAGAGCCCGGCGACCGCGAGCGCGAGTGGCTGGTGGCGGCGTTGGAGGCCGCCGGGAGGGCGAACGCCGACCACAGGGAGGCCGTCCGATGAGACTGCACCGGCTGGAAGTGTGTGCCTTCGGGCCGTACGCCACACGACAGGTCGTCGACTTCGACGCGCTCGGCGCCGACGGCCTGTTCCTGTTGCACGGCGACACGGGCGCGGGGAAGACCACGTTGCTCGATGCGGTGGCTTTCGCTTTGTTCGGTACCGTTCCCGGCGCCCGGGCCGAGGCCAAGAGACTGCGGTGCGACGTCGCCCAGCCCGATGCGCCCACCGAGGTCGTGTTGGAACTCACCGTGCAGGGACATCGGTTGCGCATCGTCCGCAGTCCCGAGTACGAACGACCGAAGCGACGCGGTACGGGGTACACCAGGCAACAGGCCAAGGCGTCGTTGACCTGGCTCACACCTCCTCCGGACGGCGGGACGGCGGAGGCCGTCACGCGTAGCGACGAGGTCGCGCGGGTGGTGGAGCGGTTGCTCGGGATGAACTCCCAGCAGTTCTTCCAGGTCGTGTTGTTGCCCCAGGGGGAGTTCGCCCGGTTTCTTCGCGCCGATACGAAGGAGCGGGCCGAGCTTCTGGAACGACTGTTCGGCACCGAGCGGTTCGCCGCCGTGGAGAACTGGTTCGGCAGCACGCGCAAGGCGCGCAGAGCGGAGCTGGACGCCAAGCGGGCCGGCGTTCGCGAGTGGGTCGCGCGGCTGACGCAGGCTGCGGGAGTCGACGTGCCCGAGGCCCCCGACCGCGAGTGGGCGACCGCGTTGAGGGTGCGGGCGGAAACCGGGGTCGCTGAGGCCGAGACAGAGGAGAGAGCAGCACGTGCCGCCTGGGAACAGGCACGGGAACGGCTCCAGGACCGCAGGAACGCGGCCGAGCGTGTGCGCAGGGTTCGGGCTGCTCAGGGACGGCTGGCGGAGTTGGAGCGCGGTGAGCAGGAGCGGTCGCGGTGGGTCGCCGAGGTGGAGGCTGCCAGACGGGCCGCCACGGTCGCTGAGCTGGCAGTCGACGGCCGAACGGTGGAAGACCGACTCGACCGCGCGGTCGCCGAGGAATCGGATGCGGCAACGGCGTGCCGTGGACTCGGTTTCGGTGAGGTCGATCTCGATGTCGAGGAACTGCGTCGTCACGCCGGCCGGCTTTGGGAGGAGGCAGGCGGGCTCGCCGGGCTGGTGGAGCAGGCACAGCGGCAGCACGCCGATCGGCGTCGGCTGGCGGCCCTCGACGAGTCGATCGCCTACTACGCGGAACGCATCGCGGTGATCCGGTCGAAGCTGGACGGTCTGCCCGACAGGGTGAGCGAGCTGACGGAGCAACGCGAACTCGCCGTTGAGGCCGAGGCGAGGCTCGAGGGGGTCAGAGCCAGGGAGGAGGAGCTGTCGGCGCTGCTCGACGATGCCGAGTCGCTGCCGGAGTTGGACCGCGCCGTGGCGGCCGCTCGCGAGGCCGAGAACGCCGCCGAGGCCGCCCACAACGAGGCCAGAAGCGCCCTGCTCGACGTTCGCGAACGACGTCTGGCTGGGATGGCGGCCGAGCTCGCGGGCAAACTGGCAGACGGGGAGTCCTGCCCGGTGTGTGGCTCGGACAGCCATCCCGCGCCTGCGGTGGCGACCGCCGACGCGGTGAGCGAGGCGACCGAACGGGCCGCTGCCGAGCACGAGGTGGAGGCCGACCGTAAGCGGGAGGCGGCACGAGCCGCCAGGTACGAGGCGGAGCACCGCCGGGACGCCGCAGCGCAGCGGGTGGGCGGGCGCAGTGCCGCCGAACTGGTCGAGGAGTTGGCGGACGTGCGGGCCGAGCGGCTGCGGCTCGCCGAGTACGCGGGGCGGTCGGCCGCGTTGGCTGCCGCCGTCCGGTCCGCGAAGGAGGAGGAGCAGAGGCTGCTCGCCGAGCGGACCTCCCATGAACGATCGCTGAACGAGAACGAGGCTGAGCGGGTCGTCGTGGCCCAGGGAATCGAGGAGCGCACACGGATCCTCGACGACGCGCGAGGGGAGTTCTCGGACGTCGCTGCCAGGCGGGATCACCTTTTGGCCCTTGGGAGTGCACTGGAGCGGCTCGCCGATGCCCGCACGGCGGTCATCGGAGCCCGACAACAACGTGACGATCGGCGGCGCTCGATGGCGGACGCCGCGGGCCGTGCCGGGTTTGACACCGTGGAAGAAGCCTTGGCGGCTGTGCGCAGCGCCGAGCGCATCGCCGAGCTGGAGGATCGCATCAGAAGGGCGGCCGACGAGAAGGCAGCGGCGGCCGGCGTGCTCGCCGACCCCGAGCTCGTCGGCGTTTCTGTTGACGACGACGTCGACACCGGCCCGGCCGAAGAGGCGGAACGGGCAGCGCGGGAACGCGCGGAGGCCGCGGTCGCGGCCGTGCGAGCCTGTGAACGAGTGGCCCGCGACGTGGAGACGTTGGCGCGGGAGTTCGAGGCCGCACTCGACGAACTCGCTCCCGCCGAGCAGGAGTTCGTCGAGCTCAACGCACTCACCGACGTGCTGGGCGGTCAGGGGCAGAACGCGCGCCGCATGTCGCTGCGCTCGTACGTGCTCGCGGCGCGACTGGAGGAGGTCGCGGTGGCCGCCACAGCCCGGCTGCGGTCGATGAGCCAGGGTCGCTACTCGTTCGTGCATTCCGACCAGGAGGACCGGCTCCGCACCCGGGGTGGGCACGGGCTCGGCCTCGACGTGCTCGACGACTACTCCGGCGTGGTCCGGTCGTCCAAGACGCTGTCCGGCGGTGAGTCGTTCATCGCATCGCTGTCGCTAGCGCTCGGTCTCGCCGACGTGGTCGCGGCGGAGACCGGTGGGGCGCTGCTCGACACGTTGTTCGTCGACGAGGGTTTCGGAACTCTCGACGGCGAGACACTCGACGTGGTGATGGGCGTGCTCGACGAGCTGCGCGCCGGTGGCCGCGTCGTCGGGCTCGTGTCGCATGTGGAGGAGCTTCGTCAGCGTATTCCCACCCGGTTGCGGGTGCGGAAGTCCCGGACGGGTTCAGTCCTCGTGGCCGGAGGATGACTCGTGGTCGAGCAGCCACCTCTTCACGTCCAGGCCCCATCGGAAACCGCCGAGCGCGCCGCCGATGCGCAGCACCCGGTGACACGGGACGAACAGCGCGGCGGCGTTTCGCGCACATGCCGACGCCGCCGCGCGGACCGCGGCGGGACGCCCCGCCAGTACCGCGAACTCGGAGTACGTCACCGGATTTCCAGCGGGCACGGTTCGCAGCACGTCCCACGCGTGTTGGAGGAAGGCGCCGGACTTCTGCCGAACGGGTATCTCGTCCACGGCGTCGAGTTCACCGTCGTGGTAGCGGCTCACCGCCTTCGTGACGATGCCCAGGTCAGTGTGCCGGTTCAGGGTGCCGGGACGGAGAGGGGAAGCGATGACGCTGGTCAAATCCGCCACCTCGGCGGTCCATCCGGAGGCCAGCACGGCGCCCTCGGAGTCGACCACCGTGGTGAAGGCGCCGACGGGGGTGTCCTGTGTGGACCAGTAGGCGATCATGGGGTTTCCTTCCACGGTCTTCTCGGGTGTGGCGCGCTGCTCGCACGCCACAGATACATACCTGCGTACGACCGCCACGGCCTCCAACGCCGGGCGTGGTCGGCGAGACGAGCAGGACTGAGGCCGAGCACCTGGGCTCCCCGCAGCAGTGCGCGGTCGGTGTCGAGCAACAGGTCGGTGCGGTGGAGCAGTCGCATCAGCACGTAGTCCGCCGTCCACGGGCCGATGCCGGGCATCGAGAGCAGGTCGTGCCGCAGTTCGTCGGCCTCTCGGCCGACGTGGACGTCGAGAGTTCCGGAGGCCAGGGCGGCGGCGACTCCACGGATGGCGGCAATACGGCGCCGGGGACCGGTGAGCACCTCGTCGGCGTGCTCGGCCACCGTTGCCGGCGAAGGGAAGAGTCGGGCCGGGTCGCCGTCGGAGGCGATCGCCACGGGCTCGCCGAGATCGGCCGTGAGGCGACCGGCCGCCGTGCGTGCCGCAGCCACGGACACCTGCTGCCCGAGAATGGCGCGCAGTACGAGTTCCGGCCCGTCCACGGCACCTGGAACCCGAATGCCGGGTGTCGCGTGGACCCAGGACCCGATCACCGGGTCGCCCGACAGACAGTCGAACACGGCCTGAGGGTCGGCGTTGAGATCCCACAGCCTGCGCACGCGTGACACCGCGCCCGACAGGTCACGCACGTCGGCGAGCCGGACCACGCACTCGACGTGCGTCGGCCGCGCTGTCACCCGGACGACAGCGGGGCCGTGGGGCAGCCGCAGGGTCCGGCGGTAGTCGCCGTCCACTGCCTCCACGCCGGGGACCGCGCGGGCGGAGAGAAAGTCGAGCACTCCGGAGGCGTCGAACGGCTCCCGGAAGGGCAGCCGCAGGCACAGCCTGACGCCGGTGGAGGGCGCATGCGGGTTCGCGTGCTGCCTGCCGTGGCCGCGCCGTGCCGCCGCGGCGCGGAGCTCGGACGGTGTCCTGGCGAACACCTCGCGGATCGTGTCGTTGAACTGCCGCACGCTGGAGAAACCGGCAGCGAACGCGATGTCGGTGATCGGCAGGTCCGACATCTCGATGAGCACCCTCGCCGAGTGGGCGCGGTGGGCACGGGCGAGTGCGAGTGGCCCGGCACCGAGTTCGGTGTTCAGCACCCGGCTCAGTTGCCGTTCCGAGTAACCGAGCCTGCGCGACAGCCCTGACACCCCTTCACGCTCCACCGTGCCCTCGGAGATGAGGCGCATGGCGCGTGCGGCGAGGTCGGCCCGCACGTCCCACTCCGGGGAGCCGGGCACAGCGTCGGGTAGGCAGCGCCTGCATGCCCGGTAGCCGCGTGACTGTGCGGCGGCGGACGTGGGGAAGAACTCGACGTTCTGCGGTTTCGGCGTCATGGCGGGGCACGACGGCCGGCAGTAGATGCGCGTGGTGCGGACGGCCACCACGAACTGACCGTCGAACCGCGCATCGCGCGAGCTGACGGCGCGGTAGCAACGTTCCGTGTCCCGCCAGAGCCCCGCGCACATGGGCGAAGCCGTCACCGTCACCTGAGCCATGCTGCGATCGTGCCACCGCGACGGAAGCCCCACTGGCGGAAATCGGACATGGCGGCCGACGTGCGAGGGGACGGGTGCGCGCCTACGGTCGGGTACATGACGGATAGTACGCGTCGAGGTGCATTTCGCAGGGTGCTGGCCGGTACGGCGGTCGTAGCCGCCGTGGCCGCCTCCGGCTTCGCCGCCACCGCCTGTGACGACACGCAGGGCGGAGGCGACTACCAGCAGGAGCAGCAGGAGGACCGGCCCCGGGGCAACGACGTCGGTGACGACGAGGACGGCCAGGGCGGTGAGGGTGACGACGGGGGCGGCGAGGACGACTGAGGCGACGGCTGAGTCACGCCGGTCGCCGAACCCGTACACTGGCCAGTCGTGAGTCTCACCCTCGGCATCGTCGGCTTGCCCAACGTGGGCAAGTCCACCCTGTTCAACGCCCTGACCCGCAACGACGTGCTCTCCGCGAACTACCCGTTCGCGACGATCGAGCCCAACGTCGGAGTGGTGCCGTTGCCGGACCCGCGGTTGGACAAGCTGGCCGAGATCTTCGAGTCGGCGAAGACCGTTCCGGCCACCGTCTCGTTCGTCGACATCGCGGGCATCGTCAAGGGGGCGTCCGAAGGCGCGGGACTGGGGAACAAGTTCCTCGCCAACATTCGCGAGGCCAACGCCATCTGCCAGGTCATCAGGGTGTTCGACGACCCGGACGTCACGCACGTCGAGGGTCGCGTCGACCCGCTTTCCGACATCGAGACGATCAACACCGAGCTGATCCTCGCCGACCTGCAGACGCTGGACAAGGCTCTGGTGCGGTTGGAGAAGGAAGCCCGTACCAAGAAGGAGAAGCGGCCCGAGTTCGAGAACGCGCAGCGAGCGAAGGAGATTCTCGATTCGGGCAGGACCCTCTTCTCCGCGCAGAGCGAGGTGGATCTCGACGGTCTGCGGGAGCTGAGCCTGCTCACCGCGAAGCCGTTTCTGTACGTGTTCAACGCCGACGAGCCCGTACTGACCGACGAGGCGCGGCGCGCGGAACTCGCGAAGCTCGTCGAGCCTGCCGACGCGGTGTTCCTCGACGCGAAGGTCGAGTCGGAACTGCTGGAGCTGGACGACGAGGAGGCCGTGCGGGAGCTTCTGGAGTCGGTCGGCCAGGAGGAGCCGGGGCTGCACGCACTCGCACGTGCCGGGTTCCACACGCTCGGCTTGCAGACGTACCTCACGGCGGGGCCGAAGGAGGCGCGCGCCTGGACGATTCCGCAGGGTGCGACGGCGCCACAGGCGGCGGGCGTGATCCACACGGACTTCGAGCGCGGTTTCATCAAGGCCGAGGTGGTGTCCTTCGACGACCTCGTGGAGGCGGGGTCGATGGCGGCGGCCCGCAGCGCGGGCAAGGTCCGCATGGAGGGCAAGGACTACGTCATGGCCGACGGTGACGTGGTGGAGTTCCGCTTCAACGTGTAGCCGCGCGGTGGTTCAGCGCCTTGAATCTGCGCGCCGTGCGCCGAGCTCGGTGCGACACGATTCGTTCGTGGCGTCGATCCAACCCCCTTGGTGACTCGGCGCGGAGGCTCCTCGCGCGTTGGGTCCTGGCCTGCGCGGAGCGTGTGCTCCCGCTGTTCGGCGACGACGCGATACAGAAGATCCAGGATGCGGTTTCCCGGACGCGTTCCTGCAGCACCGGAGGAAGCAGTGCGGCCAGTGAGATCCGCAAGCGACTCATCGCCGTGAGAACGGCGAATTCAGCGGCTTCGCCAGCCGGTGCCGCTGCGGCTCGGGCGGTTGTGCAGGCCGCAGCGGTCGCTCACATGGGCGCTCATGCTCTGGGCGCGGCGGCGGTCGAGAACGAGAGCAGATGGCAGCTGGCCAACCTGCGCGAGCGTGAGCGCTCCGCCTTGCGTACGCTCCCGTCACCAGGCGCTGACTCCTCCGGCCCGCTCGGGCCGGGCCTTCTGTCGCGCGGCATCCTGGGAACGACGATCCGGGAGATCCAGCTGCGGCTCGAATAGGGCACCCGCGCCTGCGCGCCGTACGACTATCCGGTGCGGAGCCCGGAAAGAACGAGTGCGACGATGCGTCGCGGCTCATAGCGTTCATCCCCTGTGCTGATGCAGATGTTCCCGATGCCGTGCATCAACTCGTAGGGGTCGACTTCTGCCCGAAGCTGGCCAGCTGCCACCCCTGCCGCGAGCAGTTCGCCGCACACGGGAACGATGCGTTCCAAGAAGTGAGCGTGGAGTGCCCGGAAGGTCGGATTGCCAGATCCCATCGCCGAGGCGAGACCGTGCTTGGTCGCCAGGAAATCGACGAAGAGATCGACCCACTCACGCAGCGCGTCGGCCGGACTCTCCGCGGTGCGCATCAGCTGCGTTCCTGCGTTCGCAAGTGACTCGATCTGGTGGTTGTAGACGGCAACCACCAGGTCAGATCGTTCAGGAAAGTGGCGGTAAAGGGTTGCCACGCCCACTCCAGCCTCGGCCGCAATGGCGCGGATCGGAGCATCGACGCCGGCGCGGGCGAACACCGCAGCAGCCGCGTCGAGCAGGGCGTCGCGGTTGCGCTGGGCATCCACACGAGGCGCACGCGCCGCTCGGGCCCCACGTGACGACTCTGGCCGATCCGATCCTGAGGCATGAGCGCCGGGCATGGCATCACATCCTTCTTGCAAACCGGAACACTGTTCCGTACAGTAAGTGGAACGCTGATCCGGATCAGTCTACTGGAGGCCGATTCTCTCGCCTTCGTTCCACCTCACTCCATCCCACTCGCCTGAGGAGCGCCATGTCACCTCTGTCCCAGCGTCTTCCCACCGTTCCATCCGGAGGAGTGGCAACGCACTCGATCGCCCCGATCACGTTGCCGATCACCGGACGGGCCCATGATCTCGAGCTGCGCCTGACCGTGCCGGTGTCCGGGCAGGATCTTCCGGTGATCGTCCTGTCGCACGGGCATGGTCCTTCGAACTACATCTCCTCGCTGTACGGCTACGGGCCGCTGGCCCAGTACTGGGCGGCAAGCGGCTTCGCGGTGATCCAGCCGACCCATCTCGACTCTCAGACCTTGGGGCTTCGCCATACGGACGTCGCAGAGGCTCCGCTGTTCTGGCGCTCACGCGCAACTGATGTCTCCACGATTCTCGACAGACTCGAAGAGATCGCCGCATTCTCCCCAGTGACCGCAGGCCGCTTGAGCGCCGAGTGCATCGCGGTGGCCGGGCACTCGATGGGCGCCTATACCGCAAGCCTGATCCTGGGCGCCCGGACTCTGGACCCTGAGACCGGAGAGATTGTGGACCTGAAGGACGAAAGGGTTCGAGTGGGCGTCCTGATGGCCGCTCCGGGGCGGGGAGGTGATGCACTGAGTCGGTTCGCTGCGGAGCACTACCCGGTGTTCATCGGCACTGACTTCTCGATGATGGACACTCCCGCTCTTGTCGTCCGAGGCGCGGCAGACGCTGCCGCACATCTCACGGTCGCGGGACCGGATTGGTACGTAGACCCGTACCGTCTTGCTCCTGGCCGAAAGACGCTCGTGACCGTCGCTGGAGGCGAGCACGGCCTGGGCGGAGTCGCCGGGTACGACGCCGCTGAAACGACAGATGAAAACCCGGAACGTATGGAATTCGTGCGTCAGATCACGACCGCCTACCTGCGCACCACGCTCGGCACAGACGCGGACGCCTGGGAAAACACTCGCAACGCTCTCCGTTCGTCCCCGATGAACGGAGGCATCGAGTCACGCCACTGAGCCTTTCCCAACCCTCGTTCCTCATTGACCCCCGCGCGTGACCGTGCCGCTCGACGGAGAGAGTCTTCCCGTCATCGTGTTCGCGACGAGCGGCTACGCGCGTTGCCTTGGGAGGGGCTGTTTCCAGGAGGTGCCAGCCCCTCCCCGGTACTCAAACCGCCTTCGTGTAGTTGACGTTCGGGAACGGCGTGAACCCGAGTTCCTCGTAGAGGGCTCGGGCGGGGGCATGGAAGGCGTCGCCGCCGGTGTTGACGGAGACGACTTCCGCCCCGCCGGTCTTCAGTCGTGCGATCGCATGCTCGGCGAGTGCTCTACCGATGCCGTGACGACGACTGCCCACCGCGACCGCCAAGAGATCGATCTCGCCGTGGCGCTCGGTGGGTTGCAGGATCCACCCGACGAAGCCCAGGATCTTTCCGCTGTCCTCGGCGATCGCGGCGTACCGGCCGTTGCCCGGATCATGGAGACCTGCGAGGTGGCGACGGTAGTCCTCTCGCCAGGAACCGTGCCGGTTGGTGAAGACGACTTCACCGACGAGTGGGCGGAACGAGTCCTCGTGGAACGGTTCGAAGGTGTCGATCGTCAGGTCGAGAAGAACCGGGAGGTCCGGCGGGGTGAGCGGACGGATGTCCATACGGAAGCCTTTCTGCTGAGAGCATGGGGAGGGAACCGCCGACCTGGTATGGCGACGGTGTCACTCACGACCCGAGGGTCATCTCTCAGGCGCGGGTCCGACCCGCTGCGAAACACTCCATGCACGCCACCCTAGCCGCGGAAATCACCCGGGTGCTCGAAGGCCGTGCCATGAGGTGGCCTCGCACTGACCGTCCGCTCCGTTGCCCGCGGCGACGCCGGTTCCGTTCATGCGTGAACCGACCGAATGACGCCTGCCCCCGGCAAGCGTGGACGCACGCGGTGACACGACCGTCACCTCCCCGCTCACGATAAAGCCCTGAGGTGACCGTCGTCCTGGTCTTCGCCGGGATTCGAACCCGGGCCTTGACCCGGCTCCAAGGGACTGGCTTGGACTGTGGTCGTCCGGAATCACCGGGATGCCGGACGGTGAGAGGAGGAGTGAGCTGCATGGAGGCCGGCTGTGGCATGGAGTAGGCGTGGAGTGCTCGACAGTTTGCCGATCAGGCACTGCCACAGGGGCGGGTTGCTCGACGTTCCCGCGTACGCGGACCTTTCGTTCAGGCGCCCTCGCGGCGCCAGAAGGTGGGCAGCCACCAGCAGAGAACGGAGCGGTCCTCAGGCCAGGGGGCGCGCTCTTTCGTTGTCGCCCACTCCTCGAAGGAGTCGCGGTCGAGGTCGATGGGACGCCAGGCAGGATCGACGGTCTCGTCCTCGGTCGGTGGCCGTACGTGCTTCAGTACGCGCCTCTCGCAGGCGCCGAACGTCCGGTAGTTGTGTTGGGCTTCGACGAGGGAGACCTTGTTGGCCCCACCCGGCATGGTCGGCCAGCGGAACTGGACGTCATCGTCCTCCCAGAAGCAGATGGGACAGATGTAGTAGGAGCCCGGCGCCGGCTGTTCGAACACCCGGTGTCCGCAACAGGGACACGGAAATCGATCATCCACAGCCGGAGATGCTGTCAACGACACGCTTCGAGCGCTGTGATGATACCGGAGTGGTATCATCATGTCATGGCGATGACCCTGCGCTTGACCGAGGAACAGGAGCGGGCGCTCTCCCTGCTGGCCCAGGCTGAGGGTGTCAGCAAGCAGGAGGCGGCCGTGCGAGCGATCACCGAGGCGGCGGCGCGGCGGGTGCGGGACGAGCGGGTCCGAGCGCTGTCCCAGGAGGGTCGCGCTCGTTATGCCGGATTGCTCGATCGTCTCGCCCAGTGAAGGTCGAGTACCTCGCCCTCGAGGACCTGCTCGCTCTGGCGGACGATCTCGGAGTGCTCGAAGTTCGTGACATCGGCCTGCTCGATTCGGCGGCGTACCGTCCGAGAACATCGGTGTTGACTCAGGACGCCTATCCCACCCTGCACGAGAAGGCGGCCGTGCTGCTGGAGTCGATCGTGCGCAATCACCCGTTGGTCGACGGCAACAAACGACTGGGCTGGATGGCCACGTTCACCTTCTACGGGCTCAACGGGGTCGACCTCGACGCACCGGAGGACGAGGCCTACGACCTGGTCATCGGTGTGTCGACAGGATCGCTCGGTTACGCCGACGCCGCGACGCGCCTTGCCGAATGGACGCGGCCTGACGTCGCGGGGCCTCGGGAACCCGTGGAGTTCCGCTTCAACGTGTGAGTCCGGTTCCGGAGCGCTCTCGGTCACGCACGTCCCCGGCCAGGCGCCGCAGGGCGGAGCGGGTGGCGTCGTCCGCGGGGAAGAACGTCTCGATCGCGATCTCGTCGAGTGTGATGTCCCGAGGCGAGCCGAACACCGTGACGGTGTACAGGAGTGAGAGTTCACCGGCGTCGGTCACCAGGCGCATGGGCGTGCTGATCCCGTTCGAGGCCGGTTCGCGGTCGTCGGCCGGGACCGGCGCCGGGTAGGACTCGAGTTCGGCGAGCAGGTCGGCCAGGACCGGATCGGCGGTTCGCTCCAGCTGCCGCCGTACCCGGCGCAGCGTGTGCGCGCGCCACTCCGCGGCATTGCGAAGCCGGCTCGCGAACCCGCTGGGGTGCATGGTCACCCGGAGCATGTTCGGGGGCGGCCCGGCGACCTCCGGGGGAAGGTCGGTGAGAAACCTCGCCATGGCCTTGTTGCAGGCGAGGAGATCCCAGTGGATGTCGACCGCGGCAGCCGGGTTTGGTTCGTGGCCGTCGAGCACCGCTTCGACGGCGGCGCGTGCGGCGCCGAGCTCGGACAGCGGGCGCTCGCGGTGTACCGGGGCGAGACCCGCCGCGAGATAGAACGCGTTGCGCTCCCGGAGAGGGACGTCGAGTTCGTCGCAGAGCCGCTCGATCATCGCGCGGCTGGGGACCGCTCGGCCGGTCTCGATGAAGCTGAGGTGCCGCGTCGACACCTCGGCCGCCAGGGAGACGTCGAGTTGCGATCGCCGCCGTCGCAGCCGCCACCGGCGCACCAGTTGTCCGACATCGCCGTCGCTCATGGTCATTGCCCCAGGTTCCCGGAGCCTGGTGAGGTCGGCAATTACCTCGGACGTAATGGACTCGCCGCGGTGACGCTCCCAGGCTGAGAGAACGGCGCCTGTCCGAAAGCCGTTCACACCAGAGAGCCGGGAGGAAACCATGACCGCAGCAACCCGTCCGCAACCGCTGGAGGCCGTCGAGAGGTACGAAGCCTTCTGGAACGCGGGGACGAGTGACGAGCAACGGCGGATCGCCGCCGAGGCGTTCGTCGACGAGATCGAGTACCGCGCGCTGCCGGGGGTGCTGACAGGGGTCGACGCGATGATCGACTTCCGGGCGCAGCTCGTGGAGCACGTGGGGTCGGTGACCTACCGGTCCCGCACCGCGCCGGACCACCACCACGATCGCGCTCGCCTCCGCTGGGAGGTCGTGCTCGCCGACGGAACGTCGTTCGCGGAGGGCACCGACATCCTGACCCTCACCTCCGACGGCCGGGTCTCCTCGGTGACGGCGTTCCTCGACCGTGCCCCGCAGGGATTCGACGAGGGAGGCGAAGCCCACTCGCACGACTGAGCACGCACGGAGCCGGTGTCGCGGGCCGGGCGGTGGTCGGCGACCACGGTGCGTCGCCGACCACGCCGACCACGCCGACCACGATGGTCACGACGGCCACGCGTCGCCTACCTTTGTCGCTCACCGACGGAGGCCCTCCGTCCGCGGTCGACAAGGAGACAGAGCAACCTCATGAGACTGGAGAACATCGTCTGGGACGCCCGGGAGCCGCAGCGGCTGGGCGCGTTCTGGGCCGCCGCCCTTGGCGCCGAGTGCCTGACGGACCAGCCGGACGGGTACGAAGCCCGCCTCAGCTTCGATGGTGAGTTCTTCCTGGATCTCTGCTTCCAGCGAGTCGCGCACCCGTCGACGTCACCTGCGCGGCTCCACCCGGACCTGGCGGGCGGAAAGGCACAGGCCGAGGTGGTCGATCGTCTTCGTGGCCTCGGCGCCGAGCACGTCGACATCGGCCAGGGCGACGTGCCGTGGGTCGTACTCGCGGATCCGGAGGGCAACGCGTTCTGCGTCATGGAACACCGTGACGCCTACGTCGGTGCGGAGCCGATCGCGGCCCTGCCGATGGCCAGCTCCTCACCGCAGCGGGATGCGGAGTTCTGGGCCGAGATCACCGGCTGGGTTCCCTTCGACGGGGTCGCACCCGCGACCCTGCGTCATCCCTCGGGCCTCGGGCCGTTGCTGGAGTTCTGCGCCGAGTCGGAGCCGAAGCGGGGAAAGAACCGCCTCCACCTCGACGTCCGCCCTGACCGCGCCGGGGACGAGGCCGTCCTCGCGCGGCTGACCGAACTCGGCGCGAGCAGGCTCGCACCCGACGTGCCGGGTCTCCCGTGGACGGTGTACACCGACCTGTCCGGCAACGAGTTCTGCGTTCTGGCACCGCTGTCGTAGTCGCTGCCGAAAAGGCGTCGACGGCGTGGCACGGGCGCGTTAGCGTCGCTCCCGTGCCTGACGCGCTCTACGCCGACCCCCGCCTCGCCCCGCTGCACGACCCGCTCGACCCCGACCGCAGTGATCTCGACCCCTACCTCGCCATGGCCGAGGAGTTCGGTGCTCGCCGCGTGCTGGACGTCGGGTGTGGCACGGGGACGTTCGCTTGCCTGCTGGCCGAACACGGCTTCGATGTGATCGGTGTCGAGCCGGCTGCCGCGTCGTTGGACGTCGCGAGAGCCAAACCGTTCGCCGACCGGGTGCGCTGGCTGCACGGGGACGCCACGGTGGTCCCTGCCCTCTCGGCCGACCTCGCGACGATGACCGCCAACGTGGCGCAGGTGTTCCTCACCGACGAGGAGTGGCATGCCACGTTGCGTGCCGTCCACACCGCCCTGCGGCCCGGTGGACGGCTCGTGTTCGAGACGCGGGATCCGGCGGTCCGCGCGTGGACGGGGTGGACCCGCGAGCGCACCTCCACCGAGGCCGACGTGCCCGGGGTGGGCACGGTTCGGGCCTGGTGCGAGGTGCTCGGCGTGGCCGAGCCGCTGGTGTCGTTCCGCTGGACCTACGTGTTCGACGCCGACGGAACCACACTCACCTCCGACTCCACCCTGAGGTTCCGAACCCGCGAGGAGGTGGAGCGGTCGCTACAGGCTGCCGGATACCGCGTCGCCGAGGTCCGCGACGCCCCGGACCGGCCGGGCAGGGAACTCGTGTTCGTGGCCGTTCGGGAGTGACCGTCACCCGGTTCTCCGGTGTTCGCGCCATTCGTGGGCGAGTATTCCCATCACGTGAGTGTCGATCCACTCGCCGTCCCAGAACAGGGCCTGGCGCTTCGTGCCCTCCAGCACGAAACCGACCTTCTCGTACACGTGGCGAGCGCGCGGGTTGAACGCGTACACCTCCAACTCCACGCGGTGCAGACCGACCGTCTCGAACGCGTGGCCGAGCACCAGGCGGATGGCCTCGGTGCCGTAGCCCCGGCCGAACACCCTGCTGCTCGCCAGCGCGACACGCAGGGAACACCATCGGTTCTCGGGATCGAGGTCGCTCAACACGACCTCACCGGCGTAGTCGCCGGAAGCGCGTTCGACGATCGCGAGGTCGAGCCGGTCGGTGTGGTCGCCTCGGGTGCTGTACCACTGCCCGGCCTGTTCCAACTCCCGTCCAGGGGGAAAGGCGTGGTGGGTGCCGGTGAGCCTGCGCACCTCCGGGTCGGCCAGCGCGGCCACGAGGGCGGGGGCATCGGCAGCGGTCACGGGGCGGAGCAGGACGCGACGGCCTTCCAGCGTCGGTTTCTCGGCGAAGGTCGGCAGTGTGTTCACGGACGCTGATCGTGCTGTGGATTCCGCGTCGACGCCACTGGATATCCGGCTTGTATGAGAGCGTTCTCATCCCGCTCTCACGGACTTGCCATCCCGCCCGACCTAGACTCGGCCTGGTGAAACGCCCGCTCGCCATCGTGTCGACGCTGCTCGTGGTCGGCGGGACGCTCGCGGTGGTGTTGCTGTTCACCCGGTCCGAACCTCCGCCACCCCTGCCCGAGCCGATCACCGTCAGCACGCCTTCGGTGCCGCCCGGCAGCGGGGCGTCGTCACCCACCCCGTCTCCGACGCAGAGCCGCAACGACGATGACGACGGCGATGTCGAGGACGACGACGCGGACGACGACGACGGCATGGTGGCGCCGCCGCCCGCGCTCGACGACGTCGACGACCGCGACGACTTCGACGACGATGACGACGACGTGGACGACGACTGATGCCCGCGCCCGGTTCCCGACAGGTGCAGACCGAGTCCGCCCCTGAGTCTCGGCGCCGTGCGCTGTCCACGGCACGTGCCCGCATCATCGGCTGGATGCTGCTGCTGGTGCTGGGGGCGCTGAGCGTTCTCACCCTGGTGACGTGGCGGTTGTCGGTGGAGGACGTCGACAGGCGCATGGACGATGCGCTGCGCGGTGAGATCGAGGAGTTCGGCAAGCTCACCAGAAGCGGCATCGACCCGGCCACGGGCCAGGCGTTCACCAGCGTGAAGCAGGTACTCAACGTCGCGATCACCTACAACCTCGCCAGGCCGAACGAGAAGTTCATCGGCTACGTCGACGGCACGTTCGTCTACCAGAGCAGACAGCAGGCACCCGTGTTGCTGGCCGACGACCCGAACTTCACCGCACTGGTGTCGACGGTGGACACGCCCAAGGAGGGGGTCTACGAGAGCGCCGCCGGAGAGGTGCGTTACCTCGCGGTGCCCGTGCGCCTGGCGAACGATCCCCGCGAGGGCGTGATCGTCGCCGCGTACTTCGCCGACCAGGAACGCGAGGACGTCAACGAGGTGGCCCGGCTGATGCTGGGGGCGGGCGCGGGGACGATCCTGCTCGTCGCCGCGGGCGCCTGGATGGTGGCGGGCCGGATCCTGCGGCCACTGCGCGACATCACGGTGACGGCGCGTTCGATCACCGACACCGACCTCTCGCGGCGCATCCCGCAACCGTCGAGCCGCCCCGGCGACGAGATCGGGGAACTCGTCGACACGGTGAACGCCATGCTCGACCGCGTGGAGAACGGCGTGGCCGCGCAACGCCGGTTCGTCGACGACGCCGGGCACGAGCTTCGGACTCCGATCACCATCGTCAGGGGACACCTGGAAGTCCTCGATCCCGCCGATCCCGAGGACGTCAGGGACACCGTGGCGCTCGTGGAGGACGAACTGGTGCGCATGAACCGCATGGTGTCCGACCTGCTGCTGCTCGCGCGGTCGGAACAGCCGGAGTTCCTGCACGCCGAGCCCACCGACGTCGCCGCTCTCACCGAAGCGATCTTCGACAAGATCACCGGCCTCGGCGAGCGGGACTGGGCACTCGACCACGTCGCCGACACCCCGGCGGTGCTCGATCCCCAGCGCATCACACAGGCTGTCGTGGCGCTCGCGGACAACGCGGCCAGGTACACCCCCGAGGGCGGCCGTATCGCGCTCGCCTCTCACCGCGATGACGACGTCGTCCGCTTCCAGGTCACGGACTCCGGCCCCGGAATCGCCGAGGAGGACCGCGAGCGCATCTTCGAACGGTTCGCGCGCGGTGGTTCGGGCCGGCGATCCGAGGGCGCGGGACTGGGCCTGTCGATCGTGCGGGCGATCGCCACGTCCCACGGCGGACGGGTCACGTTGGACAGCGAACCGGGGCGGGGTGCGACCTTCACGGTGGAGGTTCCCGTCGTGGCCGCGCCGCCACACCCCGGCAGGCACACCGAGGGAGGACGATGAGCCGGATCCTGGTCGCGGAGGACGAGCCTCGTATCGCCGCGTTCGTCAACAAGGGACTCACCGCCAACGGTTTCACGGTCACGGTGGTCGAGGACGGCCCCGCCGCGTACGAGTACGCGCTCACGGGTTCGTTCGACCTCATGGTGCTCGACATCGGGTTGCCGGGCATGGACGGGTTCACCGTGCTGCGCAAGCTGCGCTCGGAACGCTGCCCGATCCCCGTGATCATCCTGACGGCACGGGACTCCGTGCAGGACACGGTGGCGGGCCTGGAGGGCGGCGCGGACGACTACATGCCCAAGCCGTTCCGTTTCGAGGAACTGCTGGCTCGGGTGCGGCTTCGGTTGGTGTCCGACCGGGCGACCGAGCCGACCGTGCTGTCCTACGGCGGGCTGCAACTCGACCTGCGGACGCGACGTGCCCACGTGGGCACCGACACGGTCGACCTGTCGGCTCGGGAGTTCGCGCTCGCCGAGACGTTCCTGCGGCATCCCGGCCAGGTGCTGTCACGGGAACAGTTGCTCAGCCGGGTCTGGGGTTACGACTTCGACCCCGGGTCCAACGTCGTCGACGTCTACGTCCGCTATCTGCGTCGCAAGCTCGGGGCCGACCGGATCACCACGGTCCGGGGGATGGGCTACCGGCTGGAGGAACGCGACTGAGACCGCGGTGCCTGCCGGGCTCGGGAGTGAGCCCGGCAGACCGGTAGCGGCCGGATCAGTCGTTGTCCGGAGTGTTGTCGTCCGCGTCGTCCGCGTCGTCCGGTGTGTCGTCCGGTGTGTCGTCCGGTGTGTTGTCGGGGGTGTTGTCGTCCGCGTCGTCCGGCGTGTTGTCCGGCGTGTTGTCCTCGGGCGTGTTGTCGGCACCGTCGGGCGTGTTGTCGGGGGTGTTGTCCGGGGTGTCGTCGAGGTTGTGCTGCCCGGCCGCACCGGCCTTGCCCTCCGCCCGGTCGTCGGCGTCGTCGCCGGCGTTCGGGGCGGGAGCCGACTGAGCGGCGGTGACCTCGATCGGCCGGATCTGCGACGAATCGGCACCGCCGCCGTCGGCCAGCGCGATTCCGGTACCCGTGATGCCCAGACCCGCGAGAGCGGCGCCGACGGTCAGGATCTTCCAGTTGGGGCGTGCGGCCATTGTCGTGTTCCTTTCGAAGCAGGTGTTCGTTTCCGACGTGACCCAGAATTCCGGCCCGGAGTGAGAAAACCCGGAGAGCCGGATGAGGGGGTTCTCATGGACGGTCGAGCCAGCGCTCGGCCAGGTCGATGCGCTGCCGGGTACGCGCCATCCAGTCGGGCCGCTGCGTCCGGAACGGTCCCGTGGCGAGGCCCAGCACGGTCGACGCGACCCGCGGGCGCAGCTGCTTCGGGTGGAAGTGTTCGTGGACGTGCCGCAGGATTTCCCGTTCCCAGTCGCGAGCCCGCGGGGTTTCGGTGACCGCGAGATGCGCCAGGAGGTTCGCCCAGTCGTCGAGCCTCTCTCCCGGGCCCGCCGTGTCGATGTCGAGCAACCCCGTCACCGCACCCGCGCTGGTCAGGAGCTGGTGCTCGTAGAAGTCGCCGTGCACGGGCACCACAGGGTGCTCCCCGGCGTCGGCCTCGGTGATCATGCCGGCGAGCGCGGTGACCCTGTCGCGTTCCTCAGGCACGGTGAGAGCGAGTACGGCCCCGTAGTGGCGGGCACGCCGCCGATGGTCCGATCTGGCCGGCATGGTGGTGAGGGCAGGCGGAAGGCGGTCGAGAAGGTCTTCCAGGGCTTCCGGGGTGGGTAGTCGGTGCCCCTGGCGCAGCGCGGCGCGCCCCGAGGTTCCCGGCAGGGCGGGCATGAACGCCAGCCCGTCGTCGGTGGTGACAAGGAGCCGTGGCACCGGGAGACAGGATGCGAGCAGCTCATGCCGCCTGCGCAGCCCCGGCAGCTCCGAGGGAGGAACGACCTTGGCGAACAGCCGGTCCGAGCCCGCGGTGATGGCCAGCACCGCGCGGCGCCCGGGTCGGTACGACTGCACGCGCACGGTCGGTGGGTGCTCCGGTGACACGCCTGCCCGCGCCAGCAACGCCCCCAGCCGGTCGCGGTCGACGACGTGCGACAGCCCGGGCAGGGCGGGATCGTGCGGCCACCGCCACAGCCCCACCTCGACCGACTCACCGTCGAGGTCACCCGCCACGATGGCAGCGCCCCGGGGCACGAGAGATCCGGTCGCGGCGACGAGCGTCTCCCGCACGACGGTCGTGTCACGCCGCCGGACCTCGACGGCGTAGCGGACGAGTGTGTCACCGGACGGCCGCACGGTCACCGACGTGGGCCGCACCGAGTTCACCCCGCCGACGTCGTCCGTGGTGGCGTCGACGACGGCGTGGACGAGATCCCTCGCGGACTCACCGAGCAGGATGTTCAGGTCACGGACGTGGGCGGGAGCTGAGGTCGCGGTCATTCGCCCGAGCATGGAACACGCCCGTGGGCCTGCGATGAGCCTTCGATGAGAGTCCTCTCATCGAAGGCGTGATCATCCGAGAGCACCCAGCGCGAGGACCAACAGCAAGGTGATCGCGGTGGCGAGGACTGAGATCCAGGCGCGTTGGGTCGGCGTGAGCGCGGGTGCGTTCCGGTGCATGGCGGTCCCTCCGATGTGCCTCGACACCCGCTTCACCGCGTTGATCACCCGGTTCGTTACGGCCGGGCGAAAACCGACGCGTCGACCGGCGTCCCGGTGGCCGCTGAGACGAGCTTGAAGATCACGGCGTCCTCGGTCATGCCGTGCTTCTTCGCCAGCTCGGCGAGCGACTTGTCGTTGGCCTCGATGGCGGGGAGGAGATCGACTCGCCACCCGCCCGCCTCCTTCACGAAGGTGCGTGGGGCGAGCTCGGGGCCGTTTCGCTTTCCGGGGGAGGCCACCGATGCGACCGCGGTGTCCCCGGTCACGGTGATCTCACCGAGTTCGAGGCCCTCCGCCGCCGACTTGTCGACGAGCCCTTTCCGTACGGCGAAGCCCAGCAGCGCTCTGCCGTCCATGCCCGCGGCCTTCTCGGGCGCGAGTTGGTGCCGCAGCAGGGCGACGTTCATCCGCTCGGTCACGCCTCGAGCTCCGATCTCCTCGGGGCCTGCTGTCGCGGTCAACCTGGCTAGGTCGTCGTAGTAGCCGCGCGTCCCCTCGGTGACCAGCGCGGCCACCGCCGCGCCGTCCTGTTTCCGTAACGCAGCTCGATATCGCTCGAACGTGTCACGCACCGCCTGCTCGTCGGCGGCCAGGGACTGCGAACCGCCCGCCTGAGCCGCCTCCCCGCGCGGGGTGTCGGAGCCGCCCGAACAGCCCGACAACCCCAGCACGAGTGCCACCAACGGTGCCACCACTGTCACCACGCCACGCTGCGAGAACATCGCTGCCCCCTCGGTGTGAAAGGTCCACGGTGGGACCTTCCACACCGCGGTTCGGCCCCTGAGGGTAACCGCAACGTCACAGCGGGTCATCTTGTCGCCGTCGCGCCGTGTAGAACAACACGGCAGCCCCGGCGGCGACCATCAACGCGAACGCCGACCCACCGACGACGAGAGCCTGGACGGTCCCGTCGGCCGGAGCGGTCGGCGCGCTCTCGGGAGGTTGCTCCGTATCCGCAGGCTCCGCCATCGCGGGTTGTACCGCGCCCACCAGCAAAACCATCAACAGAGCCAGCGCCGACGCGAACGGCGCACGCCGGACGATGCGGATCATCACGCACTCCCCTCGGTGTTCCAGGCGATCTGGTACTCACCACGCCTAACGTTCGGCGTTCGCACGAGAGTTGCCCGAAACGGCGGGAATCACACGCTCGGGATCACCCCGTCGATCTCACCCGCGAGTGCGATGTCCTTCTCCGTGATGCCGCCATGGGAGTGGGTGCTGAGGCGGAAAGTCACCGTCCGCCAACGGATATCGATGTCCGGATGGTGGTTCGCCGACTCGGCGCGCTCGGCGACCCGGTTCACCACTTCGATCGCTTCGGGAAAGCCCGCCAGCTCGGCACTGCGCTCTATCGCGTCCCCCACGCGCCGCCATTCCGGCAGCCCGCGCAGGGCCTCGGCGATGCCTTGCTCACTCAGTAGCTCCGTCATGGGCTCATCCTGGTACGCCGCCGGGTACGCTGCACGCTGCCACGGGAGTCCGGCGCGCCGGGCTGAGAGGTGGGCACGCGGCCCACGACCGTCCGCACCTGATTCGGATCATGCCGACGCAGGAAGGTGTACAACGGTGTACAACGGCTTCCTGCGCGGCCACGGCGAGGAGGCTGAATGGGCCAGAGGTCGGGCCAGTGGTCAACGTCGATGCGCGCGACGATCGCGCTGCTCTCGGCCTGCGCACTGACGGCCGGGTGCACGGTCATCGGCGCTGAGGACGAACCGGCGACAGGGCCGGTGACGGTCACCCTGGTGACACACCAGTCGTGGGCCGTTCCCCAGGAGGTGGTGGACGCCTTCGAGCAGCGCGCAGGCGTCCGCATCGAGATCCGCAAGGAAGGCGACGCCGGGGAACTCACCAACAAACTCGTGCTCACCAAGGACAACCCCATCGCAGACGTCGCGTACGGCATCGACTCGACGTTCGCCTCCCGCGCACTCGACGAGGGTGTCTTCCAGCCGTACACCTCACCCGAGGCGGACCGGGGCCCGCAGCGCTACGCCGTCGACCCCCAGCAGCGGTTGTCGGCCGTGGACGTCGGTGACGTCTGCGTCAACATCGACACCGAGTGGTTCGCTTCCGAGGGCGTGCCCGAGCCGACCAGCCTCGACGACCTGACCGACCCGGAGTACAAGGACCTGTTCGTGGTGCCGAGTCCTGCCACGTCGTCGCCCGGACTGGCCTTCCTGTTCGCCACCGTGTCGACGTACGGCGAGGACGGCTGGCGCGACTACTGGCGTGACCTCGAGGAGAACGGGGTGAAGGTCGTCAGCGGCTGGACCGAGGCCTACACCCAGGACTTCTCCGGCTCGTCCGGCGAGGGTGACCGGCCGATCGTGCTGTCGTACGCATCGTCCCCCGCCGCTGAGGTCGCCGAGGACGGCACGCCGCGCACCAAGGCGTTGCTCGACACCTGCTACCGGCAGGTCGAGTACGCCGGTGTACTGGAGGGCACACGCCATCCGGACGAGGCGGGCAAGGTGATCGACTTCTTGCTGTCGCACGAGTTCCAGTCGACCGTCGCGAACAACATGTACGTCTACCCGACGCGGGAGGGTGTCGCTCTGCCCGAAGGGTGGGCGCAGGCCGCACCGCTGCCCCGCGAGCCCATCTCGCTGCCCGGTGAGCAGGTGCAGGCCAACCGAGAGCAGTGGATCGAGGAATGGCGCGGGCTGCTGGAGGGCTGACGTCCCTTCCCGGCGTGCGCCGGGCGGCGGCGGTCGGCGCGCTGGGTGTCCTGCCCGTCGCGTTCCTCGGGCTGTTCTTCGTCTGGCCGGTCGTGGCGATCATCCGCCTCGGGTTCACCGATGGCGGAGTCGCCGAGACCCTGGCCGAGGCGTCGACGTGGCGGCTCGCCGCCTTCACCGTGGTGCAGGCCCTGGGCGCCACCGCGGTCGCGCTGCTCGCCGGGTTCCCCCTGGCGTTCGTGTTCGCCAGGGTCAGGCTTCCCGGGATCGCGGTGGTGCGCACGCTCGTGCTGGTGCCGTTCGTGCTGCCGACCGTGGTCGTGGGGTTGGCGTTCCGGGCGCTGTGGCCCGACGGTGGCGTGCTCAGCATCATCGTCGCCAACGCGTTCTTCAACGTCGCCGTCGTCGCCCGCACCGTCGGTGGGCTGTGGGCGCACCTCGATCGGCGGGTCGAGGACGCGGCACGATCACTCGGCGCGTCGCGCTTCCGGGCGTTCCGCACGGTGACGTTGCCCGCTCTGCTGCCCGCGGTGTCGGCGTCCGCGGCCGTGGTGTTCCTGTTCTGCGCCACGAGTTTCGGTGTGGTGCTGATGCTGGGCGGCAACCGGTACCGCACCCTGGAGACCGAGATCTACCTGCGCACGGTGAACCTGCTGGATCTCTCCGGTGCGGCGGCGCTCTCGTTGGTGCAGCTCGCCGCTGTCGTCGCCGCACTGGCAGTCGGCGCGCTGGCTCGTCGCCGCAACGAGACGGCGGTACAGCTTCGCTCGGCGCGGCACTCGGCTCGCAGGCCCGAGGGTGGCGAGTGGGCAGTGGTGGCCGTCGCCCTGGGGGTGCTCGGGTTGCTGCTGACCCCCATCGTCGCGCTGCTCGTGCGCTCGGTGTCGGGACGGCACGGCTGGACCCTCGACGGTTACCGAGCGCTCTCCGGGGTCGGGCAGGACGGCGCGTTGAACGTCACCGGATGGGACGCTGCGCTGAACTCGCTACGCACCGCGTCCGACGCCACGATGCTCGCACTCGTGGTGGGAGTGCTGGCGGCCGTCACGGTCGTGGTGCTGCGCCGCTCGCCGAGCCGGGCCGCGAGGACGGCGGGAGAAGTCACGGACGCCGCGTTGATGCTGCCGCTCGGGGTATCGGCGGTGACCGTCGGGTTCGGCTACTTGGTGACGCTGGGCGACCTGCCGTGGGACCTTCGTACGTCGCCGCTGCTGGTTCCGTTCGCTCAAGCCCTGGTGATCATCCCCATGGTGGTGCGGCTGATCCTGCCGGTGCTGCGTTCGGTGGACGAGCGGTTGCGGCAGGCCGCGGCGACCCTGGGCGCGAGCCCGACGCGGGTGTGGCGAGAGGTGGATCTTCCCCTCGTCGCACGGTCGTTGGTCGCGGCAGCGGCGTTCGGGTATGTCGTCGCGCTCGGGGAGTTCGGTGCGACCAGTTTCCTCGCCCGGCCCGACGCGCCCACCCTGCCGGTCGCCGTCGCGGACCTGATCAACCGGCCCGGGGACCTGAACCACCTGATGGCGTACGCGGGCTGTGTTTTGCTCATGGTGGTGACAGTGATCGTCGCGGCTTTGATCGAGAGCGTGCGTGCGCCACACGCGCGACTGGGAGAGTTCTGATGTTGACGGTCACCGGTGTTTCGGTTCGTTACGGCGACGTGGAGGCGGTGCGTGACGCCGACCTCGAGATCGCGGACGGCGAGGTGCTGGCGTTGCTCGGCCCCTCGGGCTCGGGCAAGTCGACGCTACTGCGGACGATCGCGGGACTGGAGCCCGCCGCCACCGGCCGGGTGTGCTGGGACGGTGACGACCTCTCCGGGGTGCCTGTCCACCGCCGGAACTTCGGGCTGGTGTTCCAGGACGGCCAGCTCTTCCCGCACCGTGACGTGGCGGGCAACATCGCGTTCGGCCTGCGGATGCGGGGCATGGACCGGGCGGCCCGGGACGAACGGGTTCGCGCTCTGCTCGACCTCGTCGGTCTCGCCGGGTACGAGCGGCGCAAGATCACTGCGCTTTCCGGCGGGGAGGCTCAGCGGGTGGCGCTCGCGAGGGCGTTGGCGCCGCAGCCTCGGTTGCTGCTGCTCGACGAACCGTTGTCCGGCCTCGACGCGGAACTGCGCGAACAGCTTGCGATCGAGGTGACCGAGTTGTTGCGGCGGACGAAGACGACGACGCTCCTCGTCACGCACGACCAGGAGGAGGCGTTCACCCTCGCCGACCGGATCGCGGTGCTCGACGACGGCGTGATCCGGCAGGTCGGTGATGTCCTCGACGTGTGGCGCAGGCCCGTCGACGAGAGGATCGCGCGGTTCCTCGGTGTGGCGACGTTCTTGCGTGGCCGGACAGAGCGTGGCCGACTTCGGTGCGCGCTGGGCGAGGTGTCACTGCCCTGGGCGGGGACCGGTGATGTGCTGGTGGGCCTGCGGCCCAACGCGGTGCGGGCTGTGGAGCTCGACCGGGCCTCGGGCACCACTCACCCCGCCGACGGGCTGCGCGCCGAAGTGCTTTCCCGCGTGCATCGGCGTGATCACGTCCGGTTGTCGGTGCGCCCGGACGGCGATGCACCGCACGTGGCGGCGGTCGCGGCGATGACCAGCAGGGCGGTACCCGGCGACCAGGTGGTGTTGACCTTGGACGCGGACGGCATCGCCACCGTGGGGCTGTGACGCGACAGTCGGCAGTCGGGGAGTTCAGCTGTCCTTGGTGAGGATGCGAGCTGCCGCCAGCGACATCGCGATCGCGATGTAGCAACCCGCGCGGACGACTCCTTCTCCGAGCGCGTCGAGAGGCATCGGGTCGCGCAGGACGTCGACCACGTAGTCCCAGGACGTGTTCAGCAGGAACGGATGCAGCCACGAGAGTGCGTCGAACACGCTGAGTAACGAGAACAGCAGCACGCCACCGAGCACCGAGACCAGCACGACCAGTGGGTGTTCGGTCATGGTGGAGATCGCCAGTGCGACGGCTCCCACAGCCCACAGTTGCACCGCGACCCACGCCGCGGCGAGCAGTACCCGCCCCAGCGCCTCCGGTAGTGACACCGTGGTGCCCGACATCGTGAACAGAGCATCGGTGCCGTTGCTGACCAACCCGGTGACGATGCCGCTCAGCGCCATGATCAGGGCTGCGGAGGAGGTGAGTGCGGCAACGCCGACAGCCTTGACGAGCAGCACGCGACCTCGGCTCACCGGTGCCAGCAGCAGACCGCGCAAAGTGCCGTGAGTCTGTTCACCGGCGATGGCGTCCGCGCCGGACATCGCCGCGGCGAGTGGCAACATGAGGTTCACTGACAGGACCAGCGCGGCGATCGGCAACACGAGCGCGTTGCCTGCGGCCGTGGACATCAGCGCACTGTTCTCGCCGTCGCCGTCAGGGCCTCCCACCGGCGCGTCGACCACAGCCAGAGCAATGCCCATGATCACCGGGATCGCGCCGAGCAGCGCGAGTATCACCAGGGTCCGCGGCCTGCGGAAGATCAGGGAGATCTCCGAGCGGAGCAGCCTTCTCAACCGGACGCGGTCCCTCGGGACCGGCTCGGTCGTCCACAGTGGTCCTGATGCCGCCGAGACAGGCCCGGCAGCCTTTCGTCGCGCCCCGCTGACGTCGGTCACGGTCGTTCCTCCTGCTCCTCGCCCTGGGTCAGCCGGGCGAAAAGATCTTCGAGACCGGTCCGGTCCTTGTGGACCTCGTACACCGGAACATCGGCGTGCACGAGGGCCGCGACCACCTCGGGCGCGGTTGTGGTGCTCACGTCGACGCGTACCCCGCCGGGCACCGGCCGCGCGGCGATTCGGGCTTGCCGCAAGGTTTGCAGCGCTCGGTCGGAGTCGGGTGTGGACACGATGACCGCAGGGGTGCCCGAGTCGAGTAGCTCGGCCAGTTCGCCCTGCGCCACCACCGTGCCGTGATTGAGGACGGCCACGTGGGTGCACGTGGCTTCCACTTCGGCGAGCAGGTGCGAGGACACCAGCACGGTGACACCTTCCGCATGCAGTTCCGCGATCAGCGCTCTCACGTCGCGCGTGCCGGCGGGATCGAGCCCGTTCGTCGGTTCGTCGAGCATGACGAGCTTGCGCGGGGCCAGCAGGACTCCTGCGAGGCCGAGTCGTTGTTTCATACCGAGCGAGTAGCCGCGATAGCGTCGGCCGGCGGCGTTGGACAGCCCGACGCGTTCCAGTGCCGAGCGCACGGCGTGCGGGATGTCCTGCCGGGCGAGGCGTGGTTCGGCCGCCGCCAGGCGCAGGAGGTTGTCGCGTCCCGACAGGAACGGATGGAAGCCGGGCCCCTCCACGAGAGCACCCACATCCGGCAACGCTCGCTCGATCTCGTCCGGAACGGCTCGGCCCAGCACTGTCGCGGTGCCCTCCGTCGGCCTGACGAGGCCGAGCAACATCCGGATCGTCGTGGTCTTGCCGGAGCCGTTCGGTCCCAGCATCCCGAGCACGGCCCCTTCGGGAATGTCGAGGTCGACGTGCTCGACGGCGACCGTCTGCCCGTAGACCTTGCGCAGTCCCCGGGCGGACGCCGCGATCGACCCGGTGATGGCCGGGGGCGCCTCCGGCGGGTGACCGAAGGCGCCCACGCTGTCGGCGGTGGTCACCGGCCGTCCCTCGTCAACGCGTCGGCCAGCACCTGCTCGGGCACAGCTCCGACGGCGATCCTGCCGTCGTCGGTGAGCAACGCGGTGGCGGCTCGGGTCTTCACGAGGTATCCCGACCCGTAGTCGCCGTTGACCCGAGTGCCGATGTTCGACAGCAACTCGCCGGCCTCCTCGCCGTCCGACTTCCTCACGGCGTCGGACATCCGCGCCACCATGACGCTGTCCCAGCCGTCGCCCACCACGCGGAGGTCGTCGACGGGTGCCTGTGCGCGGTCGTCATGAGGTGGGCTGATCTCGGTGACTTCCGCGCTCTCAGGTGGAGTGAAGGTGAACAGGTCGGCGGGTTGCTCACCGAAGTCGATTTCGCTGAACCCCAGTGAGAACACGGGCTCCGTGTCACCGTGCGTGAACACCGATACCCGCAGCGGCATCCGGGTCTCGGCGTCGACGGCGATCCGAGTCTCCCGCAGCAGCGTCTTCTCGGTGGGTTTCGGCGTGAGCACGAGCTCGTACGCGGCGCGGTCGGCCACCGTCGCGGTGCCGTCCACGGTGACAGTGCTCGTCTCCCGCGCGAACTCCAGCGACTTCTGAGCTGCGGTGGCTGGGTCGGTGGGAGTGTCGTGCATCCCCGGCGACGCGGCTGCGGCGTCGGGCAGGTGCAGACGTGAGGCGCTGTTCCGGCCCGAGTCGTAGCTCCAGACCTGCGTGCCGTCGGCGACGACGGTGTGTTCGCCGCCGCGTAGTTCGAGCGCGAGCCGAGCGCGTCCTTCACCGTCGTAGTACACGCGCCCGGAATCGGCGGCGAGGGCCGAGGACCGGCCGAGCTGGGGGATGCCGAGCTCGTTGTCCACCGTGATGGTGCCCGACAGCGCGGGCGGCTCCGCCCGAAGCACGGACTCGACAAGGCTCTGTGGCTCCACGTCCGGAAGCTCGGGTGCCTCCCCCGCTCCGGCGGGGACCGCGAGCAGCCCCAGGCCCACCGCTCCCAGCGTGGTGCCCGACACCGCGATCACCGCTGCTCTTCTCCTCGGATTGACGGGTCTCACGTCGTCTCCTCCCGGTCCGATTCCAGTGTGCCGTCATCGACGCTTCCCACGCTGGCCCATCTCTGCTGAGACTGCCCTGAGAGCGCGCCCCACGCTGAGACACCGCTGAGAAAGCCCGCCGGGAAGCCGCCCGAACCGGCATCCTGGACGGGTGAGGCCTCGGGTACTGGTCGTCGACGACGAAGCGGGGATGCGCAAGGCCCTGCAACGTGGGCTGACGGCCGAAGGGATGGACGTCGTGACGGCCGCCGACGGTCCGGCGGGATTGCGGCTGGCGCGGACACAGGCGTTCGACGTGCTGTTGCTGGACATCATGCTGCCCGGCCTTTCCGGGTACCGCGTGCTCCAGCAGCTGAGGGCAGAGGGGATCGGCACACCGGTACTGCTCGTGTCGGCGAAGGACGGTGAGATCGACCAGGCCGACGGCCTGGACCTGGGGGCCGACGGCTACGTCGTCAAACCGTTCTCCTTCGTGGTGCTGGTCGCGCAGGTCCGGGCCGTGCTGCGCCGGTCGTCACGTGACGCCCGCGGCCCGTTGAGGATCGGAGGACTCACCGTCGACCCCGCCACCCGCGAGGTGCGTTGGCACGACGAGCCGGTGTCGCTGTCGCCGAGGGAGTTCTTCCTGCTGGAGACTCTCACCAGGCGGGCGGGCACGGTGGTGCCGAAGGAGGACCTCCTGCGGGAGGTGTGGGGCGTGGAGCAGGCCGTCACGCGCAACGTCGTCGAGGTCTATGTCGGGTACGTGAGGCGGAAACTGGAGGCCGTGGGCGCGAGGTCCTTCGTCAGGACCGTCCGCGGGCACGGCTACGTCGTGTCGGTACCCGAGTCCGACCCCGTGGCTTCCGGACGAACGTGATCGACGCCGTCCGCCGCTCATGGCGTCGCCGTGGCCTGCGGTTCCGGATCACGCTCATCGTCACCGTGGGCACGCTGGTACCGCTGTTCGGTCTGGCGCTGTTGGCGGGCAAGACACTGGGGCCGCTGCTGGTCGGGTCCGTGGACGGTGAACTGCATGCGGTGTCGGTGAGGGCCGAGGCCGCTGTGGCCGAAGGACGGATGCCGTACGAGGTGCCCGGCATCGAGGTGCGGGTGCTCGACACGGCGGGCTCACCCGCCGACGGCGACGACCCGCCCCCGCTGGACGGCGAGGACGTCGCCGCGCTCAAGGCGGGAGTCCCCGTCCGGGTCGAGGGCCGGGACGAGGTGCCGCCGTGGCGGTGGCGCGGGTCCGTGGTCACGGCTCCGGACGGCGCGCAACGCCTCGTCGCGGTGGGGGCACCCCTCGTGGGCAAGGCGACCTCGGTGGAGGACGGTGCGCAGTGGCTCCTCGTCGCAGCAGGGGTCGGCGCACTGGTCGCCACGGGCGCCACGTGGGCTGGTGTTCGAGCCGCACTGCGTCCGGTCACGCGGATGCGAAGCGCGGTGCGGCGGCTCCCACCGGGGACGCGGTTGCCCCTGCCCTCGGCCGATGACGAGCTTCGGAGGCTCGCCGCGGACTTCAACGCGCTGTTGGCGCGGCAGGAGGAGGCGGCGGAGCGCCTCCGCCGGTTCACGGGTGACGCCGCGCACGAACTCCGTTCGCCGGTCGCGACCATCCGGGTGCAGGCCGAGGTGGCCGTCACCAACCCGGACCCGGAGCTGGCACACGAGACGCTGCGCGACGTGCTCGACGAGGCGGAGCGTCTCACGGTGCTGCTCGACAACCTGCTCGCGCTCGCGCGTTCGGACGCAGGGGAACTGCCGAGGGCGGAGCCGGTGGAACTGACGAGGATGGTCCGCGACGTTGTGGCCAGAGCGAGCCCGAGCGGACCTCGGGTGAGGGTGAGTGCCGTGGCAGGACAGGCGTGGGCGTCGGCCAACCACGCCGAGGTGGAACTCGTGCTCGACAACCTGCTGCGCAACGCGTGCGCCCACGCCGCGAGCGAGGTGGTGGTCTCTGTGCTCACCTCGCGGTCGCACGCCCGGGTGGTGGTGGACGACGACGGCCCCGGAGTACCGGCGGAGCACCGGGCGCGGGTGTTCGACCGGTTCTACCGCGTCGCCGACGACCGCGCCCGCACCTCGGGCGGCACCGGACTGGGGTTGGCGATGGTGGCGGAACTGCTGCGCAGGCGGGGTGGGCGGGTCGCTGTGGGGGAGTCACCGGACGGTGGTGCGAGGTTCGAGGTGACGTGGCGTCGCCATCCCGGGTAGCTTGTGCGTTTTGTGACGACAGACGAGACAACCGGCAGGACGGTGGCGACCGTCGTCGTGGGCGCGGCCGTGGTGCGTGACGGATGTTTGCTCGTCCAGCAGCGGGCGTTCCCCGTGGAGGTCGCGGGTCGTTGGGAGCTTCCGGGCGGGCGGGTCGAGCCCGGGGAGTCGGACGTCGATGCTGTGCGCCGCGAGTGCGTGGAAGAGCTCGGGGTCGACGTCGTCGTGGGCGGTCGAGTGGGAGCCGACGTTCCGCTCCCGAACGGCATGGTCTTGCGTGTCTACTCCGCGACCCTGCGAGAGACAGGGGCCGAGCCTCGTGCCGTGGAGCATCGGGCTCTGCGCTGGGTGTCCGCTGCCGAGGTGAGCGAGCTCGACTGGCTTCCTGCCGATCGGGCACTGGTGCCCGCCCTGCTGGCTCTGGTGTGAGCGGCCGTGCGGCATCGAATGCTGTGACATGCGTCTCACCGGCCTACCGTGGGGGTATGTACGTCGTTCTGCTGACCTACACGGCGCCGCCTCCCGAGATCGACTACGCGCTGCCCGACCACGCCGAATGGCTTACGAGGCAGTACGAGCACGGGCGTCTGATCGCATCGGGACGCAGAGCCGACCACCGTGGTGAAGTGCTGCTGACCAGGTCGATGTCGGTGGGCAAGCTGGAGGCCACGCTGGCGGGCGACCCGCTGTTGTTGCGGCATCTCGCACACCACGAGGTGATCGAGTTCTCGGCAACGCGCACGGGCCCTGAACTGCGTGCCGTCAACGAGGCGCTGGCTCACTGAGCCGACCGGCCGGTCCGGGGCCCGCCTCGCTGTGGCCTGGGGCTGCCAGTCTTCTCGGCCTGAGCGCTCGACCAGGCACTTCTCGTGGTCGGCGGCGAGGTGACGCGCTTCTTTCCTGCTCTTTCCCACGTGTGCTCGCCTCCCCGAGAGCCTGCGGACCGCCGCCGTCGAGCGTCCGGGGTTGCCCGCACTGGGCGCCCGCGCGTCAGGCCGGGTGTGTTTCTCGACGGAAGGTGGCCCGGATCACGGGCAGAGCAGCGACTATGCTGGTAGTCGACCACGCCGGGGCCGCCGAGTCCGTTGGTCGACCATCATTCTTCTTCACCAGGGAGCCTCCGCGTGCCCACAGCCGCTGCCCAGAAAGTCCGCACCGACCTCCGCAACGTCGCCATCGTCGCGCACGTCGACCACGGCAAGACGACTCTGGTCGACGCCATGCTGCGGCAGTCCGGTGCCTTCGCCGAACGTTCCGAACCAGTCGAGCGAGTCATGGACTCCGGCGAGTTGGAGCGTGAGAAGGGCATCACCATCCTCGCGAAGAACACCGCCATCCACCGCAGCACGCCGAACGGCACCGTCACCATCAACGTCATCGACACGCCCGGGCACGCCGACTTCGGTGGCGAGGTCGAACGCGGTCTGGCCATGGTCGACGGCGTGGTGCTGCTCGTGGACGCCAGCGAGGGCCCGCTGCCGCAGACCCGCTTCGTGCTCCGCAAGGCGCTCGCCGCGCGGTTGCCCGTGATCCTCGTGGTCAACAAGGTCGACCGTTCCGACGCCCGCATCGCGGAGGTCGTCGAGGAGACCCACGACCTGCTGCTGGAACTCGCCGGTGAGATCGAGGGCATGGATGACGACGCGCTCGACGCCGTACTGTCGATGCCGGTCGTCTACGCCGCCGCGCGCGCAGGCGTCGCCAGCCTCGAACGCCCGGCCGACGGGCAGTTGCCCGACGCCGAGAACCTCGACGCCCTGTTCGACGTGCTGCTCGAGCGTGTTCCGGCTCCGCAGGTCGATCCGGACGCCCCGCTGCGGGCGCTGGTCACCAACCTCGACGCGTCCAGCTTCCTCGGCCGTATCGCCCTCATCCGCATCCACGCGGGCAGCCTGCGCAAGGGGCAGACGGTGGCCTGGCTGCGTGAGGACGGCTCGGCTCAGAAGGTGCGCATCTCGGAACTGCTGGTCACCGAGGCGCTGACCCGCGTGCCCGCGGACGAGGCGAGTGCGGGCGACCTGGTGGCCATCGCCGGCATCCCGGACATCACCATCGGGGACACGCTCGCCGATCCCGAGCACCCGGAGGCGTTGCCGCGTATCACGGTGGACGAGCCCGCCATCTCGATGACGTTCGGTGTCAACACCTCACCGCTCGCGGGACGAGGCGGCGGTGACAAGCTCACCGCGCGGCTGCTCAAGGCAAGGCTCGATGCCGAGTTGATCGGCAACGTCAGCATCCGCGTCCTTCCCACCGAGCGGCCGGACACCTGGGAGGTCCAGGGGCGTGGCGAACTGGCTCTGGCCATCCTCGTCGAGACCATGCGTCGGGAAGGTTTCGAGCTGACCGTCGGCAAGCCGCAGGTCGTCACCCGCACCATCGACGGCACGCTGCACGAACCCTTCGAGCGTCTCTACGTCGACGCGCCCGAGGAGCACCTCGGCGCCATCACACAGTTGCTGGCAGGGCGCAAGGGCCGCATGGAGAACATGGACGGCCACGGCACGGGCCGGATCAAGCTGGAGTACGTGCTCCCGTCGCGGGGGCTGATCGGGTTCCGCACCGACTTCCTCACCGAGACACGAGGCACGGGCATCGCGAACCACATCTTCGAGGGCTACTTCCCGTGGGCGGGGGAGATCCGCACACGGCACAGCGGTTCGCTGGTGGCCGACCGCTCCGGCCCCGTCACCACGTACGCGTTGCTGCAACTGGCCGACCGGGGCACGTTCTTCGTCGAGCCGGGCTCCGAGGTCTACGAGGGCATGGTCGTCGGCGAGAACCCGAGGGCTGAGGACCTCGACATCAACGCGACGAAGGAGAAGAAGCTCACCAACATGCGTTCGTCTACCGCCGACGAGCTGGAACGCCTCGCCCGTCCGCGCACGCTCAACCTGGAGGAGGCGCTGGAGTTCTGCTCGGCCGACGAATGCGTCGAGGTCACCCCGAAGGCGATACGGGTGCGCAAGGTCGTCCTGGACGCCACGCAGCGAGCCAAGGAGCGCTCCAGGGCCCGCAGCCGCGACCGCAACGCCTGACTCGCTTCCACCCGCACCGCCCTTGACGCGGGGCCTACGCGTACTTGAGACACTGGGGGAACCACACGGTAGGCCCGTGCGTCAGCCACACAGGGATCGGGGACAGGCGAACCGGTCGGCGACTTACGTCGCCCCACCGGCCGCCGCTGGGGTCACGGCACCGTCGGCGTGCCCGGGGTGGACAAGTGTCGAGCGAGCAGGAGGGGCTGCGGCGTGCGAGCGGACGGTGGCAGGGCTTGGCCGTGGAAGGCCGTGCTGGTGCTGGTGCTCGTCGGCGCCTTGTGCGCGTGCTCGAACACCCCGCCGCCACCCGTGGTGAGCTCGTCCGCCTCCTCGCCTCCGCCGGTCACCGAGACTCCGTCCCAGATCGTGGCGGCGGTGGACGACATCGTGGGCGGCTACAACCCTCACACCCTCGCCGACGCGTCGACCGTGACCACGGCGCTGTCACAGTTGTTGCTGCCGTCCGTCTTCCGGACGGATGCCGAGGGCGAGCCTCGACTCGACGACAGTCTCATGACGTCTGCCGAGGTGACGAGTGAGGACCCGTTCACGGTCGAGTACCGCATCCGGCCCGAGGCGTCGTGGTCCGACGGGGCACCCATCGCGGTGGAGGACTTCTCCTACCTCGCCGAGGCGATGAGATCCCAGCCCGGCGTGGCCAACTCCGCGGGATACGAGTTGATCTCCTCGATCGAGCCTGGCGAGGGAGGGAAGCTCGTCAGGGTCATCTTCACCGAGCCGTATCCCGGATGGAAGACGTTGTTCTCCAACCTGCTTCCCGCCCACGTTCTCAAGGACGCGCCGGGGGGCTGGCAGTCGGCCCTGGCCGACAGTTTCCCCGCGTACGGTGGCCCGTTCGCGATCAAGACGATCGACACGGCCAGGGGCGAGATCGTGCTCGAACGCAACGAGCGCTACTGGGAGAAGCCCGCGGCCGTGGACCGCATCGTGCTCCAGCGCGCGGACGGCCCGGGCATGGTTTCGGCGTTGCGCAGCGGCAGTGCCCAGTTCGTCCTCGGCGGAGTCAACGGCAACACGCGGGATCTCCTCTCCGACCTCGGCGACGAGGTGGGCCTGCACTCCGTGGCGCAGCCGTACGTGGTGGACGTGGTGTTGCGCCCGGTCGGGCCCGCGCTGGCCGACGACAAGGTGCGGGAGGCCGTCGCGGCGCTGATCGATCGCAACGCTCTCATTGACGAGGGCGCACAGGGCGGTGACTCGGCGAAGTTGCGTGCCAGTGCGCAGGTACTGCCGCCGTCCGCTCCGGAGTACGCGCACACCATCCCCGGCGCCGGGCCGCCGTTGGAGCGGAACACCAAGCGGGCCTACAAGTTGCTCGCCGAGGCAGGCTACGAGCGTGAGGCAGGCAGTTGGGTCGACGAGGACGGCCGGACACTGTCGCTCGTCGTGGCGTCGCCGGGACAGAAACAGCCGTACCAGCGCATCGCCCAGGCTCTGAGCGAGCAGCTCATCGCCGAGGGAATCGACGTCACGCCGGTTCAGCCTCCGTCCAGGGAGCTGTTCGGTTCGGCCCTGGCCGCACCCGTCGACCTCGACGGTGGCTCCGCGGGTGAGCCGACTCCGGTGAACGGGCAGGTCGGCATCGACATCGCCGTGATCCCGAGGGCGATCAGTGCCGACCCGGCCACCACGGCGGCCTCGTGGTTCGGTTGCGCCACCGACATGGGTGGCGACACGGCCGGTGAGGATGCCGAGGGTGACGAGGGCGCCGGGTCTTCGACGTCGCAGACTTCGTCGCCGACGTCGAAGGCGGCGAGCACGTCGGACACTTCGCCCAAAACCTCCACCACCGCCACCACCACGACGGATGCCGACTCGGACGCCGGTCTGGTGACGCCCGCCAATCCCGCCGGGTTCTGCGATCCCGAACTGCAGTCCGCGCTCGACGCCGCGTTGACGGGGGAAGCGCCGCTGAAGCAGAGTCTCGCCGAGGTGGAGCCCGAGGTCTGGGACCAGAGCGTCTCCATCCCGCTGTTCCAGCTCGCCGACACCCTGGCCCTGGGGTCCGGGGTGTCCGGGGTGACGCCGGGGCCGTCCCTCGTGGGTCCCTTCTCGGCCGCCGTCAACTGGACGCGAGCGCCTCGCTGACGACCGGCCGAATCCCTTCACCGCAATGGCCGCACATCCACTGACCATCGACGTAACCGACCGCTTGGTTGGTACTGTGACTGATCACAGTTCGTCACTGCTGTATGTTGCGTTCGCTAGATAGATGTCACCCTTTGGTCACGATCCTTCAAGAAGTGCTGACCGATGGTGGTCATCCTTCTTAGCGTTCCCCCGCAGTGCGCCAATCGAGTGTGATGGGCGTGTCATAAGCTCCGGCGCTAACCGGAGAGTTGGGTCCCACTGAGGAGTCCGGGACTCAGTGCTAGGAGGGCACACGTAATGAGGAGATCGAAGGCCATCTCCGCGTGGTCGATGCTCGCCGCGTCAGCGCTCGTGCTGAGCGCGTGCGGCGGGGGCGGAGACGACGCGGCGGATGCGAACAGCGGCTCGACCGTCGATGTCAAGAGCTTGGCGGAGGGCAAGGCGCAGGAGGGTGACACCTTCAAGCTCGCCGACGTCCCGGAGATGGACCCCGTCACGGTGGCCGTCGACGAGGGCTACTCCGCGTACAACAACAACACCGCGGACGCGAACAGCTCGTACAACAACTACGTGCTCACCAGCGTCATCGCGGGTCCCACCGTGCTGGACGGCAACAACAAGGTCCTGCTCAACGGCGACGTGATGGAGTCCATCGAGGTCACCTCCGAGGACCCGTTCACCGTCGAGTGGAAGATGAAGCAGGGCGTCAAGTGGTCCGACGGGGATGAGTGGGACTGCCGCGAGTTCTACTTCGCCTGGCTCGCCAGCTCCGGCACGACGGACGGCTTCAACTCCGCCTCCACCACGGGCTACGAGCTCATGACGCCCGAGTGCACTGACGACTACACCTTCAAGGCCGAGTTCAGCGAGCCCTACCTCGACTACAAGGGCATGTTCGCCGACGTGCGTCTCATGCCCGCGCACATCGTGGAGAAGGAACTCGGCATCGACGACATCCGCGACGTCGAGCCGAAGTCGAAGGAGGCCAAGGAGGTCGCCGAGTTCTGGTCGGGCGAGTGGAAGGGCTTCAAGCCCGAGATCATGCCCGGCTCCGGCCCCTACAAGATCAAGTCCTTCGACTCGAACTCCGACACGGTCGTTCTGGAGAAGAACCCGCACTGGATCGGCGCCAAGGGCGGGCCGAAGGAAGTCACGATCCGCGCGATCCCGGACACCAAGGCCATGGCCACCGCGCTGCAGAACGGTGAGATCGACGTCGCCGCTTCGACCCAGCCGGACGCCACCGCGGCCGACACCCTGAAGAGCCTGGCCTCGCAGGGCGTGAAGTACGCCTCCGCGCCGCAGCTCACCTACGAGCACCTCGACCTGAACCTCAACCGCGACGTCTTCAAGGACGAGGCCGCGCGCAAGGCGTTCTTCGAGGTCGTCAACCGCGAGGAGATCGTCAACAAGCTGCTGAAGCCGGTCCAGGCCGACGCCAAGCCGCTGGGCAGCATCGTCTTCTTCAGCAGCGAGGAAGGCTACGAGGACCGCTACAGCGACAAGATGAACAAGGGCGCCGAAGCGGCCATGAAGACCCTCGAAGAGGGTGGCTGGAAGAAGGGCCCGGACGGCATCTACGCCAAGGACGGCGTGAAGTTCTCGGTCGAGATCTCGCACAACGAGAACGCCCGCCGCAGCCAGACGGTCGAGATCATCCAGTCGCAGGCCCGCGCGGCCGGCATCGAGATCAAGGACGACACCGACCCGAACTTCCTGAAGGGCCGTGTCGACAAGGGTGACTACGACATCGCTCTGTTCGGCTGGTCGTCCGCGCCGTTCAAGGCCGAGTCCAAGGCCATCTACATCAGTGACGGCAACCAGAACTGGCAGGGCCTGAGCGACCCGAAGATCGACGAGGCGTTCGACAAGGCGACCTCGGCGACCAAGCCGGAAGACGCGCTCAAGAACTACATCGCGGCCGACGAGGCGATCGCGGAGAACTACGCCACCGTGCCGCTGTTCGAGACGCCGTCGATGTGGGCCTTCCGTGGTATCGACCGCGTGTACATGCAGTCGTACAACGGTGCTCTGTGGAACGTCGGGGAGTGGGAGGCCGCCGAGTAATCGGCGCTGCCCACCCGTCACCGGCTGACGTCTGAGACCGTCGGGGGCCGGACACCATACCGGCCCCCGACGGTCCGACGTTAGTAGCTGTTCACGCGAACCCGACCCCCACTACCGTGGCGCGGGACGGTGACGAAATAATTCCGGGCGATCCCGGGACTAGGAGCAAGTCGTTGAACCTGGTTTTCTACATCCTTCGCCGTCTGGCGATCTCGATTCCGATCCTGCTGATCGGAAGCTTTCTGGTCTTCGTGATGGTGGCCGGTGCGGGCGACCCTCTCGCGGAACTGCGTACCCAGCCGAACATCAATCAGGAATCCATCGACGCGATCGCGCACGAGCTCGGTCTGGACAAGCCGCTGATTCCCAGGTACTTCGACTGGCTCGGCGGGTTCGTGACCGGTGACTGGGGCATCTCGATCGCGCAGGGCTCCGCGATGGAGCCGGTGTTCCCGAAGATCATGGACGCCTTCTGGGTGTCGATCCGCCTGATCCTCGGGGCCGAGATCCTGGCCGTCATCCTCGGTGTGGCCGTGGGCCTGCTCGCTGCGGTGAAGCAGTACAGCGTCGTCGACTACGCCGCCACCACGCTGGCGTTCCTGTTCTTCTCGATGCCGATCTTCTGTGTCGCCATCGTGCTGAAGATCTACGCGATCGACCTCAACGTCGTCATCAACAACCTCGGCCTGAACGACATCTTCGGCAACCCGTTCCTGAGAACGACCAGCCCGGAATCACTCGAGTCGGACGGGTTCTGGGACTTCATCATCAAGTACACGGGCGCCTTCCTGCTGCCGACGCTGTCCATCATGTTCATCAGCTTCGCCGCGTACAGCCGGTTCCAGCGTTCCTCGATGCTGGAGACGCTGAACATGGACTACGTGCGGACGGCACGCGCCAAGGGGCTGACCGAGCGGCGTGTCATCCTGAAGCACGCCTTCCGGAACGCGTTGATCCCGACGACCACGCTGTTCTCCGTGAACTTCGTGACCGTCGTGACGGGCGCCGTCATCACCGAGCGGGTGTTCAACTGGAACGGCATGGGCGCCGTGCTCGTCGAGGCCGTGAACAAGAACGACCCGAACGTGATGATGGGCTGGGTCGTGGTGATCTCCATTGCCGTGATCATCGCGAACCTGATCGCGGACTTGTTGTACGGCATTCTGGACCCGAGGATTCGCGTTGGCTGACATGAACTCGCTTGTGACCGGTGCGGAAACCGGTGGCAAGCCACCGATCACCGAAGGCGAACTGAGCACCGAGGCGCTGCCGGAGCCGCGCAGCCAGGGCGCGCTCGTCCTCCGGAAGTTCCTGCGGCACAAACTCGCGATGATCAGCGTCGGCATGCTGCTGCTGATCACGTTGGTCGCGCTGCTCATGCCGGTCTTCTGGCCGCACAGTTACTGGGACTCGTCGTTTTCGTCGTTCGCCGAACCGAGCGCCGACCACCCGCTGGGCACCACGCAGGTCGGCAAGGACATGGTGTCGCAGATCCTGCGGGGCACCCAGTACTCATTGCTCATCGCGATCACGGTGTCGCTCGTGGCGACGTTCATCGGTGTCGTGTTGGGCGCCTTCGCCGGGTACATGGGCGGGTTCGTCGACTCCGCCATCTCGCGTCTCACCGACCTGTTCCTGATCATCCCGGCGATCGCGGCCGCCGCGATCCTGGTGAAGGTCTTCAGCGGCAGTTGGTGGGTCGTGGCGGTGGTGCTCGCCGCGTTCGCGTGGATGCCGATCGTGCGTATCACGCGTGCCGAGGCGATGTCGTTGTCGCAACGGGAGTTCGTCGAGGCGGCGAGAGCGTCGGGCGCCAGTACCGGGCGCATCGTGTTCAAGCACCTCGTGCCGAACATGGTCGGTACGATCACCGTCAACGCCACCCTCGCCGTGGCTCAGGCAGTGCTCGCCGAGGCGGCTCTGTCGTTCATCGGCCTCGGTGTGAAGCCGCCGGACACCTCGCTCGGTCGCGTCATCTCGGAGAACTACGCGCAGATGACAGGGCGTCCCTGGTTGTTCTTCGGGCCGTTCGTCGTCCTCGTGCTGATCTCCCTGTCGATCAACTTCATCGGTGACGGCCTGCGTGACGCGTTCGACCCGCGTCAGCGAAAGGTCAAGGCCTAGAAGGCTTTTCGTCTCCACGGCACAGGGGAGCGTCGACCGCGTGAGCGGTGACGCTCCCCTGTGCCGTTTCATCGTGTCCGCGGTCTGCGTACGGATGTCCGCCTCGCAGGACGCGAAGAGAGCCGTGCGAGAACTGCGGAGACGACGGCACGAAAAAAGGGGCGGTACCAAACGGCACCGCCCCTTTTTCGGGTTCCGGCAGGCTCTTCTGCGAGGCTTTCCGGTCAGTCCTTGACCGGAGCCACCCGGCCTTCCTCCCATGCCCGCCTGCGCTCGGCCTGCAATGCGGGGTCGGCCACGGGAGCCGCGGACAGCAGCCGCTTCGTGTAGTCCTGCTGCGGGTTGTGCAGCACCTGCTCGCGCGTACCCACCTCGACCAGCTTGCCGCGCTGCATCACGGCGACTCGGTCGGCCAGCAGGTCCACCACGGCGAGGTCGTGGCTGATGAACAGGCACGCGAACCGCAGGTGCTGCTGAAGGTCGAGGAACAGGTCGAGGACCTTGGCCTGCACCGACACGTCCAACGCCGACGTGGGTTCGTCCGCGATGAGCAGTTTGGGGTTGAGCGCCAGGGCGCGCGCGATGGCGACCCGCTGGCGCTGACCGCCCGACAGCTCGTGCGGGTAACGGTTGCGGTAGTGGCCGGACAGCTGGACCTTGTCGAGCAGGTCGGTGACCCGGTTGTCCAGGTCCTTGCCGGACAGGATCTTGTGCAGCACCAGCGGTTCGGCGATCGACTCGCCGATCGTCATCTTCGGGTCCAGAGTGGACGCCGGGTCCTGGAAGACGATGGAGAAGTACTTACGCAGCGGACGCAGGTCCTTCTGCGACATCGTGGTGATGTCGGTGCCGGCGATGGACACCGTGCCGGAGGTGGGCTTCAGCAGCCGGATGGCGCACCGCCCGACCGTGGACTTGCCCGAACCGGACTCGCCCACCAGGCCGACGATCTCACCACGCTCGATGTGCAGCGACACGTTGTCGACGGCTCGGTTCTTACCCTGCCTGCCCTTGCCCGGGTACTCGAGCACGAGATCCTTGATCTCCAGCGGCGGAGCCGCGCTGTCGAGTCGCGACTCGAGTTCCTCGTGGGCCTTGCGCAGTGCCTCGTCACTCTTGCTCTCCGTGACACTGACCTGCGGGGCGTCCAGCAGGCGCCGACCCTCGGGACGCTGGCCGAGTACCGGAACGGCGGCCAGCAGTCGCTTGGTGTAGTCCTGCTGCGGGTTGGCGAACAGCTCCCGAACCGGGGCCTGCTCGACGATCTCACCCTGGTACATCACCACCACGCGGTCGGCGAGGTCGGCGACGACGCCCATGTCGTGGGTGATGAGGACGATGGCTGTGTTGAGCGTGTCACGCAGCTTGCGCAGCAGGGCGAGGATCTCGGCCTGCACCGTGACGTCGAGCGCGGTCGTCGGCTCGTCGGCGATGATGACCTTCGGGTCACAGGAGATCGCCATGGCGATGACCACGCGCTGGCGCAGACCGCCGGAAAGCTGGTGCGGGTACTGCTTGAAGCGCCGCTCCGGCTCCGGAATACCCACCATGTCGAGCAGTTCGATGGCCCGCTTGTCGGCGGCCTGCTTGGAGATGTCCTGGTGAGCCCGCAGGGACTCCCGGATCTGCCAGCCCACCGTGTACATCGGGTTCAGGGCCGTCATCGGCTCCTGGAAGATCATGGCGACGTCGCTGCCGCGGTGCTTCCGCAGCTGCTTGGGGGACATGCCGCCGAGGTCGATCCCGGCCAGGCTTCGCGCACCGTCGATCTTCGCGGTCTTCGGCAGGAGTCCCGGCACCGACATCGACGTGACCGACTTGCCGGACCCCGACTCCCCGACGATCGCGAGAATCTCGCCGGGGGCGACGTCGAAACCGATTCCCTTGACCGCTTCGACGACGCCGTCCTCGGTCGAGAAGGAGATCTTCAAATCCGAAATGGACAGCACGGATTCCGACGATTCCGCCGACTGCGGCGATACTGCTTCTACGCTCACCAGAAGCCCTTCGTGAGGGAGATTAGGGTGTCACGGCGATGTGTGGTTGTGACTCGGCGCGAGGATAGTGCAGACGCGCCGGTGTGGGGACGGTACGAACGAACTAATCTTAAGTTGTGACCTCGGTAGATGGCCGTAGGGTGCTGTTCGTTCACGCACACCCCGACGACGAGAGCATCACGACAGGTGGGACGATCGCCCGCTACGCCGCCGAAGGGGCCCACGTCACAGTGGTGACCTGCACCCTCGGCGAGGAAGGCGAGATCATCCCTGGCGAGCTCGACCAGTTGGGCTCCTGGGCCGGTGATCAGCTCGGCGGTTACCGGATGGGTGAGCTGGCCGAGGCCGGTGCGGCACTGGGCTGGGCGGAACACCGCTTCCTCGGCGGTGCGGGGCGGTGGCGCGACTCGGGGATGGCCGGGACGGCGTCGAACGAGCATCCACGCGCGCTCGTCCAGGGTTCCCTCGACGAGCAGACCGAGCAGCTCCTCTCCGTGTTCGAGGAGTTACGTCCCGAGGTCGTCGTCACGTACGACTCGAACGGCGGGTACGGGCACCCCGACCACATCCGGGCCCACGAGATCGCCACGGCCGCGGTGCGACGGGCCGAGGGCGTGGGCCGGTTGTTCCACACGGTGTCGTCGGCGGAGGCGACGGCGCGAGGGCTCGCCATGCTGAGGCAGGACGAACGCGTGCCGTTCCGCGTGCCCGCCGACGAGGAGTTGCCCGCCACGCCGGACGCCGGCATCACCACGCGGGTCGACATCACGGGCCACCGTGAGGCGAAGTTCGCGGCACTGCGCGCCCACCGCACCCAGGTGACCGTGGGGCCGGACTGCTTCGCGCTCTCCAACGGCATCGCGCAGCCGGTGCCCGACACGGAGTTCTTCGTGCTGGTCCACGGGCCCGCCGAGGGCGCGGAGACCGACCTCTTCGGAGGTCTGCCGCTGTGCTGACCGCCCCGGGGACGTCGTCGGTCAGCAGGTGGCCGGTCATCGTGTTGCTCTCCGTGGACGCCGTGCTGCTCGCCACGCTGGAGCTGTTCTACCTGCCGTTGCGCCTCGACGGTGTGGTGTTGCCGAAGGCCGGTGACGTGCCGTTGCCGCTCAGCGCGCTCGTGGCCGCCGTCACCACGCCGTTGCTCGTGACGACGGCCGAACGACTGGTGTCACGCAGGCTGGCCATGGTCCCGCTGCTGGTGTGGTTCGTGACGCTGCTCGTGCTGGGTGTCGAGGGGCCGGGCGGCGACAGCGTCCTCATGGTCGACTGGAGGGCACTGCTCCTGTTGGCGGGTGGTGCGCTGCCCGCCGCGATGGCGCTCGGAGGATCGTTGGGACGATCGGCGGTGTCCGACACGGGAACGAGGTAGTGCCTGTGGGCGAGCCGATCAGTGACAGACACGTCGTCAAGGTGCTGCGACCGTTCGTGAGGGCGGCGGGGCCGATGGTCGACGCGCTACGGGAGTCCGACCCGTTCGGGCTCACCACACAGACCGCACAGACCGCACAGAACTCGGAGGGGGACACCGAGTCCACGGTGCGTGCCAGGCTCGCCGAGGCGCTGAAGTCGGTGAGGGTCCCCGGGTCGGTCGCGTGGAACGCGATGGACGTCGACGACCGGGTCGACTGGTGGGTCAACCGGGTCGGCCGGTTCACCTCGCTGCTCACCGCCGCTCCCGGACTGCTCGGCGCACTGGCCGACCGGCTTCCGGTCCAGGACACGATGGGCGTGGCGTCGCAGGGTCTGTTGTTGTGCGCCATCGCCGGTGAACACGGTGTCACGGAGGTCGCGGAGCGCGTCCGGCTCATCGGGTGGGTGCTGTTCGAGCGCGACATCGACCCCCGCATCGCGGAGGGCGGGTACGAGGGCTACGACGTCGCGGGGGAGAACGAGCGGACGGCGGAGCTCTCGGAGGACCTGCCCGAGGGCGGGCGCAGGAACTCCCGTCTCGGTGTCAAGGCGGGCGCACGCACCCTGTGGAAGCTCGGCCGGTCGCTGTTCGCGATCACGGGAGAGCTGGAGAAGCGGCCGAGCGGCAGGCTCTACCACCAAGCACTCGGCGCGTTGCCGGTGGTGGGGCTGGTGGGTAACTACTTCGGCGAGCGCGCGGGTCTCAGGCGGGTGGCCAAGCGGGCCCGTACGTGGTTCGCCGAGCACCGGTGACGTCGGCCGCCTTGCGCGCTCACCGCCAGAACATGAAGACGTACTGCCCCACGCTTGCCGCGAACGCGTCCCCGCCGACCGCCGCGAACACCGTGTCGGTGAGCGTCCAGAGGGCCTCGCCGACGGCGGGAACGCCGAGGACCAGCGCGAACAGGACGAGCGGAGCCCACGGGCGGGCCTTCGCGCCGAACTCGCGAGCCTGCGGCGACAGGTAGGGCTCGATGGCTCCGAAGCCGTCCAGGCCCGGCACCGGAAGGATGTTGATGACGAAAGCGAGGATCTGCAGCGACGCGAGATAGGACAACCCGGCGAACAGCCCCGGCGGCATGGAGACCGTGGCCACGAGTGCGGTGAGCACGACGCCGAGGGCGAGGTTGCTGAGCGGGCCCGCCAGGGACACCCATGACGACACCGCACGTGAACGCAGCGCCCAGCGGTTGATCCACACCGCGCCGCCGGGCAGCGGGATTCCACCGACGGCGAGGATGATCAACGGCAGCACCAGCGACATGATCGGGTCGGTGTAGCGCCGGATGTCCATCGACAGGTAACCCTTGGCCGCCACCTCGCGGTCGCCACCCTTGTAGGCCACGAACGCGTGCCCGAACTCGTGCAGGGTCAGTGACAGGGCCCACCCGCCGATGATCAGCAGGAACATTCCCAGCGTGCCCAGCACCGACCGGTCGAGGATGTCCTCGATCGTTGTCAGCGTGGTGGTGAGCACGCCGCCGGCGACGGTGACGGCGAGGATCGCGTAGAACAGCAGGCTTGGGCGAACGACTGAGCGTTGCACGGGCTTGGTGTGTCCTCTCCGTTCACCCTCTGCGGCGAACTTCCGGCGCAACCGGTTGAAACCGGTCGAGGTCTCCTCGGCGTGTCCCCTTGCGCACGCCGTCCCAAGTATCCCCCAACCTTGCTACTCTGCTTGACCCGGCCGCACTACACAGGTGTAATCACATTGATGTCATTCCGCTGTCTTAAAAGGGGGGCAGTCGGGGCATCCAGTACCGCCGGCCCTGGGAGTGCGTGAAAGCGAGGAGGCGGACGTGCGGTTGGACACTACTGGAATGGAATGGGGGAACGTCATGGAGTTGGGTGGACACCCGGAAAGCGATCGGGGTGTGCTCACCGAGCTCTTCGACGTGACGGGGGAGCAGGATTGGCAGGAGCGTGCCCTGTGCGCGCAGACCGACCCCGAAGCGTTCTTCCCGGAGAAGGGGGGCTCGACCCGGGAAGCGAAGCGCATCTGCCAGGTGTGTGAGGTGAGGGACGACTGCCTGGAGTACGCCCTGGCGCACGACGAGCGGTTCGGGATCTGGGGCGGTCTCTCCGAGAGGGAGCGGAGGAAGCTGAAGAAACGCGCCGTGTGACCTGCGGTGCCGGTCGCTCGTTAGAGTGAGTGCCCTTGCTCGTCTCTGTACGCGGAGAGGCACTTGCCGTTCACGATCGTCCCTTCGCAAGTTCGTACCGCGCTCTCACCGGCTGCGTTGCGCCGTCCTGGCGGGCGGAGTGTTCCACCGGTCGGCCATCGGCCGGGTGTGTCGAGCATTCTGACCGATACTCGTGCCGAGGTCGAGCGTGCCCCGATCGACGGCGTGTTGCCGCCGGAGACGCCCGGTAGGTGTGCCGCGCCTTCGGTGAGGGGCCGGTGATGCGGGCGTTGCGGTCGCGTTGGGTTCCGCCAGCGGTACTGACCGGCGTACTCACCGTCGTCGCCTTGGGAGCGCACTCGGGTCGGCTCGGGCTCTCCCTCGCCGGTGGCGCACTGCTTCCGGTCGGTGATCTCGGCGATGTGTGGAGCGAGTACCTCGCTGCTTGGCACGGCACCGTCGGCGGTGCCTCCGGCGGTGCCCCGCCGGCCTTGGCCGTGCTCGGCGTCCTGGGAGCTCCTCTCGCGCCGGTGGGCGGGCCTGCTGCGGTCGTGGCGGTGTTGCTGCTGGCCGACGTCCCGTTGGCGGCTCTGTCCGCTTACGCCGCCACCCGGCGGATACCTGTGGCCCGTTGGGTCAGGGCGTCGACGGCTGCCGCCTACGGACTTCTACCCCCGGCCACCGCAGCCGCTGTGCAGGGCCGACTCGACGTCGTCGTGCTGCACGTCCTGTTGCCGCTGTTGCTGGCGGGAGTGTTCGTGGTGACGTACGGGCCGATGCGCGAGCGGTGGTTGAGCGCAAGCGTGTTGTGCGCGCTGGGGGTGGCGACCACGGCGGCGTTCTCGCCCGTGGCGTGCCTCCTGCTGCTGCTCGTGGCGTCGATCGCCTTCGTCGCCGCGCCAGGCCGGGACCGGCCGAGGGCCCGGGCCGGTGCGTTCGCGGTGCTCGTGCTGCTGCCCGCGGGGCTGCTGCTGCCGTGGCTGCCCGTGCTCGTGGCTCACCCCGTGCTCGTGCTGCACGGGGTGAGTGGTCCAGGCACCCAGGCACCCACGCTGGTGGAACTGCTCGCCCTCGACCCGGGAGGACCGGGCGGCTCGCCGGCGGGAGTCGTCGTGGTGGTGGCGGCGTTCACGGCTGTCGTCGCGCGGCCCACGTCCCGCATGGCGCCTGCCGCGGGGCTCGTGCTGGTGGGAGTGCTCGGCGCGGCCGTCCTGTCGTTCGTGCCAGCCCGTCCGGTCCGTGGTGGTCCGGCGGCCTCCGCCTTCGCCGGTGCCCCGTTGCTGTTGGTCGGCGCGGGACTGCTCGTCACCGTGCTGGTCGCCTGCGTCCGCGTGCCGGAACGAACACGGACGTCCCGGACGCGCGTCGCCGTGGTCGGTGCGGTGTGTGGTGTGTCGGTGTTGGCAGGCTGTGACGTCATCGCCGGGCGAGGTGGGCCGTTGGTGAACCAGCCGAGCCCGCCGATGGAACCGATGATCGAGGAACTCGCCTCGACCGGTCGCGGAGTCCTGGTGCTCGGCGACCCGGAGGCCCCGCACGACGTCCCGCGACTCACCTCCGGCCGGGCACCCCGCTTCGGTGACGACGCGCTGGCGCCCGTGGAGACGATGGCGTCACGGGCGCAGGCCTGGCAACGGCAGCTGCTGAGCGGGAGACCCGAGGCGGTCACCTCGGCGGTGACCTCGGCTGCGGCTTCGGGTGTGCTGTTCGTGGTCCTGCCGCGGGGAGACGACGGCCGGCCGCTGCGGAGCGCGGCGGGTGAACTCGCCGAACCCGCACCACCCACCACCGACGGGCGTGCGGTGCTGCGGCTGACCCCCGAGGCGGGCGCGGCGACGCTGATCTCGTCGGAACAGGCCCGCCGGTCGGTCAGCGGCCTGCCGCCCGACGCCGAGCTGCTGACCCCGCCCGCGTCGGCGGCGGTGGACGCCGCGCCGCCCGAGATCGGAGTGCGGGTGTCGGAGGGGCCCGAAGGTCGTCTGCTGGTGTTGTCGGCGGCCTACGAACCGGGATGGCGCGCCACGGTGGACGGCGTCGCGGTTCCGATCGTGCGGGCGTGGGAAGGCCAGGTGGCGGTGGCCGTGCCGCCGGAGCCCGCGGAGGTCCGCGTGAGTTTCGACAGCGCTCGGCACGACGTGTTGCTGCTGGGGCAGCTCGCGGCCGTGCTGTTCACCGTGCTGACGGCGCTCCCGTCGTTGCGGCGCCCGGCTCGACGGTGACGACCACCGCGTCGACGACGTGGCTCCCGCGCGGCTCCCACACCGTCAGCCTCCGTCGATGATGTCCGGTTCGACTCCGAGGTAGTTGGCCACCTGCTCCACGAGGACGTCGTGGACGAGCTCGGACAACTCGGTCGGGTCCTTCGCCCTCGCCTCCAGCGGGCGGCGGTAGAGGACGATCCTCGCCCTGGTGGGCAACCCGTCGCGATCCACCCCGGCCGGCACCAGCCGGGACAGGGGGACCCTTCCGTCCAGCAACACACCGTCGACCTGCGTGGAGGGGATCTCCATGCGCACCTCGGGGACCTCGTCCACGGCTACGTCGAGCTCGGTGAGATCGTGCCGCCACCGGGCCTCGATCGGCTCCAGGGCGTCGAGCACGAGGGCGTCGAACTTCTCGGCCCGGCTCGACGCGGCGGGCAGCGTGGACGGAAACAGCGGCCCTCGCAGACCACGACCATGCCGGTCGCGGCGCAACCGCTGTCGCGAGCCTTTCGCCATAGCCACGAGGGGAAGCCTACGCCGCCACGTCACCGTGACATTCTCGGTGTGTCGGCAGCACGCGGGACCTCTGACAGGATATGGTGAGCAACTGTGCGGAGCGTGCGAAAGTGTTCGCGAACGGGTTGCCTCGAACCCGCTGTTGCGACGCTGACCTACGCCTACAGCGACTCCACGGCGGTGGTTGGTCCGCTGGCCACGGCGTCGGAGCCCCATTCGTACGACCTCTGCGAGGCTCACGCCCTGAGGCTCACGGCGCCCAAGGGCTGGGAGGTCGTCCGCCACGAGGGTGAGTTCGCTGCGCCGGAACCGTCCAGCGACGAGTTGACCGCGCTGGCCGAAGCCGTGCGTGAGGCCGGAAGGTCCGACCGCCCGCCGCCTCCCCCTTCCCAGCAGCAGGAACAGCCGAGAACGGGCCAGGGCAGGCGGGGACACCTGCGGGTACTGCCCGGCCGCGCCTGAACGTCCGGACGTGTCGGTAGGCTTCCTCGCGGGTATCGAGGCTTGCGGAAGCCTACATCGGAGACGATCGGGGAGAGGCGTGTCAGACCTGTCGGCCATCGTGAAGGCGTACGACATCCGTGGTGTCGTCGGTGAGGAGCTGACCGAGGAACTGGTCACCGACTTCGGTGCCGCCTTCGCGTTGCTCATCAAGCCCGACTCGCCCTCGGTGGTGATCGGGCACGACATGCGGGAGTCGTCACCGGGCCTGGCCAGGGCGTTCGCGAACGGCGTGACGTCGCAGGGGCTCGACGTGGTGTCGATCGGCCTCGCCAGCACCGACGAGCTGTACTTCGCTTCCGGCTCGCTGAACATGCCCGGTGCGATGTTCACGGCCAGCCACAACCCCGCCCGATACAACGGGATCAAGCTCTGCCGTGCGGGCGCCTCCCCGGTGGGGCAGGAATCAGGACTCGCCGAGATCAGGGACACCGTCGAGCACGGTGTGCCCGAGTTCGCGGGTCAGCACGGCAAGGTCACCGAGCGCGACGTGCTCAGCGACTACGTGGCCCACCTGCACCGACTCGTCGACCTGAGCGGCAGCCGCCCGCTGAAGGTGGTCGTCGACGCGGGCAACGGCATGGGTGGGCTCACCGTGCCGCGCGTGTTCGAGGGCCTGCCCATCGAGGTCGTGCCGATGTACTTCGAGCTGGACGGGACGTTCCCCAACCACGAGGCCAACCCGCTCGACCCGGCCAACATCGTGGATCTCCAGGCGAAGGTCCGTGAAGTGGGTGCCGACCTCGGACTCGCGTTCGACGGCGACGCCGACCGCTGCTTCGTGGTCGACGAGAACGGCGACCCGGTGTCGCCGAGCGCCATCACCGCGCTCGTGGCGGTGCGGGAGCTCGCGAAGGAGCCCGGCGCCACGATCATCCACAACCTCATCACGTCCAAGGCGGTTCCCGAGATCGTCGCCGAGCACGGGGGCACGCCGGTGCGCACCCGCGTCGGGCACTCCTTCATCAAGGAGCAGATGGCCGAGACAGGCGCCATCTTCGGTGGCGAGCACTCGGCCCACTACTACTTCCGTGACTTCTGGCGTGCCGACACGGGCATGCTCGCGGCTCTGCACGTGCTCGCGGCGCTGGGCGAGCAGGACGGCTCGCTGTCGGCGCTGACCTCCGAATACAGTCGCTACGCCGCGTCCGGTGAGATCAACTCGACGGTGGACGACCAGGCCGGGCGGCTCGCCGCCGTGAAGGAGGCGTTCGGGGGTCGCGACGGGGCCGAACTCGACGAGCTCGACGGGCTCACGGTGGACCTCGGCGAGCGCGGTTGGTTCAATCTCCGTGCGTCCAACACGGAGCCGCTGCTCCGGTTGAACGTCGAGGCGTCCGACGAGGCGGCGGTGCGCTCGTTGACCGACGAAGTCCTTGCCATCGTGCGTGGTTGAGTCACGGGTCCTCAATCCGTCACACCGATCTGACGTCACGTATGAACTCGCTAGTGGTAAAGAGGAAGCATGGCCGTCACGCTTGATGCGCAGCTGTTGGAGATCCTCGCGTGCCCCGCGCCGGACCACGCTCCGTTGACGCCGGGTGCGCCGGGTGACCCGGATGCGGATGCGCTGACCTGCACGTCGTGCGGACGGGTCTACCCGGTGCGTGACGGAATCCCCGTGCTCCTGCTCGACGAGGCAACTCCCCCGGACGACGGCGGGCGTGACAACGATGACCAGACCAGTTCCGATGGCGCTTGACGACAGCCTGCTCGACGACCCGACGCGGTTGGCCGACGCCGACGGTGCCGGGCTGCTGAGAGCCGCCGCCATGGCGGGCGCCCAGGTGCGGGCCACCGCCGAGACCGCTGCGGAGCTGGAGCTGAGCGAGCGACTCGACGTCGGCAGGCCACGTTCCCTGGTGATCGTGTCCCGCCCGGGGGTGGGGCACACCGCGGCGAGACTACTGGAGGCCCTCGTCGCTCCGGCCAGTCCCGTGCCGGTGGTCCTGAGCGACGTGGTGCCCAGCTGGGTCGGGGCGCTCGACGCGGTGTTCGCACACACCGACGATCCGTACGACCACGAGTTGGCCCGGTCGTTGGAGCGGGCCGCGAGGTACGGCGCCGGTTTGGTGTTGTCCGCACCGTCGGAGGGACCGGTGGCCTCGTCCGTGGCGGGGCGTGGGGTGGTCCTCGCTCCCCGCGTGCCGGTGCCCGAGGAGTTCGCGCTGGCGAGGGCCCTCACGGCGGGCCTGCTCACGACCAACACGCTCGGCTTGTCGGTGGCCGACATCGAAACCCTCGCCGACCGTTTGGATCACGAGGCCGAACGCTGCCACCTCGGTCACGAGTCGTTCGTCAATCCCGCCAAGTCGCTGGCGTTGCGGCTGGCCGAGCGTACCCCGCTTTTGTGGGGACTGGACTCGGTGGCCGTGGGGGCGGCCCACCATGCCGCATACGCTCTGGCCGCCCATGCGGCCGTCGTCGCGGACGTCGCGCACTACCGTCAGGCGCTGTCCCGGTCTGCGCTGCGGAGGGCGGCCGCGGACGTCTCGGGAAGCAACACGATCTTCGCCGATCCCGAGGACCGGACGGGGGAGAGTGCCCCGGTTCGAGTGGTGCTGCTCGCGGTGATCACTGGGCAGGCGGCGGACGGCAGTCGGCATCGGGCCGGGGAGTTGCTGCCGTCGGCGGACGTTCTGGCGCCGGCGGACGAGATCGTGGCCGATGACGCCGCCCGCGCGGCCGTTCTTGCGCTGCGGTTCGAGTTCGCGGCGCTCTACCTCGGTCTCGCGGCGGGAACGATTGGGGGAGCTGGCCGCGTTGCGCCCGCAACCGCGTAGAGCCAGTACACGAGAAAAGGCCGGTGGACGGCCGGCGAGGAGTTGAGTTGACCGTGGAACTGCTGCGCAACGCAGTCCGGCCCTACGCGTGGGGCTCCAGGACCACGATCCCGGAACTGCTGGGGCGTCCGGTGCCCGCGCCGCATCCCGAGGCGGAGCTCTGGATGGGAGCGCACCCGGGCGACCCCTCCCGCGTGGTGAGTGAGGACGGGACGGAGCGGAGCCTGCTCGACCTGGTGGAGAGCGACCCGGTCGGACAGCTCGGTGAGGACTGCGCGGGCCGGTGGGGCGGTCGGTTGCCGTTCCTGCTCAAGATCCTCGCGGTGGAGGAGCCGCTGTCGATGCAGGCTCACCCGTCGGCGAAGCAGGCGGCGGAGGGTTGGGCCCGCGAGGAGGCGGCGGGCATCCCGAAGGACGCGCCGAACCGGAACTATCCCGATCCGACGGCCAAACCGGAGCTGGTGTGCGCGCTGACGGAGTTCCACGCGCTCGCCGGGTTCCGGGACCCGCGCCGCACCGTGCGCCTGTTGCGGGCCATCGACACTCCCGGGCTCACCAGGTACACCGAGTTGCTGGCCGCCCAGCCCGACCCGGACGGGCTCCGGGCGTTGTTCACGACGCTGATCACCATGCCGCAGCCCACCCTCGACCAGCTCCTGCCCGAGGTGCTCGACGCGTGCGTGCGGCACATCAAGGAACACGGCGAGTTCGACACCGAGTGCCGCACCGTGCTCGAACTGGGCGAGGCACACCCGCACGACGCCGGTGTGCTGGCCGCGTTGCTGCTGAACCGGCTCACCCTCCACGCAGGAGAAGCCCTCTACCTGCCCGCGGGCAACCTGCACCTGTACCTGCACGGCACCGCCGTGGAGATCCTCGCGAACTCCGACAACATCCTGCGTGGCGGGCTGACGCCCAAGCACGTGGACGTGCCCGAGCTCCTGCGGGTGGTCGACTTCGCGTGTGGTGACATGCCCGTGTTGTGCGGGGAACGCGGTGTGCTCGACGAGCGCGTCGCCGTGTACCGCACCGACGCGCCGGAGTTCGAGCTGTCACGTCTCGAGTGGGCGGACGGCGACAACGGCGAGGTGCGGCTCGGTGGGTCAGGCCCACAGATCCTGCTCTGCACCCAGGGCGAGTTGTTGCTCTGTTCCGAGGACGGTACGAAGGTCGAGCTGCGCCGTGGGGAGTCGGTGTGGTTGCCCGCGTGCGATCCCGAGGTGCGGATCCGGCCCACGCTCAGCGGTTCGGCCAGGGTCTTCCGGGCGACTGCCGGTACGTGCGCCTGACGGGGACGAACAGCCGCCGCTGACCTGGCACGATTTCGTGTACCCGGCAGCTGGCGTCCCCCTGCCGGAGGCGCGCAGGCCGTTTCGTGCGTCTCAGGCCGGGCCGCGCTCCGTCCCCGGTGTGACGACGTGGGAACCGGGTGCCACAGCACAGCGGTCCCACCGGGCCTTTAAGCTGCACTCCGATCGACGCGGGCCGGTCGGTCTGCGCACACGAAGGGGGAAACCGTGGCAGCAGAAGGTGGGACCAAGGCGATCCTCGCGGCGTTGTTCGCGAACGCGGGTATCGCCGTGTCCAAGTTCGTGGGCTTTCTGATCACCGGATCGTCGTCGATGCTGGCGGAGTCGGTGCACTCGGTGGCCGACACCTCCAACCAGGGGCTTCTGTTGCTGGGGCAGAAGACCTCGAAGCGCCGGGCGACCAAGGCGCACCCGTTCGGTTACGGACGGGAACGCTACTTCTACTCGTTCATCGTGGCGCTGATGCTGTTCACGCTCGGCTCGGTCTTCGCCCTGTACGAGGGCATCCACAAGATCCAGCATCCGGAGGAGCTGTCGTCCCCGATGGTGGCCGTGGTGATCCTCGTGGTGGCCATCGCGCTGGAGTGCTACAGCTTCCGCACCGCCATCGTCGAGTCCAAGCGGTTGAAGGGCGACAAAACGTGGTGGGCGTTCATCCGGCAGTCGAAGACTCCTGAACTGCCCGTGGTGTTGCTCGAGGACGCCGGGGCCCTGTTCGGGCTCGTCTTCGCGCTGCTCGGCGTCGGCCTCGCGGTGGTGACCGGCGACCCGGTGTGGGACGGCGTGGGCACGCTGATGATCGGTGTGCTGCTCGGAGTCATCGCGATCACGCTGATCGTCGAGATGAAGAGCCTGCTCATCGGCGAGGGCTCGGGTGACCGCGAACTCGAGGCGATCGTGGGCGAGCTGGTGTCGGGGGACGTCGAGCGGGTGATCCACATTCGCACCCAGTACATCGGGCCGGAGGAGCTCCTGGTGGCCGCCAAGCTGAGTCTGCGCGAAGGTCTGGACATGGCCGCCGTCGCCACGGCGATCGACGAGGCCGAGGCCCGTGTCCGCGCGAAGGTGCCCGCGGCTCGGCTGATCTATCTGGAGCCGGACCTGTACCGCGTCACCGTGTGAGAAGTCGCCGGAGCGAGGCGGTTTGTTGCGACTTGATGGCGATTGTGTCGTCGGTCGTTACCAATTGGAATCGAATGGATCACCATCACGGATTCGGCATGATGGTTTCACTCTGGGCATATAGAGTGCGGGCGGCCTCCTCCGACTTCGAGGCCACCCGTAATTTCCCTGTATCCCCCGTGTCCCCGACGGAGTGACCCATGCCCCGACTTTTCCGAACCCGAAACCTCGCTGTCGCCGCACTGAGCCTGGGCCTGGCGGTGGCCGCCGTGCCGCCGGCGCTGGCGACGGAGTCCGAAGAGGACCCACGCGCTGTGATCGAGCAGGGCAACGCCACGGAGTGCGAGCAGTTCGGCGGTGGCATCCTGGTGAAGGTCGGCGACGGCGGTGAAGACGTGGAAAACGCCTCGTTGACCTACGAGGGCGGCGTCCCCAACCAGGACAGGTACCTGACGATCACCGACGTGCCCGACGGCATCGTGGTCACCGCGATCGTCGTGAAGGGCGGCCCCCGCTACAACGTGTACGTGCCGGGGGAGCGTGGGCTGTCCGAGACCGTGCCCTGGGAGGACCTGCGGTCCCCGCTGAACAACGGTGGCAACATTCCCGCGATCAGCCACTGGTTCGCCTGCGGTGAGGAGGCGCCGTCCGAGCCGCCGACCACCGACCCGGAGACCACGGAGCCGAACCCCGACCAGCCTGAGCCGAGCGAGCCCGGCACCGAGGAGCCCCCGGCGAGTGAGCCGACCGACGTGCCGTCGTCGACGGCGGTGAGTGAACCCACCACCTCGAACCCCGCGGGCGGCCCGAGTGCGCCGGAGACCACCGAAAGCGCACCCGCACCGGTGGCCGAGGACGGCGACCTGGCCTCCACCGGGTTCAGCAGTGGCTGGTTGATCGGTCTCGGTGCCGCGCTGCTCGTGGGCGGCGGTGCGTTGCTCGCCCTGACGCGGATGCGCAAGGGCAAGGCCACGTCCTGACCCCAGGCTGCCCTACAGCCTCGGCGCGCCGAGGGCATCACTCGGCACGGGCCCGGTCGGCCGGGTCGGCTCGGGGATGGCAGGCGACGGGCCGACCAGACCTGCCGCATACGCCACGGCCCTGTCCCACTCGGGCTCGACGACGTAGTCGCCATGCCTGCGTACGCCCGGAGCCCAGCGCCGCCCCTTGACCGGACCGGCCGCCGGGTCGGGAAGCCAGTGGTCGCCGCCGAGCACCAGCGCGCCGTGAGGGCCGCGCTCGGCGGCGTCCAGCGGTCCGACCCCACCTTCGGGCAGGTAGCCGACACCAAGCAGTTCGCCGCCCGCGACCTGGTGGCGCCACGTGGTGGCACCACCGCCGAAGGTGTCGGTGCCCCGGCAGAGTCCCCGCCAGCGGCCGGAAAGAGTGCCGAAGACCCGGACGAGCGCCTCGTGCCCGAACACGCCCGGAAACGCGCGCTGGTACCCCCACTGCAACGGAGTGCCCGCCGTGAGCAGCCCGAGTCGTTCGATTTCGGGTTCGGAGAGTTCCGCGCTCAGCCTGCCCGCGGTGATGACGGCGAGCAGGCCGCCCACGTGGTATCCGGCGAGGACGACCCGGCTGTCGGGCGCGCGTAGGTGTTCCTTGGCGCGCTCGGCCAGTTCGGGAACCACTTTCAGCGCGTACGACGGCGGTACCACGGGGTGCGCGACGCGGGGCCAGAAACACACCAGATCGGTGAACGCGGCGAGGTGACGTACCCGGAGTGTTCCCGTCGCGGTGGTGAAGACCGCACGCAGCAGCGCGAAGGCCAGCCCGCCGAGCGCCACCACTCCCACCGCCGACAGGGGTTTCAGAAAGTCCGGGATCTCGATCGCGCCGACGCGCACGGCCACGAGCGCACCCGCACCCGCGATCATCGCCAGGACCACGGCCAGCACGATGCGGTGCAGGTGCTTGCGTTCCCAGGCGGCCCTGGCCCATGCGGCGGTGGCTTCGTCGACGTCCTCCTCGCGGGTTTCCATGAGACGCAGCACCTCGGGCACTCCGCGCCGGACCCTGCGCAGCGGCACCGCAACGGCGAACACCGGCACGGCGACGAGCGCGGCGAACACCAGCCCCGCGCCCCACAGCAAGGTGATCAGTGTGTAGCCCTCGGGGAGGGCGAGCGAGGAATCCAGCATGTGCCGGGCGGCGATCGCCAGGCCGGCACCGAAGCCACCGCCCAGCAACGCCCCCAGTGCGAGCACGGGTGCCGCCGCCCAGCCACCCACCCACGGCCGAAGCCGTCGGGGCAGCGCCGACCACGTGCGCCTCGCCACGATCGCCGTGGGCACGAGCAGCAACGCGAAGAGCACGCACACGGCGAACAACGCCGCCGCCACCAGTTCCACGGTGGCGTTCGCACCCGAGGACACCTGCCCCGACAGCGGCGTCGCCACTACCGCGGCCACGCCGACCAGCACCAACGCGAGCGTGATGAGCCCGGCACGCGGCACCGGTCCCAGCAGGCGGTGCGCCCGCAACGCCGCCGCCCCCGCGCCGAACCCGAGCAACACCAACGCGAGCACCCAGACGACGGCGTCCACGGTACGGGTGGGCGCCGTCAGGGGACCGCCGAGCAGCATGAGCACGACGACGCTGAGCGCGGCCACCGTGTGCAGACAACGCAACGTGGTCGTCTCCTGCTCGTCGTCCAGCAGTGTCCCGCCGGGAAGGTCCGGCCGGTGCTCCCGTAGGCGAGACGCTCGCACCTCCCAGGACGTGGAGGCCACGACGAACAGGACCCCGATCAGTACCAGCAGTGGTGCGAGGCCCAGTGCGGTGCGAACGCTCGCCGTGTCACGCAGCCACGACGGCGCGGCTTCCAGGCACGCCCCTGCGGGACGCAGGCACTGCGTCGCCAGGAGATCGAGGCTCACCACCGCGAGCTGGCCCACCAGCAGCATGGTGAGCAGCAGCGCGGCGACCCGCAGCAGCGCCCGGCAGACCGCCGACAGAGTCTGCGAGGCCCGCGACCCCGAGTCAGGCGGCAACATCCACTGTGCGACGTTGACCAGCGAGAACGGAAACAACAGTGCCCACGCCGCCTTCGCCGCCCCGCCCGAGGTCATGCGGCTCCACAGGTAGCCCTCCAGCGTCCGGGGCACGGAACGGCCGGGTGCTCGCAGAACCGGGCCGGGCGCAGGCCGACGCAACCGGTCGCACGGCCGGATGATCCTGCCGATCCCGTCGCCGTCGACGTCGACGGTGCCCGTCGAGTCCAGCAGATCGTCCCCACTGGTGCCGATGAGTCCCGGGACACGTAACTCGACGACGTGGGTGTCGGGGCCAGGGAGTGGCACGCGCGCAAACACCTCGCTCACTGTGGTCGGAACTCGTGGTCTGCCTGCTCACAGCCAAAGTCGATCGTGCACCCACAGTAACGAAGTAGTGACGTCTCCGCTGGTCACCGCGTGGAGCAAGTCGGCACCCGGTCGGGCGAAACCGGGGTACGCCACAATGGGCGCATGGGGCGATTGGTGGCCGTCGAGGGCCTCGACGGGGCGGGCAAGCGCACGTTGACGGACGCGCTCACCGCGGCGCTACGCGAGCACGGCGCGACGGTCACCACGGCCGCGTTTCCGCGATACGGCAGGGACGTGCACGCCGACCTCGTCAGGGAGGCCCTGCACGGCGAACACGGTGATCTCGCTGAGTCCGTGTACGGCATGGCGCTGCTGTACGCGCTGGACCGCAGGGACGCCGCCACCGAACTCCGGGCGGCACTCGCCGACCACGATGTGGTGCTGCTCGACCGGTACGTCGCGTCGAACGCCGCCTACCAGGCGGCCAGGCTGAGCCAGGGGATCGACGGCCCCGTGGTGCGTTGGGTGCGGGAAATGGAAATCGAACGTTTCGGACTGCCTGTCCCCGACACCCACCTGCTGTTGCGGGTACCTGTCGAGGTCGCCGCCAGTCGCGCCGCCAACCGAGCGCGGCACGACTCGACCCGGGAGATGGACGCCTTCGAGTCCGACGACGCGCTCCAGGCACGATGCGCGCGCGTGTACGACGAACTCGCAGCGGCGAACTGGCTGTCCGAGTGGCACGTCGTCGACGGCAGCCGCGACCTGACGGCCGGACCGGAGTCGACCGAGGCGATGGCCGTGCTCGCGAAGAGGCTCTACCTGGGGAAGTGACCGAGTTGCGACGACAGTTCGGTCGCCGCGTCGGTCAGTGGCCGGACGAGCTGCGGCACGCGGTCGCGCGAGAGCCGGTACGACGGTCCCGACGCGCTCATCGCCGCGATCACCTGGCCGTCGGCGCCGAAGATGGGCACCGCGACGGCGTGCATACCGAGCTCCAGCTCCTCGAACGAAGCGGCGTAGCCGTTCCGTCGCACGCGGGCGAGTTCGGCGCGCAGGTCGTCCGGGGCCACGGTGGTGCACGGGGTGTAGCGTTCCAGCCGCTCGCGTAACAGGAGCTCGCGTGTGTGTTCCGGCAGGTGAGCGAGCAGTACCTTGCCGCTGGACGTGGCGTGCAACGGTGTGCGCCGCCCGGTCCAGTTCCGGGCGGTGACGGCCGCGGACCCGAACGCCTGGCTGATGTTGATCGCCACCCCGTCGTCGGCGACGGCGATGTTGACGGTCTCTCCGAGTGACTCGGCCAGTGACCGGCAGGTCTCGTTGCCCAGCCTGGCGAGATCGAGCCTGCCCATCGCGGCACCGGCGATCCGGACGACGCCGAAGCCAATGGCGTACTTGCCCCGCTGCCCGAGCTGTTCCACGAGATTGCGCGACTCCAGCGAACCCACGAGCCGGGAAGCCGTGGACTTGTGGACGCCCAGCTCGGCGGCGATCTCCGTGATGCCGGCCTCACCCTTCCTGGCCAGCAGTTCGAGCACGCTGATCGCGCGGTCGACCGACTGGACGGTGCCGGCAGCGCCTTTCGCAGACTCGGAGTTCCGCATAGCGCAACGGTAACGTGTGAAGGCAAACGCTCAGGTCACGCGCAGGTCGCGAAGGGCCCTCACCGGGTGCGTCAGCCGTCTGAGCGCCGGGCTCCCCGGCTCCTTTTTCACCGGGTCGTGCACATTGCGCAAGACGTAAATGCGAATATGTGCCCATGAAGGCGCGTGTGCTGGTCGTCGACGACGACCCCGCTCTGGCTGAAATGCTCACCATCGTGCTGCGCGGTGAGGGGTTCGACACCGCCGTGGTGTCCGATGGTTCCCGTGCACTGCCTGCGCTGCGCGAACTCAAACCCGACCTCGTCCTGCTCGACCTCATGCTGCCCGGTATGAACGGCATCGACGTCTGCAAGGCGATCAGGGCCGAGTCGGGTGTGCCGGTCGTGATGCTCACGGCCAAGAGCGACACCGTGGACATCGTGCTCGGACTGGAGTCGGGTGCCGACGACTACGTCGTCAAGCCGTTCAAGCCGAAGGAACTCGTGGCGCGGGTGCGGGCGCGGTTGCGGCGCACCGAGTCCGAGCCCGCCGAGACACTCACGATCGGCGACCTGCACATCGACGTGCCCGGACACGAGGTGACGAGGGACGGCAGGTCGATCGCGCTGACACCGCTGGAGTTCGACCTCCTCGTGGCGCTGGCCCGCAAGCCGCGCCAGGTGTTCACCCGTGAGGTCCTGCTCGAACAGGTCTGGGGCTACCGCCACGCCGCCGACACGCGGCTGGTGAACGTGCACGTGCAACGCCTGCGGTCGAAGGTGGAGAAGGATCCCGAGCACCCCGAGGTCGTGCTCACCGTCCGCGGTGTCGGTTACAAGGCCGGGCCACCGTGATGGTGCTCGTAAGGTGAACGCATGAGCGGGCGACTGGCTTCGGTGAGCCGGTCGGCGTTGTCGGTGGCCAGGAGCGCGGCCGCGTTCAGCAGGCGCAGAACGGTCGCCTTCGGCGAGCTGTGGCACCGGTCGTTGCAGTTCCGGGTGACGACCTCCACGCTCGCCCTGTCGTCGGCCGTGGTGTTCGTTCTCGGTGTCGTGCTGCAGAACCAGATCGTCGAGCGGCTCGTCCACACCAAGGAGCGGGCTGCCATCACGCAGTTGCAGGTGGCAGTGCGCACCGCGGAGAGCGAACTCGTCGGCGACGCGGGGCAGGGTGACGCCCTGCGTAACCGCCTCTCCACCGCTCTCAAGGCCCTGACGAGCAGTTCCGCGGCCACGCAGGACATCGACAGCTCAGCGGCGGCCGGTGCCTTCGAACCCGTGCTCGTGGCGGGCGACCCGGGTGACGTCGACAGTGACCTCGTCCATGCCGGTCCGGTCGAGGACGTTCCCGGCGGTCTGCGGAGCTATGCCGAGAGCAACCGGGTCGCACTCCAGTACCACACCGACGGTGTGACAGGTACGACCTACCTCGTCGCCGGTGCGCCGGTGACCACGGCGACCCGGCCGATCCAGCTCTACCTGCTGTTTCCGATGACCACGGAACAGAACACGGTGGCCACCGTGCAGAACACCCTGCTGGTGGGCAGCGCGTTCCTGCTCGTGCTCCTGGCGGTGATCACCAACATGGTGACTCGGCAGGTGGTGCTGCCGGTCCGGCGAGCGGCGGCCGCCGCGGAGGGGTTCGCGGACGGCGACCTCAATCGCAGACTCGACGTGTCCGGAGAGGACGACCTCGCCAAACTCGCCGTGTCGTACAACGAGATGGCCGCGAGTATCCAGGAGCAGATCCGCAGGCTGGAGGAGTTCGGGCAGCTCCAACGGCGATTCACATCGGACGTCTCCCATGAGCTACGCACTCCGCTGACCACGGTGCGTATGGCCGCGGACGTGTTGTACGCCTCGCGCGACCAGTTCCCGTCCGGACTCGCGCGCTCGTCGGAACTGCTCGTCGACGAACTCGACCGGTTCGAGAGCCTGCTTCGCGACCTGCTGGAGATCAGCCGCCTCGACGCGGGCGTGGAGGAGCTGGCCGCGGAGCCCGTCGACGTCCGCCCCGTCGTGCACCGCGTCGTCGAGCAGCTCAAGGTCATCGCGGGTAGCACCGGCAGCGAGATCGTCCTGGACCTGCCCGACGAGGAGGTCACCGCCGAACTGGACACCAGGCGGGTCGAACGTATTCTGCGGAACCTGCTCGCCAACGCCGTCGACCACGGCGAGGGCCATCCCGTGCGCCTGCGCCTGGCGGCCGACGAGCACGCCGTCGCCATCAGCGTGCGCGACTACGGGGTCGGTCTGCGACCCGGTGAGGCGGAGCTGGTGTTCAACCGTTTCTGGCGCGCCGACCCCTCGCGGAACCGGCGCACCGGAGGTACCGGACTCGGCCTCGCGATCAGCCACGAGGACGCCCGTCTGCACGGAGGCTGGCTCGAGGCGTGGGGGGAGCCGGGTCAGGGTTCGTGCTTCCGCCTCACCCTGCCACGTGCCGTGGGCCGCACCCTGGAGCACAGTCCCATCCCGCTGCCGCCCGACCCGCCACCCGCCGAACCTGCGCGCCACGACGAGAGCGGGGAACCGGCGCAGGAGCACGACGCCGCGGAGGCCGCCGAACAGGAGGAGGTCCGGTGAGAAGACAGCGACGGATGCCGGCCGTGGTGCTCTCCCTGTTCCTCTGCGTGCTCACCGTGGCAGGGTGCGCCTCGATCCCCATGGAGTCGCAGCCCAAGGCCATCCCCCAGCGCAACGCGGGCCAGCCGACGCAGGAGATCCCCGAACCGGAACTCGGCCTCGACCCGCTCACGGTCGTCAGGAACTTCGTGCGCAACAGCGCGCAACCGGCCAACGACCACGCCGCCTCCCGCGCCTACCTCAGTGGTCGCATGCGCGAGTCGTGGAAGCCGGACCCGAGCCTCCGGGTGGTCAAGGAGGAGTTCAGCACCGTATACGCGCCGGAGAGCGAGCAGCCCGACGATCCCAACGAACGCGTGGTGGCGCTGCGGGCGGTCGAGGTCGGCAGGTTGGCGCCCGACCGCTCGTTCATCGCCGGGCTGGAGGAGTACCGCAAGCCGGTGCGGGTGCGCAGGCAGCCCGACGGCGAGTGGCGCATCGTCGATCCACCCGACAGCATCGTGATCACGGAGAGCGACTTCAACGACGCCTACTTCCAGGTGCCGGTGTACTTCTTCGCTCCCGACTCGACAGCACTCGTCTCCGATCTGCGGTACGTGGTCGCCCGCCCGCAGTCGGGACTGCCCTCCCGCGTCGTCGACCTACTGCTGTCCGGCCCTTCCGACGGCTTGGCCGGCGCTGTGCGCAACCCGCTCGGCGACTCCGCGGCACTCGACAGCAACGTCACCACCGGCAACGACGGCGCGCTCGTCGTGCCGCTGACCGGACTCGGTGACGAGGCGGTCCAGGAACGTGAGCTGATGGCCGCCCAGGTCGTGCGCTCGTTGCAGCACGTGACCACGAGCCGCGTGAAACTGCTCTCCGACGGCACGCCACTCGTACCGGGGCAGGCCGAGTGGCGGCCCAGCGACCTACCCGCGTACGACACCCTGTCGTCCCCCAACGCCGAGCTGCCGGGGTTGATGACAGTGAACGGGCGGGTGCGTTCACTCGGCTCCGGTTCTCCCATCGACGGGCCTGCGGGATCGGGAGCACTCGACGTCGTGAGCGCCGCCCAGGCGATCAACGGCCACCAGCTGGCGGTCGTCGAGTCGATCGGCGACGAGGTGCGGCTGCGGATCGGCGACTACGGCGCCCCCGGACAGCTGGTGGACCTGTCCGGGTCGCGGATGACCCGACCGACGTGGAAGCCACCGGTCAGCAAGGACGACAAGTCCACCGAAGTGTGGACGGTCGTCGACGGCGAGCAGGTGACGCGGGTGCAACAGGACGCGGACGGTCAGTGGGTGACCGTGCCGGTCAACGCGTCCGAACTCACCGACGCCGGGTGGATCAGCGCGTTGCGCCTGTCCCGCGACGGGTCCAGGGCAGCCCTCGTCGCGGGCGGCAAGCTGGTGGTCGCCTCGGTGGTCCGCACGGCTTCCGGAGCGACGCTGCGCGCGCCGCGGGTGCTTCAGGAGGACCGGCTGTCCTCGGTCGTCGACGTCGACTGGATCGACCACGACACGCTCGTGGCGACCACGTCGTCGGAACGGGTGCCCGTCGCGCGGGTCTCGGTGGACGGCTTCCAGTTCGACCAGTACAACACCTCCAACCTGACACCGCCGATGCGCGCCGTCACAGCGGCTCCGGGGCGGCCCATCGTCGTGGCCGACAGCAGCGGGCTCTGGACGGCGGCCGAAGTCGGCGCCGTGTGGGTGCCGCACAGTCACACCTCTGCCGACGCCGAGCCGTTCTACCCAGGCTGACCGTTCGCGTACCAACGGAGGATTCGCGTCCCGTCGGCACGGAAACCGTCGGGGTCGTGCGCCACGGTGCGCGCATGACGACGCGAACGGCGAGACCACTCCGTTGCTCCGTCGGCGCGCTGGCGAAGGCTGCCGGAACCGCCGTGGCCGAGCTGCTGTTGCCGTCGGTGTGTGCGGGGTGCGGCGGCCTGGGGGCTGCCGCGTGCGAAAGCTGCCTGGCCGAGTTGGCCTCCGGGCCCGTTCCCGTGGCACCCGGTGTTGCCGCGTTGACCCGTCACGACGGCGTCGCGCGGGAACTCGTGCTCGCTCACAAGGAAAGGGGGCGGCGCGACCTCGCGCGCCCGCTCGGGCAGGCGCTCGCGCGAGCCCTGCCGAGGCTGCCACGAGCGAGTCCCGACGCGGACGGCACGTGGTGGTTCGTGCCGGTTCCGTCCCGACCTTCGGCCGCGCGGGCCCGGGGCGGCTCACACGTCATGGCACTGGCCCGGTCGTGTGCCGCCCGGATCGCCGAGCAGGGCGGGGCTGCGGCCGTGGCCCCGGCTCTGCGGCTGTCGGCGCGTGCGAGGGACGCGGTCGGCCTCGACCGCGCAGCCCGCATGGCCAACCTGGCGGGCCGGGTCCTTCTCGACCCCGACGGTGCCCCGACCCCGGGGACACCCGTCGTCCTGCTCGACGACGTGGTCACCACGGGAGCCACTGTGGAGGCCTGCACCCGGGTCCTGGCCTCCCACGGCGCGGTGGTGACCGCGGCGCTGACGTTGACGGCGGCGTCCCGGACCGTCGCGTGGCCGCGACACAGGGTCAAACACCGACACTTGTCACCCACACGGGTAATTGGGGAACTGAACGAGGGGGGCCGTCGTTGACCGGATATGACGCAGCCCACGGTCACGCAGAGCCAGACCAGGGTATGCCGACTGCGTCACCGGTATGAGTCCAGCACCGGTGCGCTGCTCCGAACGGGGGTTGGCGCATATGTCGCAACCAGTGTTCCACCGCGTACTGTCACCGTCTGCCTGTTTCAGGCATCCCCCGGCGCGGGGGCTGTTGTGGCAGCGCCACGCGGGCTAACGTGCAGCGCTAACGAACATCCCGGCAGCAGGGGAGGTGAACAGTCGATGTCCCCGGTGCCGGAGCCCTGATTCGGCTCGGATGCCCGATATTTCTGCCGCATCCGGTCCCGCCGTCGCTTCGGTGCCCGTGGTCGCCCATTTCAACACTCGCACGTAGGTGAGCGAGGAGGTCGTGAATGGACATCGTCATCAAGGGTCGCAACGTGGAGGTTCCCGAGCACTATCGGGTGCACGTCGCGGACAAAATGGCCCGACTGGAGCGTTACGACAGAAAGGTCATCCGCTACGACGTCGAGCTCTTCCACGAGCCCAACCGCAGGCAGGCCAAGAACTGCCAGCGGGTCGAGATCACCGGTAAGGGCAAGGGCCCGATCGTCCGAGCCGAGGCGCGGGCTGGCGACTTCTACGCGGCGCTCGACTGTGCGATCAGCAAGCTCGAGAGCCGACTCCGCCGTATGCACGACCGGCGACGCGTCCACTACGGACGACGCGCACCCGAGTCCCTCGCCGAAGCCACCGCAGCGGGTCCGCTGTCGGCCGCCGCGGCCGCGGGCCGTGGCCGCTCGGCGACCGCCGTGCTCGAGGCGCCCGCGGAGCCCGAAACCGACGAAAGTGTGGCGACCGACGAACTGGGTGTACCCAGCCCTCGCTGGGACGACGGGGTCGTTCCCAGCCAGCCCGGCCGGGTGGTTCGGGAGAAGCAGCACTCGGCCGAACCGATGACGATCGACGATGCCCTCTACCAGATGGAACTCGTCGGGCACGACTTCTACCTCTTCAACGACTCGGAGACCGGGAAACCGAGCGTCGTGTACCGCCGGAAGGGATTCGACTACGGGGTGATACGACTGGGCTGATGTCGTAGGCGGCCTGGCTGAGCAGGCCGTCCGCGTTCCGAGTTCCGTTCCCGGCGGCCCGCGCGTCCACTTCGCGCGGGCCGCCGCGTGCACGCGGGCCTGCGCATTCCCTACGATGGGGGTGCTGCCCGGCGCCCTGCTGGGGTGCTACGACGTCCACACAGACACCGCTAGCGAGGTCGACCCGATGCTTCTGAACCGCCTGCTCCGTGCGGGCGAGGGCAAGATGGTGAAGCGGCTCCGCCGTATCGCCGATCACGTCAACACCCTCGAAGACGACGTCAAAGACCTTTCGGACGCCGAGCTGCAGGCGAAGACCGACGAGTTCCGGAAGCGACACGCCGACGGCGAATCGCTCGACGAGCTTCTGCCGGAGGTCTTCGCCGTCGTACGGGAGGCCGCGACGCGTGTCCTGGGACAGCGGCACTACGACGTCCAGCTGATGGGTGGTGCGGCGCTGCACCTCGGCCAGGTCGCCGAGATGAGGACCGGTGAGGGCAAGACGCTCACCAGCCTCCTGCCGGTCTACCTGAACGCGCTGCCGGGCAAGGGCGTCCACGTCGTCACCACCAACGACTACCTCGCACAGCGTGACTCCGAGTGGATGGGGCGTGTCCACCGGTTCCTCGGCCTGGACATCGGTGTCATCCGATCCGACATGTCGCCCGCCGAGCGCAAGGCCGCGTACGCCGCCGACATCACGTACGGGACGAACAACGAGTTCGGCTTCGACTACCTGCGCGACAACATGGCGTGGAGCCTCGACGACTGCGTGCAGCGCGGGCACAACTTCGCCATCGTCGACGAGGTCGACTCCATCCTCATCGACGAAGCCCGGACTCCGCTGATCATTTCCGGTCCCGCCGACCAGTCCTCACGCTGGTACGTCGAGTTCGCGCGGATGGCGCCGCTGATGAAGAAGGACGTCCACTACGAGGTGGACGAGCGCAAGCGCGCCGTCGGCGTCACCGAGGCGGGCGTCGAGTTCGTCGAGGACCAGCTCGGCATCGACAACCTCTACGAGGCCGCGAACACGCCGTTGGTCGGGTTCCTCAACAACGCCCTCAAGGCCAAGGAGCTCTACCGCAAGGACAAGGAGTACATCGTCCGGAACGGCGAGGTGCTCATCGTCGACGAGTTCACGGGCCGGGTACTGGCGGGCCGCCGGTTCAACGAGGGCATGCACCAGGCGATCGAGGCCAAGGAAGGCGTCGAGATCAAGGCCGAGAACCAGACTCTGGCCACGATCACCCTGCAGAACTACTTCCGGCTCTACGACAAGCTCGCAGGCATGACCGGTACCGCCGAGACCGAGGCGGCGGAGTTCCACCAGACCTACAACCTCGGCGTCGTGCCCATCCCGACGAACCGGCCGATGGTCCGTGTCGACCAACCCGACCTGATCTACAAGACCGAGGAGGCGAAGTTCGAGGCGGTCGCCGACGACATCGCCGAGCGGCACGAGAAGGGCCAGCCCGTCCTTGTCGGCACCACGAGTGTCGAGAAGTCGGAGTACCTGTCGAAACTGCTGCTCAAGCGCGGCGTTCCCCACGAGGTGCTCAACGCCAAGCAGCACCACCGCGAGGCGTTGATCGTCGCGAAGGCCGGCCGTAAGGGCGCCGTCACGGTGGCGACGAACATGGCAGGCCGAGGCACCGACATCGTGCTCGGCGGCAACCCGGACATCATCGCCGACGAGGTGCTGCGGGAGCGCGGGCTCGACCCGGTGGAGCACTCCGAGGAGTACGAGGCCGCGTGGCCGAAGGTGCTGGAGGAGGTCACCGCCGAGTGCAAGGTGGAGGCCGAGGAGGTCCTGGAGGCCGGTGGCCTCTACGTCCTCGGCACCGAGCGCCACGAGTCTCGGCGTATCGACAACCAGTTGCGTGGCCGGTCCGGTCGTCAGGGCGACCCGGGTGAGTCCCGCTTCTACCTGTCGCTGGGCGACGAGTTGATGCGGCGCTTCAACGCCGCGATGGTGGAACGGGTCATGACCACCATGCGGTTGCCCGACGACGTGCCGATCGAGCACAAGATGGTCTCCAGGGCGATCAAGAGCGCTCAGACCCAGGTCGAGCAGCAGAACATGGAGATCCGCAAGAACGTTCTCAAGTACGACGAGGTGATGAACCAGCAGCGCAAGGTCATCTACGCCGAGCGCCGCCGGGTGCTGAAGGGCGAGAACCTGCGCGAGCAGGTCGAGCACATGATCACCGATGTCGTCACCGCGTACGTCACCGGCGCCACCGCCGAGGGATACGCGGAGGACTGGGACCACGCCAAGCTGTGGACCGCGTTGAAGACGCTCTACCCGGTCGGCGTGACGTGGGACGAGATCATGGACGAGAGCGAGGACGTCGACTCCGAACGTCTGCGTGAGATCCTCGTCGAGGACGCCCACAAGGCGTACGCCGCCCGCGAAGCCGACATCGACGCCAAGGTCGGCGAGGGCGCGATGCGCGAGCTGGAACGCCGTGTCGTGCTGTCCGTGCTCGACCGTAAGTGGCGTGAGCACCTCTACGAGATGGACTACCTCAAGGAGGGCATCGGGCTGCGGGCGATGGCGCAGCGCAACCCGCTCGTGGAGTACCAGCGCGAGGGCTTCGACATGTTCAACGCGATGCTCGACTCGTTGAAGGAGGAAGCCGTCGGCCTGGTGTTCAACGTCCAGGTTCAGCAGGCCGAGCAGCAGCAGGCGGAGCAGCCGGAGGCTTCGCAAGCCAAGCCGCAGCGCGCGCCGCAGCCCGCAGTGGCTGCCCCGGCCAAGGCCGCGGGCAACGGTAGGGCCTCCGCGCCGTCGAACGCTCCCCGGCACGCGCGTCCTGTGCCGCCGCAGCCGACCGTCACCGGAGAGCCCGTGCCCGCCGCGTTGCAGGGCAAGGGCCTCGGCGGGCAGACCCCGCAGGGCTTGACGTTCTCGGGCCCGTCCGAGGGCGGCGGCGTCCAGTCCCGCGGTGACGGTTCCAGCAGTAAGGCCAAGAGCGGTCCCGCTGCCGGTGGCACGCGTCGGGAGCGGCGAGCCGCCGCCCGCGAACAGGCGAAGAAGAGCAAGCGTCAGACCGGCCGTTAGGACCGTCGTCCGAGCACGGTGAACAGGGTGCAGCGCCACCCACCGCCGTCGTGTTCGAATCGCGCCACGAGAGCGTAGGCACGGTGGGTCAGGTGGGCGGTGCCGCACACCTCCAACGCCCCGTCGGCGGGCCGACACACGTGGATGTTCCGCAGAACGTAACGTGTGCTGGCCCTACGCGGCGTGGCTCGGAAGCGCCGCTGCAGCACGGGTGACAGCCAGTCGTCGAGCTGACTGGCGGCTCTGCTGCCTGCCTGCACTTCGATGAGTGCGGTGAGCACTCGATGCAGAATCCGCCTGCCCGGTGCGGGCAGCGTGTACGCGTGACGTGTGACGTTTTCTGCGTGGAGCTCGGCCAGCAGGTCGTCGAGTGACAGTTGTCCCTCGGCGACCTCCCCCTGCGAACGCTCCCCGAACTCGGTCGGTTCGTACGGGTTGAGTGGAAGCAACCCGCTTGCCGACTGAAACGCGTGCATCACAGTCCTTTCTGTTTTGTTGGGGACGGCCCCCCTGACCGCCCACTAAGACAGAGGGAGGGAACGCGCGTTTCGCCCCAAACAGGACCTGATGAGGTGATCGGTCCCGGTCTCGGCGCGCCGATTCGGTGATGGTGTGTTAAGGGCGCGGACGTAGGGTGGCGTGATGCTGCGAGGGTTGGTGTTGGACTACGCGGGTGTGCTCACCGATGTCGGCGGGGATCGTTTGTTCGCGGCGGTGCGGACGGCACGCGCTCACGGGGTGCGGGCGGCGTTGTTGTCGAATTCCGCAGGTGGTCCAGAAGCACGGCGAGGACTCACCGAGTGGTTCGACGCGCTGGTGTTCTCGGGCGAGGTGGGGGTGGCGAAACCGGACGCCGTCGTGTACCGCCTGACGGCTGAGAAGCTCGGTGTCGACGCGGGGGCGTGCGTGTTCGTCGACGATTCGCCGCGGAACGTGGCGGGTGCGGTGGCGGCGGGCATGGTCGGTGTCCGGCATGTGAGCGTCGAGGAGACGCTGACGGAGCTCGAGGCGCTGTTTCCCGTCCTGGTTTCGGGAAGTCGCTGACCGGGTGCTGGGTGTTCGTTACTCTCGGGGTGGTTTCCGGTGATGCTGAGCGGGAGTGATGATGGCTGAGGACTGGTTCAACGCCCTCGCCGATGAGGCGGCCAACGGTGTGAGCGCGACCGACGCGGTCGGTGCGGTGCTGGGAGGGCCCGCCGGTGCGGTCGCGCTCGGGGCGTCCGTGGCGGCGCGAGCGGCGGCCGGTGGTGGGGGCTCCTGGTCCTTCGACAAGGACGAGATCGACGCCGTCATCGCGGAGTGGAAAGCGTTGGCTGAGGACTTGCAAGCGGATCGAACTGAGTTTCATTCAGCAGCGACAGTGAACGCTCCCTCGAATGACCAGCCAAGCACTCGGTTCATGGTCGACCTGGTTGACGGGCTTGCGGCTCTGGAAAACTCAAACAGATCTATGTGGCGGTATGTTGATGAATTCATCGGTAAACTTGAGGAGGCGAAACGAGCCGTTGGTCAAGTCGACGACGAGAATTCTGAAACGTTCAAGGGGTGATGATGAGGCCTGAGCAGAAAAGTTCAGTAACTCGAATCATTCCCTTGGTCTTCCTGTTGTTTTCCGCTGCGTCTTGCTCGTCGGCGACAAACGGTTTTCCAGAAGTGAGCGTTCCCTCGGGTTTGTCGACGGCGCAAACTTCTTCGGTCCCTCGGTATTCCGTCGACGATCCCTTGAACGTTGCTCCCTTCCTCGAGCGGCCTTGTGAACTCGTTTCACCTGACGTTCTTGTGTCTCTCGGGTTTGATCCGGCGGGTGGAAGAGCTCGGACTTCGGGGAACGACGAAGTTGCTGCGCTTGCGGGGCCTTACTGTGGATGGTCGGGCGAGAAAGAAGGGAATCTAACCGTTTCTGTCCAGTCCGGCAACACGGAACGCGGTGTGGGCGGACTGGAGGGTATAAGAACTCTCCACGACCAAGGTCGCTTCAAGCTTTGGGAAGAGACGAATATGGTCGGATATCCCGCAGCTTACTACGCAATGCAGGACATGCGTGCTCAAGGCGAGTGCGCCATCGCGGTTGGGGTGGCTGAGGACATGAGTATCACGGTTGGAGCAGATTTCTTTGTCGACGATCCTAGTCAGGCATGTTCCACAGCGGAGAACGTTGCTGCCAACGTGATCGAAACTCTGAAAGCGGAGGGCTGACATGGCCAGCATGTCGGGATCCCAAGTGTACGACAATTTCAAGGGAGGTGCGGGTACGGGAGGTCTGGAAGCCTTTGCTGATGTTTTGATCAATCTTCGCCGTAGTTACGTGGAGCGCGCTCAGGCGATCAAGAAGATTCAGGAGCGCATGGAGGGCGCCTGGACCGGCGATGCGGGGTCGGCTGCGACTGCGGGCGCTGGACCGCTGGCCACTGCTCTCCAGGACTCGGCTGTGAACATGGAGCACACGTTCAAGTCGGTGAGCAACCAGGCGCAGGCGTGGCATCAGGCCGCGAACTCCGTCGAGCCCGTTCCGCCCGTGCCGGAGAAGCCGAACTGGTGGGACAACGTCACGAGTCTCGGCGGCGCTTCGGACACCTACGAGCAGCAGCTCGGCAGGCACGCTGCCGCAGCCGCACGCAACGTCGAGGTCATGAGCGCCTACGAGGCGGAGACGGCGTCGAACCAGAGCTTCCCCCGCAGTTACACGACCCTGTCCTCCGCAGGCGGCAGCATCACCATCGACAGCGGTACCGCGTCGAGCGGAGTGATCAACATCGGTTCCTCCTCCGTGCCTGAGGCTCGGGGTGGAGTGTCGGCGACGTCCGGGCCGGGGGTTTCCACCGGTGCCGCGCCGATGGTGAGCGGCGTGCCGTCCGTGGGGCGTCCGGGGCCTGGTGGGATCGGTTCGCCCGCTCCTACGCCCACCCCACCGGTCGGGCCGAGCGCGCCGACGCCGACTCCCGTCGCCGGGGGCGGTCCTGTCGGGACGCCGCCCGTCGGGGACACCCGGCGCAACCCCAACCGGTCGGCGAACTCTCGCCCGGGCACCGGGCCCGGCCGTGGCGGTGCCGGCGAGCGTGCCGGGTCGCGGCTCTACGGTGCTCGCCCCGCCGCCGGCGGCGGAACGGCTTCGGGCGGCGCTGCCGGGCGGCTCGGTGACGCCACCGCCGCCAAGGGGGGCTCCCTCGGTGCGCCGCGGGTCACCGGCACCGGGGCCGTCCCCGGCGCCGCGCCGGCAGGCGGTGCGGCCGCCGCCGGTACCGCCGGTGGTGCGGGCGCGCGCGGCGCGGGCATGGCGCCGATGGGCGCCGCTGGTGGCCGTGGCCAGGGTGACGAGGACAAGGAACACCAGCGCGCCTCCTACCTCCAGGAGAACGACCCCGACGAGGCCTTCATCGGTGACCTCGGCAAGACGGCACCGCCGGTGATCGGGCAGTGAGCGCAACCCGCGTGGAACTGTCCGTCGGGGCCCTCGCCGCTGCTGCCGAACGCGAGGGCCTCGGCCCGCTCCACCTGTCCCTGCAGCCGGAGCCGATGTGGTACCCGCGGGAGGAGCGCGACTCGCTGCGGTCGGCGCTGGACGGCGAGCTCGCCGACGCGGGTCTCGTCGACCGGCGTGGTCGCCTCGACCCGGACTTCCTCGACCTGCTGCCGGTGCTCACCGCCGCTTCCCTCGAGTACTACGGGTGGGTGTCGCAGGACGGCACCACCTGGAGCGCGCTGGCGGCGTCCCGCGGCATCCTGGGTGTCCTGGCCGTACGGCGGGGCGACCGCGTCACTCTCACCGCCGTCGACCACACCGAGTTGCCCTCGGCGCTCGTCGGCGCGCTGCCCGAGGTCGGCCCCGGCGGTGGCTCCCGTTGGGTCGTGCGGGTGGACGACATGCGGGAAGGTCTCGAACGGACACACCACGACCGGTCGGTCGCCCGGGTGATCGCGGAGATCGCCAAGGTGATGGAACGGCCGGTCGCCAGCGGGGGTGAGCTGTACGTGGCGGACCGCGACCCCGCGGGCAACCGTCGCACACTGCGAACACCGCTGCGTTTCGTCGACACCGACTGGGGCCGATACGTGAACTACCGCGTGCGGGTGGGTGACGAGGAGGAGTTCTGCGTGCAGCCCGCCGACCCCACCACCGTGGTGGCGACGCTGGAGTCACTGCGCGGGCACCTCGTGGTCACGCAGCGCGCGTGAAGGTCACACGCCGCGGCGGACGAGTTCGAAACACACGACCGCCGCGGCCGCCGACACGTTGAGCGACTCCACGTCGCCCGGCATGGGAATCGACACCCAGCCCGCCGCGAGGTTCGACACGGCCTCGCTGACGCCGTGGGTCTCCCCGCCGAGCACGAACGCCGCCCGCGACGGCACGCTCACCTCGAACAGCGGTGTGGGTTTCGTAGCGGCCCTGGCACCGAGCGCGTACACCGTGTAACCGGCCTCGGTGAGCAGTTCCACGGCCTCCTCCGCCGACGCGCACCGCAGCACCGGCGCGCGAAACGCCACACCCGCCGACGCCTTCACCACCAGCGGGTCGAGCGCCGCCACACCGCGGCGGGGAACCACCACGCCCTCCACACCGGCGGCGGTGGCGGTGCGCAGGATCATGCCGACGTTCGCGGGCGTGGTGATGCCGTCGAGCACCAGCAGCGGAGACGGTGGATTGCTGCCGTCGAGCGCGGCGGCCAGGGGACGCATGCGCGGCGCGACGACATCGGCGAGGACCCCCTGGTCCTGCTTCCCGTTGCCCGCGAGCACCTTCACCCGGTGAGCGCTGGCGCTCTGCACCGGGACACCCCGAGCCCGCGCCGCACGGCGGATCTCGGTCACGGCCGAGCCATGAGCGGTGTCGGCCACGATCACCTTGTCGACGTCGAGGGAGGTGTCCCCCAGGACCTCCAGCACTGGTTTGCGGCCGTAGACGGTCAGGAAGCGGTCCTTCGGCGACGTCGCCTGCTTGTCACCCACCGAGCCAGTCTCCCATCACAGGCCGTTGGCGCGGACGGAGGCATTCGAGCGCGGATTCTGTCAGGATCGCGTCATGGCCGACCGTCTGTCCGCACTGGATGCGTCCTTCCTCTACGTGGAGGAGCCGTCCCTGCCCATGCACGTGGGCAGTGTCGCGATCCTGCGGCGCCCCGGTTCGGGTTTCGACTACGCACGGCTCCTCGCTCTGGTGTCGCGTCGCCTCGCGTACCTGCCCCGCTACCGGCAGTACGTGGAGTTCGTGCCCGGGCATCTGGCCAGGCCGGTGTGGGTGGACGACGCCGACTTCGACGTGAGCTACCACGTGCGCCGCTCCGCTCTGCCTGCCCCAGGCAGTGACGCGCAGCTCTTCGAGTTGGTCGCCCGGTTGCTCGCACGGCCGCTCGACCGCGATCGCCCGCTGTGGGAGCTGTACGTCGTGGAGGGGTTGGAGGACGACCGGGTGGCCTTGGTGACCAAGACACACCAGTCGCTGGTGGACGGCACCGCGACCATCGACCTCGGACAGCTCATCCTCGACGCCGAACGTACCGACTCCGGTGGGCAGGACGACGTGTCCGAGGAGCCGCCGTGGCCGGAGTGGACGCCGTCGTCGCGCCCTGGCCGCGCGAGGCTGCTCCTCGAAGCGGTCACCGACAGTCTGCGCAGGCCCGCCGAAGTGGTGGACAACGTGCGCAGCGCGACCAGGGACCTCACCAGCACGGCGGAACGCGCGTTCGACACCGCGGGCGACGTGGCGACGACGGTGCGTTCACTGGTGCGACCCGCCCCGCGGAACCCGCTGAACGCGCGTATCAGCGGAGGCCGGGTGTTCGCGGGCGTGTCGGCGGAACTCGACGATCTGCGTGGAATCCGCGACCGGCACGGCGGCACGATCAACGATGTGGTCTTCGCGGTCGTCACGGGCGCTCTCCGGCACTGGCTGCTGTCCCGGGGCAGGTCGCTGGAGCAGACGGAGACGGTGCGGGCACTCGCACCGTTGGCCGTGCGCGCGCCGGACAGCGTGGGGTTCTCGACGGTCGGTCTGCTGGACAACCGGGTGGACCCGTGCCTGGTCGACCTCCCGGTGGGGGAGCCGCACCCGGTGTTGCGACTCCAGCACATCGCGCATGCGATGGCGGAGCACGTGCGGGCCCGCCGGTCGGTGGCGGCGCGGGCGATGGTGCGGGTGAGCGGGTTCGCGCCCGCCACCATGTACTCGCTGGCCGCGAGGGCGGCGAGTTCGCTGTCGGGGCGGCTGTTCAACGTGGTGGTGGCCAACTCGCCGGGACCGCAGCGGCGGCTGTTCGCGGGAGAGGCGCCGTTGGAGCGGATCTATCCCGTACTGCCGCTGTCGCGGGACCAGGCGCTGGCGGTGGGTGTCACGTCGTACGACGGAGGCGTCTACTTCGGACTCAACGGAGACCGCAAGGCGTTGTCCGACGTCACGGTGCTCGCGGGTGCGGTGACCGAAGCGATCGAGGAACTGAAAGGGACGAACTGGTGAGGATCTACGTGCCTGCCACCATCGGCATGCTGCGCCAACTGCTCGATGCCGGGGAACTGGCGCCCGTGGGAGGGACGGCGTTCGCGTTGACCCCGGCGTTGCGCGAGTCCTACACCAGCGGCACCACGGAGGAACTGGAGTACGCGGCGCTGACCGACGCCGCGCGGGCGTCGCTGAGGCTGCTCGCGGTCGACACCGACCGCGGAGGCTCCGACGACAAGGACGACAAGGAACCGCCTCGGCGCGTGGTGGTGTCGGCCGATGTCGACGACGTGACACTGCGTCCTGACCTGGACGACTCCGTGGTGAAGGTGTCCGGGCCGGTGGCGATGGACGCGATCGCCGCGGTGCACGTGGACGCCCCGGAGGCGGAGGACGCGGTCCTGGCCGCGGCGGCGGTGATCGACGACGCCGACCTCGGCGACGAGGACGCCGAGCTGGCACTCGGTGACGTGGAGGATCACGAACTCGCCTGGTACGCGCCGCAGGAGCTGCCGTTCCTGCTGGAACTCATGTAAGCATGTCACCGGCGTACCGCCCACAAGGCGGACCGACACGGAAGGCGGGACACACCATGGACGCTGTGACATCCGTTCCCACGCCGGCCAACGAGCCGGTGCACACGTACGCTCCGGGGACCGCGGAGCGGGAGTCGCTCCAGGCGAAACTCTCCGAGCTGGAGAACGCGAAACACGAACTGACCCAGACGATCGGGGGCCGCCGCCGCATGGCCGGTGGCGAGGTGTTCGACGTCGTGCAGCCCCACGACCACGGACACGTCCTGGGCGTGAGTGCGCAGGCCACGAACTCCGACGTGGCGGACGCGGTGGCGGCGGCGAAGGCCGCGGCCCGCGAGTGGAGCGAGCTGCCGTTCGACGAGCGCGCGGCGGTGTTCCTGCGGGCGGCGGACCTGATCGCCGGGCCGTACCGCGACACGTTGAACGCCACCACGATGCTGGGCCAGTCGAAGTCGGTGCAGCAGGCCGAGATCGACGCCGCGTGCGAGCTGATCGACTTCCTGCGGTTCAACGTCTCGTACGCGCGCCGCATCCTGGCCGAGCAGCCGAACTCGGTGCCGGGGGCGTGGAACCGCATGGACTACCGGCCGCTCGACGGCTTCGTCGTCGCCATCACGCCGTTCAACTTCACGGCCATCGCGGGCAACCTGCCGAGCTCTCCCGCGCTCATGGGCAACACGGTGGTGTGGAAGCCGACGCCGTCGCAGCAACTCGCCGCGCACTACACGATGCAGGTCTTCGAGGAGGCGGGTCTGCCGCCCGGCGTCATCAACATGGTCACCGGTGACGGCCGGGCCGTCAGCGAGGTGGCGTTGACCGACCCCGGTTTCGCGGGCCTGCACTTCACCGGCTCCACGGCGACGTTCAAGCTGCTGTGGCGCACCATCGCGGGCAACCTCGACACCTACGGCGGTTATCCGCGCATCGTCGGTGAGACCGGCGGCAAGGACTTCGTGGTGGCCCATCCGTCGGCGAACGTGGACAAGCTGGCGGCGGCGCTCGTGCGCGGCGCGTTCGAGTACCAGGGCCAGAAGTGTTCGGCCGCCTCGCGCGCGTACGTGCCGAGGTCGCTGTGGAACGACGGCCTGCGCGAGAAGCTGGCCGATCTGACCAGGACCGTGTCCTACGGTGACGTCACGGACTTCTCACACTTCGGCGGCGCGGTCATCAACGCCAGGGCGTTCGCCAAGCACCGCGCCCTGCTGGAGCGCGTGCCGGGAGACGAGCACCTCGAACTGCTCGTGGGCGGCGGCTGCGACGACAGCGTCGGCTGGTTCGTGGAGCCGACGGTGCTGGTGGCCGACGACCCCCGGCACGAGGTGTTCACCACCGAGTACTTCGGGCCGATCCTGGCGGTGTACGTGTACGAGGACGGCGAGTACGAGAACGTGCTGGAACTCGTCGACACCACGGCGCCGTACGCGCTGACGGGTGCGGTGTTCGCCGACGACCGCCGTGCCGTCCAGCAGGCCCACCGCGCGCTGCGGCACACGGCGGGCAACTTCTACGTCAACGACAAACCGACCGGATCGATCGTGAGCCAGCAACCCTTCGGCGGCTCGCGGGCGTCGGGCACCAACGACAAGGCGGGCTCGATGTTCAACCTCCTGCGGTGGACGAGCCCGCGCTCCATCAAGGAGACGTTCGACGCGCCGGTCGACATCACCTACCCCCACATGGGCTGACATCGATCAACGAAAACCGCCCCGAGGCCGCAGAGGCTTCGGGGCGGTTCTTTCGAGCGCAGGAAGGGTGATCGATCAGAAGCCTTCCAAAGGCGTGCTGCTGACCTGGTCGGCCGGGGGCGCCTCGATCGTGACCGGCTGCCCCCAGTCGTAGTAGTTCTGGCTCATCGACATCGTGAGCATGTCGGGGTTGTTCTTCACCTCGGCGGGAATCTCCTCACCGGCCGCCTCGGCGGCTTCCCGGACCATGTCGTTCATGTTCATTTCGAATTCCATGCGAACGGGAAGGTTCTCGGAGTCGAGGTAGAGCAACGCCGGTATCGTTCCGAGTGATTCCATCATGGACATCATCTCGGCGGGCATCTCCTCGCCGGAGGCCTTCATCATCTCGACCGGGTCGATGTCGATGGTGTAGAGCGTCACCCGCTGCCCGTCGAGAGTGGTGGCCTCGCTGCCGGTGATGGTGCCACCGGACTGCTGGAACTGTTCCAACGTCTTACGGGGGTTGTAGCTCTCCAGCAACGCAGCCATCGAGGCGTTGTTCTCGAGCTCGGCGAACTGCCCGCTCATGTCGCCCTTCTGCCATGGCTTACCCGGTTCCCCGGAATCGGGCATCCTCATGTAGATGGCCTGGTCGACGATCCGTACTTCCTGTTCCTGCCCGGCCATCGACATGGTCATGCTCATCGCGATGTCGTCGGGGTCCATGCGGCTCTGCCCGGTCATCGTGAAGTTCATGCCCAGCATCGTCATCTCGGCGTCGAACTTGACCGACTGGACCTGTTCGGCCTTGTCGCCCACAGACGCGACGAGCTGCTGCAGATCCCCGAAAGTGCCCGCGCCGCCGCCGGAAAGGCCGGTGGCCGTCTCTCCGTCGCCACCACAGGCGGTTAGAGCCAGGGTCACGGCCATACCACTGGCTGCGAGAGCGAGTTTGCGCACGAGAGTCCTCTCTGTCTGGTTCCTACCATCGTGTCAGAAGGAAGATCTCGAAAGCCGGTTTCACATCACGGCTCGACTACGGCTCGACGACGATTCCGGACGGGCGCTCTCGGTGGTCTGCCCGGATCCTTCCGGCCTGTGCGGCGGCTCGCCGGCTTCAGGGCGCTTTCCCCGTTTCGCAGCGGTGCGCGACAAGAACCGACCCTGCCCACCCGCGTCTGGGCCGGCACCGTTCGAAAAAGGGGAACGCCCCCGAGGCCGAGGCGCTCGGGGGCGTTCGTCGTTTCGTGGTGGTGTGCCGGTCAGTACGACGGCATCTCGCCGACCTGGTCGGCGGGAGGCGCCTGGATGTCGACGGCGGTACCCCAGTCGCTGTAGGTCATGACCATCTTCATGCCACCCGGCGCTCCGGCGGACTGCGCGAGCGAGTCCATGTTCATCTCGATACGCACCGGCAGGTTGTCGCCGTTCATGTACAGCTCGACCGGGATCAGCGTGCCCTCCGGGATGGCGGCCGCGGCGCTCTCGTCACCGAGCATCGCACCGGCCTTCGACAGGTCCAGCTCGACCGTGTACTGGGTGACCTGCTGGCCGTCGAGCTGGGTCTGCTTGGTGCTCTTGATCTCCCCACCCGCCTGCTGGAGCTGCTCCAGGGTCTTGGTCGGGTCGCTCTGCTCGGTCATCTGGTCGAAGTTCTGACCGGCCATGGCGGGGTGATCCGCCGTCATCTTGACCCAGGGCTTGCTGGGGTCGGGGTTCATGTTGTCGGGCATCTTCATGTACATCGTCTTGTCCACGAAGATGACCTCCATGGACATGCCCTGCATGTCCATGGTCATGGTCATGGCGGTGTCGTCGCCCGCGTAGACACCCTGCCCCTGGGCCTGCATCTTCGTGCCGGCCATGTCCATCTCCATCGTGAAGTTGGACGAGCGGCTCTTGTTGGTCTGCTCCTGGGCGGACGCGATGAGCGAGGACAGGTCCTGGAACTGCCCGGAGCCCCCGTCTCCGTTGCCAATGGGCAGGCCCGTGTCGTTCGAGTCTCCACCGCAGGCGCTCAGCGCCAGAGCCAGCGCGACGCCGCCGGCAGCGAGGACAGAGGTGCGCATGGGAGTTCCCCTCTTCACATTCGGGTCCGAGTCGGTTTGTCACTCAGACGTGAAATCGGCCTCAAGGGTTCCATGCCGGTCCCACATTCCTCACACACCCCTGCCGTACGCTGTCAGATCTCCGTTCCGGCACGGGATGCCAGCAGCCTGCGCAACGACGACAGTCGTGACACGCGCGCGGCGCCCGACTTCACCACGTCGTCGAGCATGCAGCCCGGATCCTCCGGCGAGCCGAGGTGGCCGCAGTTGGACGGGCACTCCTCCGCGGCCTCGGCGAACTCGGGGAAGGCCGCCACCACCTCGTCGGGCGTCACGTGCGCGAGACCGAACGACCGCACTCCGGGAGTGTCGACGACCCAGCCACCACCGGGCAACGGGAGCGCGACCGCGCTGACGGACGTGTGCCTGCCCTTGCCCACCGCGCTGACCTCTCCAGTGGCGAGGTCGGCATCGGGCACGACCCGGTTGACGAGCGTGGACTTGCCGACACCCGAGTGGCCGACCAGCGCCGAGACGCGGTTGTGCAGCACGTCGACCAGCTCGGGTATGGCCTGGTCATGCCGCGTCACCACGGCCGGAACCTTCAGGTCGGCGTAGGAGGCGAGCAGTTCGTCGGGACTGGCGAGGTCGGCCTTCGTCAGGCACAGCACTGGCTCCAGCCCACCCGTGTAGCAGGCGACGAGGCAGCGGTCGATGAACCCGGTCCTGGGGGGCGGGTCGGCCAGCGACGTCACGATCAGCAACTGTTCGGCGTTGGCCACCACCACCCGTTCGTAGGGGTCGGTGTCGTCGGCCGTGCGGCGCAGCACGCTGTTCCGGTCCTCGACCCGCACGATCCTCGCGAGCGTGTCCGGTTTGCCGCTGACATCGCCGACCAGGCGCACGCGGTCGCCGACGACGACGGGGGTGCGCCCGAGTTCCCTGGCACGCATGGCGGTGACGACCCGGTCGGGAGAGTCCTCGATCGCGCACCGCCAGCGGCCCCGGTCGACGGCCACCACCATGGCGGGTACGGCGTCGGTGTGCGCGGGACGGCGCTTGGTGCGCGGCCGCGAGCCCTTTCCCGGCCGCACCCGGACGTCACTCTCGTCGAGCCTGCGCCAATCGCTTCGGGCCAAGCCGTTGCCACCCCGCTTCCGTGTGAACGTCGTTCAGCGTGTCCGCCGCCGTCTGCTGCCCACCATGATCCCCCACGGCGCTCGCCACGGCCGGGCAACCGTGTCACGATGGCGAGCGGGCACCGTGAACAGTAAGGAGGCCGATACCGATGTGTGGCCGCTACGCCGCCACCAAGGACCCCGCCACCCTGATGCGGGAGTTCGACGCGGTGGACGGCACCGAGGGCAGGATCGAGAGGGCCGACTACAACGTCGCCCCGACCAAGCACGTGCCCACCGTCGTCGAACGTCACCCGAGGGACGCCGACGGCACGGTGCGTGAGGACGATCCCGCCGTGCGCAGCCTTCGCGTGATGCGCTGGGGCCTGGTGCCGTTCTGGGCGAAGGACCCCTCCGTGGGCAACCGGATGATCAACACTCGGGCGGAGACGGCGCAGGAGAAGCCGGCGTTCCGCAAGGCGCTGTCCCGCAGGCGCTGCCTCGTACCCGCCGACGGCTGGTTCGAGTGGAAGGCCACCGACGGCGGCACCGGCCGCAAGGCCCCCAAGGAGCCCTTCTACATGACGACGCGGGACTCCTCCTCGCTGGCGTTCGCGGGGCTGTGGGAGACATGGCGTGATCCGAAGGCCGACCCGGACGCGCCGCCACTCATCACCTTCTCGGTACTCACCACCGAGGCCGTCGGCCAGCTCGCCGACATCCACCACCGGATGCCGCTCGTGCTGCCGAGGGAGCGCTGGGCCGAATGGCTCGATCCCGGCCGCACCGACGCCACCGACCTGCTCGCGCCGCCCGACCGGGACTGGGTGGACGGGTTGGAACTGCGTCCGGTCTCCACCAGGGTCAACAGCGTCCGCAACAACGGGCCCGAGCTCATCGAACGGATCGATCCCGAACCCACCGACCTCGACGCCGCCCTGTTCGACCTGCCGAACCCGCAATGACCACCACCGAGCTCGAAACCCCCCACGGGCCCGCCAGGGTGTCACTGCACTCCGCCGACCAGGGTGTGGCCGCGCTGCTGCTCGGGCACGGCGCCGGGGGAGGCATCGACGCGCCCGACCTCGTAGCCGTGGCGAGGGCGGCCTGCGCCGCCGACGTGCACGTCGCGCTGGTGGAACAGCCCTACCGCGTAGCCGGCCGCCGGGCTCCCGCTCCTGCGAAGCAGCTCGACGCGGCCTGGTTGGCCGTGGCGGAGCAGCTCGCGGCCACGACGTTCGACGAGCTGCCGCTCGTGTTCGGCGGGCGGTCGTCGGGTGCGAGGGTGGCGTGCCGTACGGCGGAGGCCGGGGGAGCCGAGGCCGTGTTGTGCCTGGCGTTCCCGGAGCATCCGCCGGGCAGGCCGGAGAAGAGTCGTCAGCACGAACTGGACGCCGTGGCGGTACCGACCCTGGTCATCCAGGGAGAACGCGACCCCTTCGGCAAACCGAGGCCCGGCCCGCACCACGAGATCGTCACGGTCCGGGGCGACCACGGTCTCAAGGCCGACCTCGACGCCGTGTCGAGGGCCGCGTCGGAGTGGCTCACCCGCGTCCTGCGGCCACTGGTGTCCTGACGCCGGTGCCGCGAGCCTAGGAGATCGTCGGTGGCTCGGTCGTCCGCTCGATCCGTATCTCGGTTTCGGCCATCGTCCAGCCGTACCGCTCGGCGACCGTGTTCCGGATCGACGCCTTCAACCTGCTCTTGAGCTCGGCGGGAGCGTGCTCGCCTCCGCACTTGCGGGCGAGCAGCTGCTTGATCTGCTCGTCGATGCCGTACTCCTCGAGGCAGGGGGGGCAGTCCTCGATGTGTCGCCGTAGCTCCGCATCGCGTTCGGGCGTGCATTCCCTGTCGAGCAGCATGTAGATCTCCGCCAGAGCGTCGTCGCAGCTGACCTGCTCGCGCTCGTGCGACTCGTCGCGGATGGTCATCGACGCGCCACCTCCCGCTGCTGCCCAGAACGGATGAAGCCCCGTTCCCTGGCGACGTCGGCAAGCAGCTTCCGTAGCTGGCTACGGCCACGGTGCAGGCGCGACATCACCGTGCCGATGGGGGTGTTCATGATCTCGGCGATCTCTTTGTACGCGAAGCCCTCGACGTCGGCAAGGTACACCGCGAGCCGGAAATCCTCCGGAAGCTGCTGCAACGCGGCCTTCACGTCGGTGTCGGGCAGCTTGTCCATCGCCTCGACCTCGGCCGACCGCAGCCCCGTCGAGGTGTGGCTCTCCGCCTGCGCGAGCTGCCAGTCGGTGATCTCCTCGGTGGGCTGCTGCAGGGGCTGCCGCTGCCGCTTCCGGTATCCGTTGATGTAGGTGTTCGTGAGGATGCGGTACATCCAGGCTTTGAGGTTCGTGCCCTGCTTGAAGGACGAGAAGGCGGCGTACGCCTTGAGGTAGGTCTCCTGGACCAGGTCCTCGGCGTCGGCCGGGTTCCTCGTCATCCGCATCGCCGCCGAGTAGAGCTGGTCGACCAGCGGCATGGCCTCGCGCTCGAACCGTTCGGCCAGTTCCCGTTCGGCGTCCGTATCGGGCTCAGCGATCGATTCTGGAATGTCGACAGGGCTCTGCGTGCTCGGCAAACCGTTCCCTTCCCGGTTGGCGCCGACCTGACGGCGCGTGGTGTGTCGAACCGGCCGGGTGCCGTCCAGATTCCTGGTGATGACCCGGGGACGGTTCGATGGTGTGGTCAGCGTTGTCGGCACGTTCCGTGCAACGTCCGTCCGGTGCGGGTTATTCCCGGCTACCATCCGGCGGTGTGGCTGGAAAGGGAACACCCGCAACCGCGTTGTTGACCAAGCGCAAGGTCCCGCACACGCTCCATACGTACGATCACGACCCCAGGGAGTCGTCGTACGGGGTGGAGGCGGCGGCCGCTCTCGGGGTTGCCGAAGAGCGGGTGTTCAAAACGTTGGTGGCTGAGGTCGACGGCAAGCTGACGGTGGGGGTGGTGCCCGTCACCGGACAGCTGAATCTCAAGGCGCTCGCTGCGGCGGTGGGCGGTAAGAAGGCGAAGATGGCCGACACCGGCGCCGCTCAGCGAGCGACCGGTTACGTGCTGGGTGGGATTTCGCCGCTCGGGCAGCGTACTCGCCTTCCCGTGGTGGTGGATGTCTCCGCGCGGCGGTTCGACACGGTGTTCTGCTCGGGAGGACGCCGGGGCCTGGAGATCGAACTCGCGCCCGACGACCTGGTGGGGCTCACAGCCGCGACCGTGGCCCCCATCGCGGGGTGATGCCGGCGCGCCCGGCGCCGGCTACGTGAGTTCGCGTTCACGGTGCCCCGCGCCGGGCGGCACGCACTCGTCAGGAGTTCGGCTTCTTGCCGTGGTTGGCGCTGTTCTTCTTGCGGTCGCGCCGCTTACGGGCTCGCTTCGACATTCTCACTCCTTGCCTGAAGACGTCGCGTTTAGTGTGTCATGAGGGGCGCTTCGGTGTTTGAGCCCCCTTCGCCGACGTCGATACGGGAGAGGCATGTCCACGCTTGCTGAGCTGCTCGCCGACCACACAGGGCTTCCTGGCGAGTCCGTCGACCACCTGCAACTCGTGGTGGCCGAATGGCAACTCCTCGCCGACCTGTCCTTCGCCGACTTCCTCATGTGGGTTCCCGTCGAGGAGGGTGCGGACGAGTTCGTGTGTGTCTCCCAGGTGCGCCCGACCACCGCACCGACCGCGCATCCCGAAGACGTCGTCGGAACCCGGTTCACCGCCGAGGAACACCCGCAGCTGCGCAGGGCCATGCGCGAGGGCCGCATCTGCCGTGAGGAGGAGCCGCACTGGTACCGCGACCTGCCGATGCGCAGGGAGGCGATCCCGGTCAAACTGGGCGGCTCCGTCATCGCGGTGCTCTCACGGGAGACGAACCTGGCGACGCCGAGGGTGCCGAGCCCGCTGGAGATCGCCTACCTCGGCAGCGCGGCCGACCTCTGCCAGATGATCGTCGACGGTACGTTCCCCAGTACCGAAGGAGGCACCGACGTCCACACCAGCCCACGGGTCGGCGACGGTCTGGTGCGTGTCGACCAGAGCGGCACGGTGGTGTTCGCCAGCCCGAACGGCCAGTCGGCCTACCACCGCATGGGCTACGAGTCCGACCTGATCGGCACCCGGCTCGTGCCGCTGACGCGTTCGCTCGTGCGTGATCCGTTCGACGCCACCGATGTCGCCCACCGCATCCTCGAGGCGATCGACGGCAAGCCCGGCACGCGCACGGAGGTGGAGTCCCGGAGGGGTGCGGTGGTGCTCTTCCGGGCGCTCCCGCTGCGCCCCGCAGGCCGTGCGGCCGGTGCGCTCGTGCTCGTCCGGGACGTCACCGAGGTCAAGCGGCGGGATCGGGCGTTGTTGTCGAAGGACGCCACCATCCGCGAAATCCACCATCGGGTGAAGAACAACCTCCAGACCGTCGCCGCACTGCTGCGCCTGCAGTCGCGGCGCACCCCCTCTGCCGAGGCGAAGCAGTCCCTCGCCGAATCGGTCCGCCGCGTGTCGTCCATCGCGATGGTCCACGAGGCGCTGTCGATGTCGGTCGACGAACGTGTCGACCTCGACACGCTGTTCGACAAGGTGCTGCCGATGGTGGGGGAGGTGGCCACCGCCGAATCGCAGGTGCGGTTGACGAGGACGGGCTCGTTCGGCGTGGTGGCCGCCGAAATCGCGACACCGCTCGTGATGGTGGTCGCCGAGCTCGTGCAGAACGCGGTCGGGCACGCCTTCTCCGGCGGACGGCACGGCCGCGTCGACATCGTGGTCGAACGCTCCGCGCGGTGGTTGGACGTGCTCGTCCGTGACGACGGCAAGGGACTGCCCGCGGGCTTCTCCCTGGAACGGGCCAACGGCCTCGGGCTTCAGATCGCTCGCACGCTCGTGGAGTCGGAACTGCGCGGGTCGCTGTCACTGCGGGGAATGCGGCAGGACGACACCACGGTGGGAGAGGGAACGAAGAACGACGGCGCGACGAAAGCGACGGGAACCGAAGCGGCGGTGCGCATTCCGCTCAGCCGACGATCCTGACGGCCCGAGTCGCTTTTGCGCCGACTTCGGTCTCTTGGCGCAGATGTCCGAGAGATGACGCACAAACTGTTGCCAAGGCAACCGATGTACGACGCGTTTGAGGGCCGGCACCCGAAACGGATGCCGGCCCTCAAACCTTTTGCCGTTATCGCAGGGCAAAAGGAAACGCGGTTCTTCGCTCAGAAGCTGCTACGCGTGCCGATCTGCGCGCGACGACGCTTGAGCGCACGCCGCTCGTCCTCGCTCATACCGCCCCAGACGCCGGCGTCCTGGCCGCTGGCCAGAGCCCAGGCCAGGCAGTCGGAGGCGACGGTGCAGCGGTGGCACACAGCCTTCGCCGCGGTGATCTGAGACAGAGCGGGACCGCTGGTGCCCACGGGGAAGAACAGTTCGGGGTCCTCGTCTCGGCAGGCCGCGCGGTGGCGCCAGTCCATTTCTTCGAGCTCCTTATTCGGGCGCGGTGCTCCGCGCCACAGTCGTCATGGCGGTCGTTTTTGGGGTGCTTGTGAATGGTTTCACGAACCCTCGGGTTCGACAAGTGTTTTGCGGGGATCGGTGAGTCAGCTCACCCGGCTTAGCGACGCGCCTGACCTGCGACTTTGCTCATTCGCCGCGAAGCCGCCGGAAAAGCGGTGCGGTGAACGGGCCGTTCCCGTCGCCGAGTGGCAACACGGACTTTGCCGCAGGTGATCACGTTGCCGTTGCTCGCCGACCGCGGTGACTCACACCGCAACCGTGAGAGCACGGGGCACACTGACGAACTCCACGTGAGTGCGTTGACCCACCAGGTCTCCGTCGACCTGGAAGTTTACCGGCGATGGCGCGGTGATGCTGATTAACGACAGGTCGTCGTGACGGACCAGACGCCGACCGCGATGTTCGCCACGCCTGCGCAGTGCCTGCAGGACGTGCCGCAACACCGTGGGGAGGCCGAGGCCGGTGAGGGCGAACAGGCCCAGTCCGGTGTCGAACGAGCAGCCGTCGTTGAGGTGCACCGGCCTCGGCCCCAGGTAGCTCCACGGATCGGTGTTGGACACGAAGGCCGTGCGTACCGTCGCGGGTTCCGCCCCGGGCACCTGCACGGTCAGCTCCGGGTGGCCCTGCGGGGGGCGCAGGTAGCACCGCACGGCAGTGCGGAGGTAGAGCGAAGGGCTCGTGCGTTTGCCGCGCCGACTGTCCACCGCCGCGACCACGTCCGCGTCCCAGCCCACCCCGGCGTTGAACGTGAACCATCGGCCGTCGGCGCGTCCCAGCCCCACCGGCCTGCTGCGGCCCTGTTCGAGCGCGTTCAGCAGTTGGTGGGTGGCCTCGACGGGGTCACGCGGCAGTCCGAGGGCCCGGGCGAACACGTTCGCCGAGCCGCCCGGCACCACGCCCAGCATCGGCACCGAGTCGTAGGAACCGGGCCTGCCGCCCTTGACCGCGAGCAAGCCGTTCACGACCTCGTTGACGGTGCCGTCACCACCGTGTGCGACCACGAGATCGACCTCGTCGGACGCGGCGGCACGCGCCACCGTCGTGGCATGCCCCCGGTAGTCGGTCTCGACCACGTCGAGCTTGACCTGGCTGGCCAGTGCGTGCGCAAGCACGTCACGACCGGCCGGTGTGGTTGCGGTTGCCTGAGGATTGACGACGAGAACAGCGCGCACTAGGCGCAGAGTAGGCGAGTCGATGCCGCCAGCGGCATCTTCGCGACCAACTCCTGCTGCGAATCTCGTCACTGCGTGCCCCGCGGCCGCCGCAGGACCTGCTCACCCGTTCGCTTCCGCCTGCCGCCTCCCGTGTCCTCTCGCGAGTTCCTGCCAGTGCCGTGACGAGTTGCACCCCGGGCACGACCGCCCGCTCATCGACGACACCTGAATCTTTGCCCGCTGCGCCGCCGGATAAAACGGCCGACCGGGTGGCATACCATCGGAGGTGTTCACGCAGGGTCACGTCCACCGTGTCGTCCATGTCTGCATCACTCAGAAAGGCAGCAGCCCGTGCCGATCAGTGACCTCGTCTCTCCCGCACCACGTCAGGTACGCCTCGCCGGAGCACTCACGGCCCTCCCGGGGCTCGCGCTCCTGGTCTTCGGGGTGCTGCTCGCCCTGAACGCGGGTGACGACCCCGCCATGGCCGGGGGCAGCGTCGCCGCCGAGATCGCCTACTACGTGGTGTTGGCGGCGGGGGTGCTCGCGTGCGCGGCAGCGTTGTTGCTGGGCAAGACGTGGGCGCGCTCGCCCGCCCTGGTCGTGAACCTCGTCGTGATCGGCATCGGGTGGTACGCCACGGGGCCGTCCGACCAGCCGGGTTTCGGCGTTCCGGTGATGATCGTGGGCGTCGCCGTGGTGGTCCTGCTGTTCCGGGAGCCGTCGCGGGCGTGGGTGCTGGGTCAGCGCGCCGGCGAGAGCGAGGAGGAGGCCGCACGCCGCGGTGGTGCGGCGGGCAGGGCCGCCGAGCGCGAACAACGGGGCGAGTGACGAGTACGGCGACACATCACGCGACGCGGACACGCGTACGGGAACCGCGGACACGCGTGCACAACCTGCGGACACGGTGTCAGGTGGTGAGCGGGTGGGCCAGGTCGTGTTCTTCCTTCACTGCGCGCAGGTGGGTCCAGGACTCCAGGGCGCGGACTTTCGGTAGGGCCCGGATACGTTCCAGCGTGGCGAACACCGCTTCCTGAGAGCCCGCCCTGATCGAGCCGATGCCGTTGCACCAGCCGATGCCCTCCGCGAAGCTGTCCACCTCGTCGATCGCGGTGAGGTGTTCGGCCACTCCTTCCGTGGCCCCGCCGAGGGACACGGCGAACCCCGCGGTGTGGACGCGGCTCAGCGGCGTCAGCCGTACGAGCGCCCCGATGTGAAGGACGCCTGCGCCGAGCAGGCGCAGCACCCTGGCTCGGGTCGCTCCCGGTGACAGTCCGCTGACCTCGGCGAGTTCGGCGAAGGACGCCCTGCCGTCGACTCGCAGGCGGGAGAGCAGGGCGTGGTCGGCGGCATCGAGGTCGAACTGCCGCGCCGACCCGCTCGCCGAGAGCGGGCCCGGCGGGAAGTACGGGTCCTTCCACAGGTGGGTGTAGGTCAGCACCTGCACGGCGAGTACGCCCGGCACTGCCTGGACGCGGGAGAGCCCACGCTGGAACGCGTCGAGGTCGGTGGTGCGCAGCTCGGCGGTGACGGCGAACCGTCCCGCGGTCGTGGTGACGAATGAGGTCTCGACCAGTGCGGCGAGCTGTTCGGCCACCGGAAGTGCGGGCCCGGCGACCTCGACGGTGACATGTCCCATCTGGTTCAGATCGAGTGCACCCGGGTGGACGGCGCCGACGAGCCGCAGCCCGCACTCGTCCACGAGGCGCCGGACGCGTGCTTTGGTCGTCGAGCGAGCCAGTCCCACCTCGCGGGCCAGCGCCTCCCAGGACGCCCGGCCATCGCGTTGGAGCGCGCGGACGAGTTGCTCGTCGATCTCGTCCAGTTCCACCCGCACCGTCCTTCGAGCGATCGCCATGCGGACCGGCCGACAACCTATCGCATGGGGCCGGAACGCACTGAGAAGCCAACCAAAAAATTGGTTGTCAGCACGTTGTAGTAGCTGATCTGACGCCAAACCGAGTAGTTCGCCGACGATTCTTCTCTTGTTTGCCTCTTCTTGCGACTGTATCGTCTGCGCCTGCCGTGGCGGCCCGGGCGACCGGGTCGTACAGACCATCGACCGTCCCGGAGGTGCGCCATGGGCGTTCGCAGTTCGACACGGGATCCCCGGCGGCACGCTTCGGACCGGGAGTTCTTCGGTCATCCGCGTGGGCTCGTGGGCCTGTTCTTCGCGGAGGCCTGGGAGCGTTTCTCCTACTACGGGATGCGTGCGCTGCTCCTGTACTACATGTACGACCAGGTGGCGGACGGCGGACTCGGGATTCCCGCCGACACCGCCCGCTCGCTCGTGGCGGTCTACGGGTCGGCGACCTACATGGCGGCGATCGTGGGCGGTTGGGTCAGTGACCGGCTGCTCGGCGACCGGAGGTCGACGCTGCTCGGCGGGGTGCTCATCATGTGCGGGCACATCTGCCTCGCACTGCCGGCCGGGGCCACGGCGCTGTTCGTGTCCATGGTGCTCATCGCGGCGGGCACGGGGCTGTTGAAACCCACCATCTCGTCGTCCGTCGGCGACCTCTACGGCGGGAACGACCCGCGCCGGGACGCCGGATTCTCGATCTACTACATGGGCATCAGCGTCGGCGCCGTGGCGGCACCGCTCGTGGTGGGCACGGTGGGCGAGACCTACGACTACCACCTCGGGTTCGGCCTGGCAGCCTTCGGCATGGCCATCGGGCTGGTGGTCTACCTGGGCATCCAGCGCAACCTGAGCGCGGCGAGCGACCGGCCGAAGAACCCGCTCCGGTTGGCCGAGGTGCCCCGAGGCCGGTTGGTCACCGTCGTCTCCGTGTTCGTCCTGGTGGCGATCGGCCTGGTCGGCTCCGCAGTCACGGGCGTGCTGACCGCGGGTGGTGTCGTCAACCTGATCAGCCTGGTCGCCATCGCCCTGCCGATCACGTACTTCACGGTGATGCTGCGAAGCCCTCGGGTGACGGAGGCCGAGCGCGCCCGGCTCCGCGGCTACGTCCCCCTGTTCGTCGCGGCGGTCTTCTTCTGGGTGATCCAGGAGCAGGGAGCCACGGTGATCGCACAGTACGCCGCCGAGAGCACCGACCTCGACGCCTTCGGCTTCGCCGTTCCGGCGTCGTGGTTCCAGTCGGTCGGTTCGTTCGTGCTGATCGTGCTGACGCCGCTGTTCGCCGTGCTGTGGCTTCGACTCGACACCTCGGCGCGGCCACCCTCGACCGCGCACAAGTTCGGTGTGGCGCTGGTGATCGCCGGCCTGTCCTACGTGCTGCTCGTGCTGCCGTCCGCGCAGGCGGGCCTGGCGCACCCGCTGTGGCTGGTGGGCAGCCTCGCGATCGTGACGGTGGGCGAGATGTGCCTGTCACCGATCGGGCTCTCGGCGACGGCGCGCCTGGCTCCGGCGGCGTTCGCCACGCAGACCATGGGGTTGTGGTTGACGGCGGGCTCGGCGGGCCAGGGAATCGCGGCGCAGCTCGTCAAGTTCTACGACGCCGATTCGGCGGCGGGCTACTTCGCCGTCGTGGGCACCGGGACCGCGGTGCTCGGCCTCGTGCTTCTGGCCGCGGCGCCACTCATCCGCAAGCGCACCGACGTCGCCGCGTAGGACCCACCATCTCGCTCAGGGCGGAAAGGACGACATGACTCGCACGGTGTTCCGGGGAGGGACCGTCTTCGACGCGGTCGGTCGCGCGGCCGAGGTGGCCGACGTCGCGGTGGAGGAGGGCGTCATCGCCGAGGTCGGGCCGGACCTCGACGGCGATACGGAGGTCGACTGCACCGGCCAGGGTGTTCTGCCGGGGCTGTTCGACTGTCACGTGCACCTCACCATGAGCGACACCGACCTCTTCCGCACCGCGCAGGAGCCGTTCTCGCTCCAGTTCTTCGAAGCCGCGATCAACATGGCGGCCACCCTCGCCGCGGGCGTCACCACGGTACGCGACGCCGGTGGGGCCGACCTCGGCGTGCGGGTCGCGCAGGAACGCGGATTGGTGGCGGGCCCCAGGACGCAGGTGTCACTGAACATGCTGAGCCAGACCGGTGGGCACGGTGATCCGTGGTGGCCGTCGACGTGCGTGATGGACCTGCTCCCGCCACACCCCGGGCGGCCACCGGTGGTGGTGGACGGACCCGAGGAGATCCGGCGCAAGATCAGGGAGCTGGTCCGGGCGGGTGCGGACGTCATCAAGGTGGCCACGAGCGGAGGCATCGTCTCCAGCGGCGCGGGGCCCGAGATCCCGCACTTCCGCGACGACGAGATCGCCATGATGGTGACCGAGGCCTCCGCCGCGCGCCGCTTCGTCATGGCGCACGCGCACGGTGCGGGGGCGAAGGCGGCCGTGCGCAACGGGGTCCGGTCGATCGAGCACGGCAGTCACCTCGACGACGAGACTCTGGAGGAGATGGCGCGGCGGCGCGTGTGGCTCGTGCCGACGCTGGCGTCAGGCCTCGGCCTGCGGGAGTCGCTGCGTGACGGCGCGACCTACCCCGACCACATCCGGGAGAAGATCGAGCGGATGGGGGCCGACCGGAGCGTGCGGCGGGCGATCGAGGCAGGCGTGCCCATCGCGATGGGCACCGACGCGCCCCTGTACCCGCACGGGAAGAACCTCATGGAGCTGCCGTTGCTCGTGGAGCAGGGCATGACTCCGGCGGACGCACTGCACGCGGCGACGTTGTCCGCGGCGGAACTCATGGGGCTGCACCGGTCACTCGGCTCGATCGAGCCCGGTAAGCGCGCGGATCTCGTCATCGTCGACGGCGATCCGCTGCGCGTGCACGACCTCGGCGAACGAGTGCGGGCCGTGTACCAGGACGGGCGTGCCGTACACGTGCGGCCCGACGTGTCCGCACCGGTTCAGGCCGCGCCGGAGACCTCGGACGCCAGTGCGGCCAGCGGTTCGTCGGTGAGCCGGTAGACGGTCCATTCGTCCATCGCCTCGGCGCCGAGAGACTTGTAGAAGCCGACGGCCGGGTTCCAGTTCAGCACCCACCACTCGAGCCGGGCGTAGCCGCGGTCGACGCACTCCTTGGCGAGTGTCGCCAGCAGCGCCTTGCCGAGGCCGGTGCCGCGCATCTCCGGACGGACGTAGAGGTCCTCGAGGTAGATGCCGTGCACCCCGCGCCAGGTGGAGAAGTTGAGGAACCACAGCGCGAACCCGACGACGCGCCCTTCGACCTCCGCGACGTGCCCGTACAGTGCCGGGTTCTCCCCGAACAGGGCGGTGTGCAGTTGCTCCGCCGTGAGGTGGCACTCGTGCGGTGCCTTCTCGTACTCGGCGAGCTCGTGCACGAGTTCCACGACGGTGTCCACGTCCGCTTCCCGGACGCGGCGGATTCTGCTGTCCAACGGATTTCCTTTCCAGACCGACGGTTGTCAGGACGGCGGGAGGTTGAGGTGCAGCAGGCGGGCACCGTGGTGCGCGCGGCCGAGCACCGTCAGACTGGCCGGGTCGAGACCGAACTGTCTGCCCGCCGTGGCGGGGAGGTCGAGCCACCGCGCGATCAGCACCCGGCCGAAGTCGCCGTGCACCACGAGCGCGACAGGGTGCCGCGCGAGTTCGTCCCGGACACGCGCGAGCAGAGTGTCGGCCCTGCACTCGACGTGCTCGGCGCTCTCGCCGTCCGGCACCGGGTGCGACCACACCGTCCAGCCGGGGGTCTCGTCGTGCACCTCGGCGGGTGTCTTGCCCTCGTGCGCGCCGTAGTCCCATTCCACGAGGTCGTCGCTGGTGCCGGACACGGCGAGGCCCGCGAGTTCGGCGGTCCGGAGGGGCGCCTGGCGAGGACTGCTGAGCACGAGTGCGGGGACGTCGTCCGACATGAGTGCGTAGGTGCGCCCGGCAGCGTGCGCCTGCCGCTCTCCGACGGCGGTCAGGGGCGGATCGGCCCTGCCTGCGTACCGTCCGACCGTGGACCACTCGGTCAGGGCATGGTGCAGGAGGAACAGGTGGTGCTCAGGCACCCCAGCAATATAGCCGTCTTCCTGCGCGGAGGAGGCCGTCGAGCGGGAAGGTGACCGCCTCTCCCGGTGCTCGTTCGGGTGAAGCCGGCGCCGCCGCGGTTCCGTCGTCGGAACCTGCGCCGTTCGACTTCCCGGGCCCGCCAGGCCGTCAGTCCGTCAGGCCTCGGCCTTGCGCAGCCGCTCGTAGTGGGCGACGCAGTCCTCGTAGCGCGGCAGCAGGCCTGCCTCGCGTGCCTGGACCAGCGTGGGAGCGTCGGCGTCCTTGTCCGACAGGACCGGTTCGACGTCGGACGGCCAGGGCAGGCCCAGTTCGGGGTCGAGCGGGGTGATGCCACGCTCGATCGACGGCTCGTAGGCGGTGGAGCACAGGTACGTCATCACGGTGTCGTCCTCCAGGGCCATGACCGCGTGACCGAGCCCCTCGGCGAGATAGACGCAGTTCAGTGTCTCGCTGTCGAGGCGTACCACGTCCCAGCGTCCGAACGTCGGCGAGCCGACGCGGAGGTCGACGGCCACGTCGAGCAGCGCGCCGCGTGCGCAGTACACGTACTTGGCCTGTCCGGGTGGTGTGTCCTTGTAGTGGACGCCGCGCACGGTGCCGCGCCGCGACACCGTGTTGTTCGTCTGTGCGACGGTGAGCCTGTGGCCGACGGCGTCGAGGAACGCCGACTCCTGGTACGGGGCGACGAAGAAGCCTCGCTGGTCGGGAAAGACCGGAGGGATGAACTCGTAGGCGTCCCGCACAGCCAGTTCGCGCACGTCCATGCGCGTCAGCTTAGAGCGCCGTGAGTGCCCTCCCCGTAGCGGCCACACAAGCCGGACGGACGTCTTGCTATTGGTGCGCTGACCAGCCAAAAGGGTGGCTTCTTCTGTGATCTCAGCCGCACCTCGGCGACAGGGGGCGCACCCGTACTGGCACACTGGGCGGACCGCTGCGTCCGCGGCCACGGTGTCTTCCGACCCACCTCACCACGGGCCTCGACGGACGCCTCGGCGGCGAGGTGCGCTACCGCGCCGACTCGCCGTGTGGAGGAACCCACATCACCGGGGACGCCAGGTCGTACTGGTGTATCCCCGTCTGCCAGTCATGGAGATTGACGTGTCCCAGGCTCAGGTGAGCGACGAAGACATCTTCACCGGTCACGAGCGCGGAAAGCTCTCGGTGGCCGCCACCCGCCCCATCAGTCAGGCTCGTGACCTGTCCATCGCCTACACCCCTGGTGTGGCGAAGGTCAGTCGCGCCATCGCCGACGACGCCGCGCTGGCCGCGCGCTACACGTGGGCCGACCGCCTCGTCGCCGTGGTGAGCGACGGCACGGCGGTACTCGGCCTCGGCAACATCGGGGCCAAGGCGTCGTTGCCGGTCATGGAGGGCAAGTCGGTGCTCTTCAAGACGTTCGCCGGGCTCGACTCCATTCCGCTCGTGCTCGACACCACCGACGTCGACGAGATCGTCGAGACGCTGGTGCGGCTGCGGCCGTCGTTCGGTGCCGTGAACCTGGAGGATGTCTCGGCGCCGCGCTGTTTCGAACTGGAGGCCAAGCTCATCGAGGCGCTCGACTGCCCGGTGATGCACGACGACCAGCACGGCACCGCCATCGTGGTGCTGGCCGCGCTGCGCGGAGCCAGCCGGGTGCTCGACCGCGAGGTGGGGGACCAGCGCGTGGTCATCTCCGGGGCGGGTGCGGCAGGGGTGGCCTGCGCGAGGATCCTGCGCGCCGCCGGCGTGGGTGACGTCACGGTGCTGGACTCGAAGGGCATCGTGCACAGCGGCAGGGAGGACCTCAACCCCGTCAAGGCGGAGCTCGCGAAGCTCACCAACGCGCAGGAGCTGCGGGGCGATCTCGCCGAGGCACTCAAGGGAGCGGACGTCTTCGTCGGGCTGTCGAGTTCCACCGTGGACGGCGACCTGCTCGCCACCATGGCGCCCGATCCGATCGTCTTCGCGCTGTCCAATCCCGACCCGGAGGTGCACCCGGACGTCGCGGCCTCCTACGCGGCGGTGGTCGCCACGGGTCGCAGCGACTTCCCCAACCAGATCAACAACGTGCTGGCGTTCCCCGGCGTGTTCAAGGGTGCGCTGGACGCGGGCGCGACGGCGATCACGGAGAACATGAAGCTCGCGGCGGCCGACGCGATCGTGTCCGTGGCGGCGGATTCGCTGGCCGTTGACCGGATCGTGCCGAGCCCACTGGACGAGCGGGTCGCTCCCGAAGTGGCCGACGCGGTGGCGAAGGCGGCCGAATCGGACGGCGTCGCCACGGCGGTCGCGCGCTGACGACGCGGGCGGCCGGTGGGTTCGGACTACCGGCCGCCCCTTTTTCATCTAATAGGGGATTGACAGTCAGTTCGACGGGTTATGCTGCGGCGTCCGCAGCACGCAGGGTGCTGCCTGAGATAAGGAGAACGATGTCGGTAGGCCCTAACGGTCCCGGCTATCCGCAGGGGTCGCAGCAGCCCAACATGCAGTCGATGCCTCCCGCTCCGATGCCGCCGGCCAGTCCGCTGCCTGCCAGCCCGATGGCGAGCGACGTCAACATGGGCGGTCGGGAACGGCCGGGCACGCTCACGGGCGCGGCGGTCCTCGGGTTCGTGACGTCCGGCTTCGAGATCATCGGCGGTCTGCTGTGGATTCTCGGTGGCTCGGTGGTCGGCGACCTCGAATCGACGTTCGACACGGGCACGGGCTTCGGGAACATGATCATGATCCTGGGCCTCGTGTCGCTGCTCGTGGGTGGTGTCTACATCTGGGGCGGTGTCATGGCCCTGAAGTGCAGGACACCCGTGCTGTTCGCCGCGACCGGTGTCGGCATTGTGATCAACCTCGTCGCGTTGATCATGTCCGAAGGCGGCGCCGGCCTGTTGTCCCTCGTGCTCGGCGCCGTGACTCTGCTGTTGCTGGCGTTGCCGGCGAGCCGCAAGTTCTAGTCCGGCAATCCTAGTTCGGCGTCGAGTCCTCCGCCGTCAGTCGACGGAGGACCTCGACGATCCGGTGCCGTGGCAGGTCGATCAGTCGTAGCTCGGACAGATCGGCGGGCGCCTGGGTCCAGACGTTGCCGAGCCGCGCGTGTGCCCGGGTCCACACCGGACGCGCGGCCGAGGCGCCTTCCATCCGGTCGGCGACCACCACGGCATGTTTGTTGTCGGGTGTGCTGCGCAGCAGCCGCAGCCGGTACTTGCAAGCCACGAGCTTGATCAGTGCGGCCTGTGAGGCGGCGTCGACGAGATCGGGGTGTGCGTTGGGAACCAGCGCCGCCACCCTCTCGGCGTTCACTGCCAGCAACACCCGCGCCAACCACGGGCCGGGATCGCCCGACAGATCCAGGGTCACAGCGGTTCCGGGTTCGGCCGTGATCGGCTTCGTCCAGTCGGGGGCCGCCTCCGTGACCTTCCTCCCGTCTTCGCCCGCGAGGGCTGTCAGCGCGGCGAGGGTTTCCCGCGTCGCGCTGGCGGTACCTTCGGCTTCCACCGACCGGGGACCGTGGGTGTAGATGGCCTGCGCACCCTTGGCCTTCCTCCGGGCGCGCGGTGTGGGGTGGCAGACGTAGAGGTCCGCGGAACTGCCGATGGCCTGAGCACCGTGGTAGCGGTGGAAACCCGGCACGATCGCCTCGAACGTGAGTCCCAGGTTCAGCAGCGCCCTCTGGGTCTGGTGGCCGAGTGTGGGATGGCGACGGCTGTAGCCGTAGGCGAGCAGCACGCGACCGCTCGTGGGTTCGGCGAGGCACTCGACGGCCCGAGACGCGAACAACGCCATGCCCTCCGGCGTGTACGGCGGGTCGCTGAAGACGACGTCCGCGGTGCCCGCCACCGCTCGGGGCAGTCCGAACCGCAGGTCCGCGTGGACGGTACGGACCGTGCCACGGCTCCGCCGGTCGATGTGCTCCAGCACTCGGTCGTCGACGTCCACCACGGCAAGGTCGGCGTCGGGGCGCAACTCCCGGACGGCCAGTGAGGTCAGGTCGTGGTCACCGACGAAGACGGTCTTCACCCGACCGAGGTCGTAGTGCTCGTCCAACCACAGGGCCCGGCGCAGCACGGTGTCCGCGGTCGCCTGGACGTGGTCGAGTGCGGGCAGTGGCGGCGGCACGTCGGCGAGGTGCGCCTCGATCCTGGCCGCGAGGTCGGTGGGCGGCGTCGCCTGCCGTCCGACGTGGTCGAGCCATTTCTCCTCGGTGCCCGGGCGCAGCCGCAGTGCCGTGCGGTCGCGTTCGACGTCGTCGCCGAGTTCGGCGAGCAGGTCCTCCGCCGAACGCCGGGGCAGCCCGGTTTCGCGCACGAGGTCGTCGAACCGCGACCAGCCTTCCGCCAGGAGAGTGATGGCCAGCCGGTGTTGCCGTGCGAACACGCCGAGATCCACAACAGCGAGCCTAGAGCCGCGGGAGTACGCGTACGCCGGGAGGTGCCCGCAGGTTGCCGGGAGTGTGGCACATCACAGCGGAGTAGTCGCCGGAAGCGAACGGATCGCGTCCGAAGTAGGGTGCCGCCCCTACTTTCGAAGCGGACCAACAGAGTGGTTCTGCCCCTTCGCCGACGGTTCGGAGCGGGCTGGTTACCTTTTGTGCCCGGGTAAGGCAAGAGCTACCTGTTGGGAAGTTTCGCGCTTACGTTTTCCGCCAACGTTCACCGGAACGTGTAGGAGGAAACGTGCGAGGTCACCGAATGTTCAACGGCAGATCCCTTGCCGGTGTCGGAATCACCGCCGGGGTCGCCGCCCTGACCGTGTTGGGAGCGACCCTCCCCGCCGCGGCCCAGGAGGGCACGATTCTGGGCGCCGAAGCCGAAGGCGCCATCGACAACAGCTACATCGTCGTGTTGAAGGACGGGTCGACGGTCTCCGACGTCGCCGACCGGCACGGCGCCGACGTGGAACACGTCTACGACAGCGCGCTCCACGGCTTCTCGGCGACGATGAGCGAAACCATGGCCAAGCGCGCGGCGGCCGACCCCCGCGTCGCCTACGTGGAGCAGAACCGCGTCTTCCACACCATGGCCGACCAGACGAACCCGCCGTCGTGGGGGCTCGACCGGATCGACCAGCGGGACCTGCCGCTCGACGACACCTACAGCTACTCCACCACGGCGTCGAACGTCGAGGCGTACGTCATCGACACGGGCATCCGGATCTCGCACGACGACTTCGACGGCAGGGCGCGCCACGGGTACGACTTCGTCGACAACGACAGCAACGCCGACGACTGCAACGGGCACGGCACCCACGTGGCCGGCACGATCGGCGGCAGCTCCTACGGTGTCGCCAAGGGAGTCGAGCTGATCGGTGTGCGGGTGCTCGACTGCGCGGGTTCGGGTTCCTACGACGGCGTGATCGCCGGCATCGACTGGGTGACCGAGAACGCTTCGGGCCCGGCCGTGGCGAACATGAGCCTGGGCGGCGGGGCCTCCACCGCCGTGGACGACGCGGTGCGCCGCTCGATCAACGCGGGTGTGACCTACGCGCTGGCAGCGGGCAACGACTACGGCGCCAACGCCTGCAACACCTCGCCCGCGAGGACGCGGGAAGCCATCACCGTCGGCTCCACCACGAGCACCGACGCTCGTTCCAGCTTCTCCAACGTCGGTACCTGCCTCGACATCTTCGCGCCCGGCAGCAGCATCACGTCCGCGTGGATCGGCAGTGACTCCGACTCCAACACCATCAGCGGCACCTCGATGGCCACGCCGCACGTGGCGGGCGCGGCGGCGCTGTACCTGGCGGACAACCCGTCGGCCACGCCGCAGCAGGTGCGTGACGCCCTGGTGGAGAACGGCACCAGCGGCGCTGTCGGAAACCCGGGCAGCGGTTCGCCCAACGTGCTGCTGTACACGGGCAGCGGTGGCACCGAGCCCGGCCCCGACCCCGAGCCCGAGCCCACCGAGTGCGACCCGGTCACGAACGGCGCCGACGTGAACATCGTCGACGGCCGCACCGTGACCAGCTCCGTGACCGTCAGCGGCTGTGACCGCGCCGCCTCCAGCACCACCACGGTGGCGGTGGACATCCGGCACACCTACCGCGGTGACCTGCGGATCGACCTGGTGGCTCCCGACGGCACCACCCACCGCCTCAAGAACTCCGGTTGGGACTCGCGGGACAACGTGACGGAGACCTACACGGTCGACGCGTCGAGCTCCCCGGCCGACGGCACCTGGCAGCTTCGGGTGACCGACGTCTACTACGGCGACACCGGCTACATCAACAGCTGGACGCTGACCCCGTGATCGGGGGCTGACCGGCTTCTTTAGGGAAGGGCCCGCCCGCACCGGCTGCGCTGCCGGTGCGGGCGGGCCCTTTCTCGTGCTCACGTTCGGGCGAACCACGTTGACAATGCCCTACCCCCCTAGGGTATAAAGAAGTGTGTCGACGACGCCGAGACCGGACTCGGATATACGGGTACGGGGTAACCTCGAAAGGCGGTGTCGACGAGGCAAGGAGTGTCAGATGCGGGGATACACGGAAGACAAGGACGCGTACCTGAAGCGATTGCGCCGGATCGAGGGGCAGATCCGCGGACTGCAGCGCATGGTCGAGAACGACGAGTACTGCATCGACGTGCTCACGCAGATCGCGGCGGCGACCAAGGCACTGCAGGCCGTGTCCCTCGGGCTGATGGACGAGCACCTGCGGCACTGTGTCGCCGAGGCGATCGCCGAGGGCGGCGAGACCGCGGACGCGAAGGTGAAGGAAGCCAGCGACGCCATCGCGCGGTTGGTGCGCTCCTGAGTTCGAAACCGTTCCCTGCCCGTAGTACGACCACGAAAGGATCGACGACATGGTCGAGCAGACCTACACCGTGACCGGCATGACCTGCGGCCACTGCGCCAGCTCGGTGAGTGAGGAGGTCCGCGAGATCGCGGGCGTCGCGGACGTCGCGGTGGACCTGCCCACGGGCAGGGTGACCGTCACCAGTGAGCGCGAGCTCGCCGTCGACGACGTCCGCAAGGCAGTCGAAGAGGCCGGTTACACGTTGAGCGCCTGATCCGGGCGCCGCAGAGAACGGGTACGCCATGAACACAGCAGCCAGGCTCTCCGCCTACGGTGTGTCGCTGGCCCTGGTCGCCGTGGGCGGCTGGGTGGTCGGCGCGGCTGTCGGTCCCTTCGCCGGCGAGGCCGGTGTGCGCGGTGGCGAGGACGCCGCGCACGGGGACGTCCACAGCGGCACCGTCGCGGGAGCGACTCGGCACCTGCCCGAGGGGCTGGCGTCGTCGAGGGGCGGTTACACCCTCACGCCCACCAGCACGACGCTCGCCTCGGGCGAGGAGAACACCTTCGCCTTCCGGATCGGCGGACCGGACGGCGAGGCGGTGACGCGGTTCGACGTCGAACACGCCAAACGGATGCATCTCATCCTGGTGCGGCGCGACGCGAGCCACTTCCAGCACGTCCATCCGGTGATGAGCGATGACGGCACGTGGAGCGTGCCGATCACGGTCGGCGAGGCGGGAAGCTACCGCGCGTTCGCCGACTTCACCCCGGCAGGGGGAGAGTCGATGACGCTGGGGGTGGACCTGGCCGTGCCGGGCGACTTCCAGCCGGTGCACCACGAACCCTCGCGGGTCGCGCACGTCGACGGCTACGAGGTGCGGCTCGACGGCGAGCTGGTGCCCGGGCGGACCTCGTCGGTCACCACGAGCATCAGCAAGGACGGCAGGCCCGTCACAGACCTCGAACCGTACCTGGGCGCGGACGGTCACCTCGTCGCGTTGCGCGAAGGGGACCTCGCGTACCTGCACGTCCATCCGGGCGGGCACGGGGAGACCCCCGAAGAAACATCCGAGGGGGACATCGGGTTCGCCGCGGAGGTGCCGTCCGCGGGAACCTACCGGCTGTTCCTCGACTTCCGGCACGAGGGCACGGTCCGCACGGCCGAGTTCACGGTGAACACCCAGGGCGCGCCGGGTACCGGTCACGGACACGGTCGCTGAGCCGCCGTTCGATCTGGAGGAGTGGACATTGAGTTCCGACGTCGCAACAGGCAGCGTCACGGCCGGGGTCGCAGCCGACGTCCCGGCCACCCGGGACATCGAGCTCTCGATCGGTGGTATGACGTGCGCGTCGTGCGCCAACCGCGTCGAGCGCAAGCTCAACAAGCTCGACGGAGTCACGGCGACCGTCAACTACGCCACGGAGAAGGCGAAGGTCGTCTTCCCCGCGGAGTTGGACCCGGGTGAGCTCGTCAGCACGGTCGAGGCCGCCGGTTACACCGCCGAGCTCCCGCGGCCGGTGGAGTCCCCACACGGCGCCGACGAAGGCGGCAGTGCCGGTAGCGCCGACGGTGCGTCCGGTGTCGACGAGCACGGCGACCCCACCCGGTCGCTCCGGCAGCGGCTCGTCGGGGCCGCCGTGCTCTCGGTGCCGGTGGTGCTGATGGCGATGGTTCCGGCGTTGCAGTTCGAGTACTGGCAGTGGATCTCGCTGACCCTGGCCGCTCCCGTGGTGACCTGGGCGGCGTGGCCGTTCCACCGGGCGGCGTGGACGAACCTGCGCCACGGTGCGGCCACGATGGACACGCTGGTGTCGATGGGCACGCTCGCCGCGTTCGCCTGGTCGCTGTACGCGCTGCTGTTCGGCAGCGCGGGCGTGCCCGGGATGACACACCCGTTCGAGCTGACCATCGAGCGGGTCAGTGGTGACGGCAACATCTATCTCGAGGTCGCCGCGGGCGTGACCACCTTCATCCTGGCCGGCCGCTACTTCGAGGCCCGGTCGAAACGGCGGGCCGGGGCGGCGCTGAGGTCACTGCTGGAACTGGGAGCCAAGGAAGTCGCCGTCCTGCGTGACGGCACAGAAGTGCGCATCCCGGTCGATCAGCTCCAGGTGGGCGAGGTGTTCCTCGTGCGGCCCGGAGAGAAGATCGCCACCGACGGCGTGGTGGAGGAGGGCACCTCCGCGGTCGACGCCAGCATGCTCACCGGCGAGTCGGTGCCCGTGGAGGTCGGGCCCGGTGACACCGTCGTGGGTGCGACGGTGAACTCCGGCGGACGCCTGGTGGTGCGGGCCGGCAGGGTGGGCGCGGACACACAGCTGGCCCAGATGGCCAAGCTGGTGGAGGACGCGCAGACCGGCAAGGCGGCCGTGCAGCGTCTCGCGGACCGGATCTCCGGGGTGTTCGTGCCGGTCGTCATCGCGTTGGCGGTGGGAACGCTCGCGTTCTGGCTCGGCGCCGGAGCCTCGACCTCGGCGGCGTTCACCGCGGCCGTCGCGGTCCTCATCATCGCCTGCCCGTGCGCGTTGGGTCTGGCCACGCCCACCGCACTGCTCGTGGGCACCGGGCGCGGTGCCCAGCTCGGCATCCTGATCAAGGGTCCTGAGGTGCTCGAATCGACGCGGCGGGTCGACACGGTCGTGCTGGACAAGACCGGCACCGTCACCACCGGTGTGATGGCTTTGGTCGACGTCCACCTCGCCGAGGGCGAGGACGCCGACGAGGTGTTGCGCCTCGCCGGTGCGCTGGAGAACGCCTCCGAGCATCCGATCGCCCGCGCCATCGCCCAGGGTGCGGCCGACCGCGTCGGTTCCCTCGCCACGCCCGAAAGCTTCACCAATGTCGAGGGGCTCGGTGTTCAGGGCGTCGTGGACGGCCGGGCCGTGCTGGTCGGGCGAACCGCGTTGCTGGACGACTGGAGTCAGCACCTGCCCGCGCAGCTGGCGGAAGCGAAGGCGGAGGCCGAGCGTCAGGGGCGCACCGCCGTCGCCGTGGGGTGGGACGGCAGGGCCAGGGCGATCCTCGTGGTGGCCGACACGGTCAAGCCCACGTCGGCGGAAGCGGTCTCCCAGCTACGTGCCCTCGGCCTGAAGCCCGTGCTGCTGACGGGTGACAACGAGGCCGTGGCCAGGGCGGTCGCCGCGGAGGTCGGCATCGACGAGGTGATCGCCGAGGTGCTGCCGAAGGACAAGCTGGACGTCGTCAGGCGGCTGCAGTCCGAAGGCAGGGTGGTCGCGATGGTCGGCGACGGGGTCAACGACGCCGCCGCGCTCGCCCAGGCCGACCTCGGGCTGGCCATGGGAACCGGTACGGACGTGGCCATCGAGGCGAGCGACCTCACCCTCGTCCGGGGCGACCTGCGTGTCGCGGCCGACGCCATCCGGCTCTCCCGCCGCACACTGGCCACGATCAAGGGCAACCTGTTCTGGGCTTTCGCCTACAACGTCGCGGCGCTGCCTCTGGCGGCGGCGGGTCTGCTCAACCCGATGCTCGCCGGGGCCGCGATGGCGTTCAGCTCGGTCTTCGTGGTCAGCAACAGCCTGCGGCTCAAGGGTTTCCGCGGCACGGCCACGGCGAGTGCGGTCGCCGACAGCGGCGCGAAAGCGGAAGAGGCGAAGGAGCCCGTCTCCGTCTGAGGACCGCCTTGTCGCCGGCCTGCGTGAACGTCACGGCTCACGCAGGCCGACGACAACCGCTGTGCGGGGCGTCCGGTAGGCGCGGGGTGCGGGACTTCTCCCGCATCCGCACGCGGGTCTCGCAGCCTGTCCGCACGAGCGGAACCGAGCCGACTCGATGAGAACCCCCACGCCACAAGAGGTGCAGCACGATGGTGGACCGAGACGTCGCCGCACTCGCCGACCCGGTGGGCGAGTCACTCCGAGGTCACCACGCACATCTCGCGCGCCGACTCGGCCGGGCCGCCACCTACGTGCCGGAGGTCGCGACCTTCTCCGCGGTGAGCGCCGACCCCGATCCGGGAGAGTGGGCCGACCTCGCTCGGCTGCTCGGGCCGGGCGAGGTCGCCGACATGTTCAGCCATCCGGCGATACCGCCGTCGGACTGGGAGCCGGTCTTCGTCCTCCAAGGCCGCCAGATGATCTGGCCCGGCAGAAGCCGGCCCGGTGACCCACCAGCCGGGGACGGCACCGATGTGGTCGAACTGGGCGCGGACAGCGTGCCCGAGATGCTCGACCTCGTCGCGCGGACCCGGCCGGGACCGTTCTGGCCACGCACCCACGAACTCGGCACCTATCTCGGCGTCCGCGACAACGGCACGTTGGTGGCGATGGCGGGGGAACGCCTCCGGCCGCCGGGGTGGACCGAGATCAGCGCCGTCTGCACCGCTCCCGAGGCCCGCGGGCGAGGCCTCGCGGCGCGCCTGGTCGGTGCGCTCGTCGCGCGTGTCGTGGCTCGCGACGAACGTCCCTTCCTGCACGTGGCCGAGGCGAACACCAGCGCGATCGGCCTCTACGAAAGGCTCGGGTTCGAGACCCGGAAGCACGTGACCTTCCGGGGGTTCCGCACGCCTGACGGCCGAGGCCGCGCGCCGGAGATGCCTTAGCCCGCGTTCTCAAGGGACGCCCGGGCTAGCGGCCGGAAACGCCGGTGGCGGCGGCACCGTCCAGGTACCGCCGCCACCGTGTCGGTTGTCCGTCGCCGATCTCCGGCTTACTCGAACGCCTTGGCGATGAGCGCCTTCTGCTCGACCTCGTGCACCTTCGACGAACCGGCCGAGGGAGCCGCCATGGGCCGGCGCGCCACCACCTGGAGGTTCGAGAACGCCTCCGGCAGCCTGCGCGGAAGGTTCAACCCGAAGAACGGCCAGGCGCCCTGGTTCTCCGGCTCCTCCTGCACCCACACGACCTCGGCGCCGCTGTAGCGCTCCATCTCGGCGAGCAGCTTCTTCTTCGGCAGCGGGTAGTACTGCTCGACGCGCACGATCGCCACGTCGTTCGCCTCGCGCTTCCGCCGCTCGGCCACCAGCTCCCAGTAGAGCTTGCCCGACGTGAGCAGCACCTTGCGGGTCTTGGCCGGGTCCACCTCGGTGTCACCGATGACCGACAGGAACTTCGAGTTGCCGGTGAAGTCCTCCACGGCCGAGGTCGCCGCCTTGTTGCGCAGCATCGACTTCGGGGTGAACACGATCAGCGGCCGGTTGACGCCGTCGAGGGCGTGGCGGCGCAGCAGGTGGAAGTAGTTCGCCGGGGTCGACGGCACCGCCACCGTCATCGAGTGCTCCGCGCAGAGTTGGAGGAACCGCTCGATGCGGCCGGACGTGTGGTCGGGCCCCTGACCCTCGTGGCCGTGCGGCAGCAGCAGCACGACGTCGGAGAGCTGGCCCCACTTGGCCTCACCGGACGAGATGTACTCGTCGATGACGGTCTGGGCACCGTTGACGAAGTCGCCGAACTGTGCCTCCCACATCACCAGCGCCTCGGAGTTGGCCACCGAGTAGCCGTACTCGAAGCCGACGGCCGCGTACTCGGACAGCGCCGAGTCGTAGATCATCACGCGGCCCTGGTCCTCGGACAGGTTCTGCAGCGGCGCGTACTCCTCGCCCGTCTTGCGGTCGATGAGCACCGAGTGCCGCTGGGTGAACGTGCCGCGACGGGAGTCCTGGCCGGACAGGCGGACGAGCCTGCCCTCCATCGCCAGCGAACCGAACGCGAGCAGCTCACCGAACGCCCAGTCGATGCCGCCCTCGCGGGACATCTTCCTCCGCCGCTCCAGTACCGGCTTGACCCTGGGGTGCGGGGTGAAGCCCTCGGGCAGGGAGACGAACGCGTCGCCGATGCGCTCGACGACCTCGCGGTCGACGGCGGTCGGCACCTGCGCGGGCACCTGCTGCCGTTGCTCCACGGACGGGCTCGGCGCGATCGGGTGCTTCTCCAGCTCCCTGACCTCGTTGAACACGTGCTCCAACTGGCTGGAGAAGTCGCGCAGCGCGGCTTCCGCCTCCTCCATGGAGATGTCGCCGCGACCGATCAGCGCCTCGGTGTAGGTCTTCCGGACGCTGCGCTTGGCGTCGATGATGTCGTACATGCCGGGCTGCGTCATCGACGGGTCGTCGCCCTCGTTGTGGCCGCGCCGCCGGTAGCAGATCATGTCGATCACGACGTCCTTGTTGAACGCCTGGCGGTAGTCCACGGCCAGCCGCGCGACCCAGTACGCGGCCTCGGGGTCGTCGCCGTTGACGTGGAAGATCGGCGCACCGATCATCTTCGCCACGTCGGTGGCGTACTGCGACGAGCGCGCGTGTTCGGGCGCGGTGGTGAAGCCGACCTGGTTGTTGATGATGACGTGGACGGTGCCGCCGGTGCGGTAGCCGCGCAGCAGCGCCAGGTTCAGTGTCTCGGCCACCACGCCCTGACCCGCGAACGCGGCGTCGCCGTGCAGCAGCACCGGCAACACGGTGAAGCCGCCCGTCTCGCGGTCGCCCTTGTCGAGCAGGTCCTGCTTGGCCCGCACGATGCCTTCCAGCACCGGGTCGACGGTCTCCAGGTGGGACGGGTTGGCGGTCAGCGACACCTTGGTCTCGCCGTCGCCGAACATGCGGAAGTACTTGCCCTCCGCGCCGAGGTGGTACTTCACGTCGCCGGAGCCGTGCGCCTGGCCGGGGTCGAGGTTGCCCTCGAACTCCTGGAAGATCTGCGATATCGGCTTGCCCACGATGTTGGCCAGCACGTTCAGCCTGCCTCGGTGTGGCATACCGATGACGACCTCGTCGAGCTGGTGCTCGGCGGCCTTGTCCAGCACCGTGTCGAGCAGCGGGATCACGGTCTCGCCGCCCTCCAGCGAGAACCGCTTCTGCCCGACGTACTTCGTCTGCAGGAAGGTCTCGAACGCCTCGGCCGCGTTCAGCTTGGAGAGCACGTACTTCTGGACCGCCGGGTCCGGCTTCTCGTGCGGGACCTCGACGCGCTCCTGGATCCAGCGGCGCTCGTCCGGGTCGAGGATGTGTGTGTACTCCACGCCCACCGTGCGGCAGTAGGAGTCGCGCAGGACACCGAGCACGTCGCGCAGCTTCATGCGCTCCTTGCCCGCGAACCCGCCGACCGCGAACTCGCGGTCGAGGTCCCACAGGGTGAGGCCGTGGGACAGGATGTCGAGGTCCTCGTGCCTGCGCTGGCGGTAGTTCAGCGGGTCGGTGTCGGCCATCAGGTGGCCGCGCATCCGGTAGGCGTCGATGAGTTCCAGCACGCGGGCGGTCTTGTCGATCTCGCCCTCGGGCAGGTCCTCCACCCAGCGCACCGGCTCGTACGGCAGTCGCAGGGACGTGAAGATGTCGTCGTAGAAGCCGTCACCACCGAGCAGCAGTTCGTGGACACGCTTCAGGAACTCACCGGACTCCGCGCCCTGGATGATGCGGTGGTCGTAGGTCGAGGTCAGCGTCATGATCTTGCTGACGCCGAGCTGGACCAGCGTCCGCTCGCTGGTGCCCTCGAAGTGGGCGGGGTACTGCATCGCACCGACGCCGATGATGGCGCCCTGACCGGCCTGCAGGCGGGGCACCGAGTGGTTGGTGCCGATGCCGCCGGGGTTGGTCAGCGAGATCGTGGTGCCCGCGAAGTCGTCGGCGGTCAGCTTGTTGTTCCTGGCCTTCTTGACCATGTCCTCGTAGGCCTGCCAGAACTGCAGGAACGTCATGTTCTCGCAGTTCTTGATGGAGGCCACGACCAGGCTGCGCTGCCCGTCCTTGCCCTTCATGTCGATGGCGAGGCCGAGGTTGACGTGCTCCGGCGTCACCACGTGCGGCTTGCCGTCGACCAGCGCGTAGTGCCGGTTCATGTTCGGGAAGTCCCGCAGAGCCCGGATCATCGCGTACCCGATGAGGTGGGTGTACGAGACCTTGCCGCCGCGCGTGCGCTTCAGGTGGTTGTTGATGACGATGCGGTTGTCCGCCATCAGCTTGGCGGGCACCGCGCGCACACTGGTGGCGGTGGGGACGCTCAGTGAGGCGTCCATGTTCCTGGCGATGGCCGCGGCGGCCCCACGCAGGGGCTTGCGCTCGGGCTCGGTGGCGGCCTTGGGCGGAGCCGTCCTCGCGGTGGCGGCGGAGGACTGCTTCGGCTCGCTCTTCGGGGCGGGCTTCGGCGCTGCCTTCGGAGCGGGAGCCTTTGGCGCCGCGGCGGTCGGTTCGGACTTCTTCGGGGCCGGCTTCGGCTCGGTCTGCGTCGTCGACTGGCCGTTCGCGGACGGCTTCGGCTCTGCGTCTGCTGCGCCCGGCTTCGCCTGTGCACTCTGAGTGGGTTTGAAGTCGGCAAAGAACTCATGCCAAGCGGCGTCGACTGAGGATGGGTCGGCGAGGAACTGGTCGTACATCTCCTCGACGAGCCACTCGTTGGGGCCGAACTGTGACGCAGGGCTGCTGCTGGACACGGCTAGGACTCGCCTCTATCCGTCTCGATCTTGGTTTGCTGAATTCGCGCCTACCAGGCTAACCCCCGGGTTTCGCCGGGCGTCATCGAACTCGCCCATGACATGGGAGGAAGACCCCCTCGACCGGGCTGTATCGATAAGGTGAATGTTGTCACAACAACCCGTTGCGGCGCTCACCCGTCAACTGGGTACGGATTCCTTGTTCGTGTGGCAGTTCCTGCGGACGTTCTCAAGGACCGCTCTACTCCTTCAGCCTGAGTGGCTCCACATCCGCGCGTAGCGCCCGCCCGCCGCGATGAGTTCGGCGTGGGTGCCCTGCTCCACGACACGGCCGTGGTCGAGCACCACGATCACGTCGGCTCGCGCGGCCGTGGCCAGCCGGTGGGCGACCACGAACGTGGTGCGGGTCGAGGCGAGCCGGTCGGTGGCCCGCAGCACCGCCGTCTCGGTTGCCGGGTCGAGAGCGGCCGTCGCCTCGTCGAGCAACAGCACGTCCGGGTCCACCAGCTCCGCCCTGGCGAGCGCCACGAGCTGCCGCTGCCCCGCCGAGAGCGCCCGGCCGCGCTCGCCGACCTGCTGGTGGAATCCGTTCGGCAGTGCGGCGATGGCGTCCAGCGCCCCCACGGCCCTCACCGCGGCCTCCACCTCGGCGTCGCTCGCGTCGGGACGGCCGTAGCGCACGTTGTCGGCCACCGTGCCGGAGAACAGGTGCGACTCCTGCGGCACCACCCCGACGCGCCCCCTGAGCCGTTCCAGGTCGTAGTCGCGCACGTCCACGCCGTCGAGGCACACGCGGCCACGGGTGACGTCGTAGAACCGCGCGATCAGCTTCACCACCGTGGACTTGCCCGCACCCGTCGCGCCCACGAGCGCGACCGTGGTGCCCGCGGGCACGCGGAGGTCGACGTCCCGCAGCGCGGGCTTCTCCGCGCCCGGGTAGTGGAACTCGACGCCCGCGAGTTCCACGTCGCCCCGGAGCCGGTCCGGTACCGGTACCGGGTTCTCCGGCGGAGGTACCGACGTGGGAGTGCGCAGCAGGTCGCCGATGCGCCGCAACCCCACCTTGGCCTGCTGGTAGCCGTCGAACACGCTCGAAAGCTGCTGCACGGGCGAGAAGAACAGGCCCAGGTACAGCAGGAAGGCCATGAGCACCCCGACGGTGAGGGTTCCGTCGGCCACGCGGTTCGCGCCGGCCACCAGCACGACAGCCTCCGCGATGCCCGAGAGCAGTGTGATGAACGGGAAGTACGTCGCGACGTAGCGCTGCGCGCGCAACCGTGACCGCCGGTAGGCGTCGCTGCGTGAGGCGAACTGCTCGGCCGAGCGCTGCTCGCGGGTGTAGGCCTGGGCCACCCGCAGGCCGGAGACGTTCTCCTGCATGTCGGCGTTGACCGCGCTCACCCGCTCCCTGGCCTCGGAGTAGGCGGCGGAGGCGCGTCGCCGGAACAACACCGTCGCCACCACGAGCACCGGCAGCACGGCGAACGCGAACAGCGCCAGGCTCGCGTCGGTGACCACCAGCGCCACGCTGATGCCCACCAGCGTCAGCACACTCACCACCGCGGTCGCGAGGCCGGTCTGCAGGAACGTCGACAGCGCGTCGACATCGGTGGTCATCCTCGTCATGATCCGGCCAGCGAGCTCGCGCTCGTAGTAGTCGAGGCCGAGTCGCTGCAGATGGGCGTAGCTGCGCACGCGCAGCAGGTAGAGCACCGACTCACCGGTGCGGGCGGTGACGCGGGTCTGCGCGTACACGGCCAGCCAGTCCACCGCGATCACGAAAGCCCCCGCGAGCGCGGCCAGCCAGACGGCGGACTCCACACCCAGCCGGACACCGTCGTCCACGCCGCGCTCGTACAGCGCGGGCACGGCGATGGCGGCGAGCGCGTCGACGGCCACCAGCGCGACCACGGCGGCCAGCAGCGAACGCACCGGTCTGAGCAGCCCTCGCAGCCGGAAGTGCGGATCGGGTGCCGTGGGGTCCTCGCCGTCCAGTCGGGGTTCTCCGGTGGCCTCGGGCAGCTTCCGCACGCGGTGCAACAGCTCTGGCGTGGGCGGCAGGTCGAGAGCGGCGCGGGAGCCCGGCCCGCCGGCCGTTCCGGTCGCCACCGCTCTGACGGCCGCGCTCGTGGAGCCATCGGTGCCGTCGGAGTCTTCGGAGTCTTCGGAGCCTTCGGAGGCGTCCCCGGACACCGGAGGCCAGAGCTGTGGTGTGACACCGCTGTCGTCCCGAACGAGGTCGTCGTGCCGGTGGAGCTCCTCGGCGTCGTCGCCTGGTCCGGAGACGAGGTCGCGGAACAGGCCGCACCGCTGCCACAGTTCGTCGTGCGTGCCCACGTCCAGCACCCGGCCGCCGTCGAGCACCGCGATCCGGTCGGCGAGTGCGAGCGTGGAACGGCGGTGCGCGATGAGGATGGTGGTCCGCGACCTCGTCACGCTGCGGAGCGTGTCGTGGATCGCGGCCTCGGTCACCGTGTCCACGGCCGACGTCGCGTCGTCGAGCACCAGCACCCGAGGGTCGGTCAGCAACGCGCGGGCGAGGCCGAGCCGCTGGCGCTGCCCGCCCGAGAGCGTGAGCCCGCGCTCGCCGACCTGGGTGTCGTAGCCGTCCGGCAGCGCGCTGATGAACTCGTGCGCCTCGGCCGCCTTCGCGGCGGCCACGATCTCGTCGTCGCCTGCGTCCGGCCTGCCGTAGGCGATGTTCTCGCGCACCGACGTCGAGAAAAGGAACGCCTCCTCGAACACGACCCCGATGGTGCGCCGTAGCTCGGTCAGGGAGAGCTCGCGCACGTCCACACCGCCGACGCGGACGGTGCCCGCGTGTGGGTCGTAGAAGCGGGGCAACAGCAGTGAGATCGTCGACTTCCCCGACCCCGCGGTGCCCACGAGCGCGAGTGTCTCGCCGGGGCGAGCCTGAAGCGACAGCCCGTCGAGCACCGGTTCGGTACGCGTGTAGCCGAACCGCACGTCCTCGAAGTGCACCGGCAGCGGGCCGTCGGGCACCGGCGTGGGGTGTTCCGGGTCGACGACCTCCGGCTGCGCGTCGACGAGTTCGTTCACGCGCTCGACCCCGGCCCGGGTGAGCTGTGCCTGCACGACGAGGCTGGCGAGCATCCGTGCGGGGCCCACCAGCGACGAGACGTACGTGGCGAAAGCCAGAAACGTACCGAGACTGATCTCGCCGCGGAGCGCGAGGACGCCCCCGACCCCGAGCACGGCCACCTGCCCCGCGGCTGGGAGTGCCGAGGTGGTGGCCGTCGGGACGGCCGCGAGGCGAGCCGCGCGCAGCCGTTCCGCGTAGAGCCTGCGCGCCCGGCCGGACAGGGTGGTGACCTCCCGCGCCGACTGCCCGAAACCCTTCACCACCCGCACGCCCGTGACGGTCTCCTCGACCTGCTGGGCGACGTCGGCCGCGCGTTGCTGAGCCGACCACGTGGCGGGGAACAGGCGTTTGCGGCTCACCGCGACCACCACCCCCACGGCGGGGGCCACCACCAGCGCGATGAGGGTGAGCAACGGCGACATCCACAGCATCGCGCCGAGGGCGAGAAGGGCGAAGACCACCGAGCCCGCCGACAGCGGGACCTGCATGAGGAACCCGGTGACCAGTTGCAGGTCGGTGATGGCCCGCGACACGATCTGGCCGGTCTTCATCGAGTCCTGCTTACCGCCGTCGAGGCGGGAAACGGACGCGAACACGTCACGGCGCAGGTCGTGCTGAACGTCGAGGGCGAGTCTGCCGCCGAGGTAGCGCCGGGCGAACGCGCTGCCGAACGCGAGCAGGTGCAGGCCCACCAGCGCGGCGGCCAACCCGACGAGTTGTGACGTGTCACCCGCGACCGCGTCGTCCACGGCGGCGCGCACGAGCAGGGGAGCGGCGGCCTGCAGCCCCACGCCCACGACCGCCGCCGACAGCGCCAGCACGACGAGTACCGGGTGACGCCAGCAGGCGGAGGTCAGCCGCCGGATCCAGCCGGAGGAACGGCGGGAGGGGCCGTGTGTGGGTGACAGTGCCGATGCTGTGCTCTCCACTCACGACCCCTCTTCGTGGCGCTTTCCCGTCAGGTGATGTCGCGGTTCTGGTTGGCCGCCCAACCGATCCCGAAGAACAGCATGGTCCATGCGAGGAAGATCAGGGCGGAGGCCCACCACGAGAACGCGCCCGGCGCGCCCGCGAAGAACTGCATACCCCACTGCAGGCCCTCGTCGACCTGGTTGAGCTGGTCGGCCATCGACGACCCGATCGCGCCGAACGCCTCCGCGCCGACGGCGCCGACGATGCCGTTCAACGCGCCGTTCGGCAGCACACCGCCGAGCCAGTCGAGTTCGGCGGAGAAGAACGCCACCACGACGAGAATGTTCTCGATCAGCAGCATCCACAGGCACAGGAGCACCGTGGGGCCGGTGACGCTGTTCCATGCCGCGCCGAGCCCGACCCCGAACAGGGTGCCGAGAACGGCGGCCAGCAGACCCGTGCCCGTGATGCCGAGCCACTGGCCCACCGACGGCAGCCCCGCGCTGTCCACAGTGATCACCGTGCCGATGCTCGCCGCGGCCACGGCGATGACGCCGTAGACGAGTCCCCACACGCTGAAGGTGATCATCTTCGCGGAGAGCACGGCCGCGCGGTTCGGGGCTGTGAGGAACGTGGTACTGATCGTCTTACGGACGTACTCGCTCGCCACGGCCGTGACTCCGAACAGCACCCCGAAGAACACGCCGATGTTGATGGCGCGCCCGAGGGCGAGCAGGCCCACCGGCATCGTCTCGACCTCGATGCCGAGCAGCAGGGCTATCTCCTGCGCGTCGTTGCTGCCGATGAAGTCGTTGAAGTCGTTGACGGTGGAACCCCAGCTCAGTGCGAACACCAGCGCCGCAGCGAACGCCGGGATGGCCAGTGCCCACCACAGGCCGAGGCTGAGCGTCTTGCGGAACTCCGCCTTGATCAGATTGCCCATCACTGCTGCTGACCTCCCCAGCCCTGGTTCGGCTGCGGTTGTTGACCGGGTTGCTGGTAGTTCTGCTGGTAAGGCTGCTGGTACGGCGCCTGGGGACCGGGTTGCTGGTACTGCGGCTGAGGACCGGACTGCGGTCCCGGCTGCTGGTACGGCGCCTGGGCGCCCGGCTGCGCCCAGCCGGACTGTTGCGGCTGCTGGCCGGGGATCGGAGCCCCGCTGTACTGCGGCGAGGTGAGCTGGAAGAACAACTGCTCCAGATCGGCTTTCTGCTCCTCCATGCCGTACACGGCGATGCCGGCCCGTGCTGCGATGTCACCGATCTGCTGCACGGTCGCCCCGGACACCGCGACCCTGCCGTCCTGTGTGGGTTCGACCTCGTTCAGCCCGGCCTCGCGCAACGCGGTCGCGAGTCCGGTGGCGTCCGCGGGCTGCACGAGCACCCGCGACCGCTGGCTCTGCCGGAGGTTCTCCAGCGGTCCGTAGTACCGCGTCATGCCCGCGCTGACGATCACGACCTGGTCGATCGTCTGCTCGACCTCCGACAGCAGGTGACTGGAGATCAGCACCGTGCGGCCCTGCGCCGCGAACGACCGCAGGAAGGTTCGCAGCCACGCGATGCCCTCCGGGTCGAGGCCGTTGGCGGGCTCGTCGAGCACCAGCACCTGCGGGTCGCCCAGCAGCGCGGTGGCCAGCGCCAACCGCTGGCGCATGCCCAGGGAGAAGCCGCCAGCCCTGCGGTGGGCTGCGGGCGTGAGACCCACCAACCCGAGAAGTTCGTCGGCGCGCTGGTCGGGCACCCCGATCGCCGCCGCGTACACACGAAGATGGTCGCGGGCGCTGCGCTTCGGGTGGAAGCTGCCGTTGTCGAGCACCGAACCGACGATGCGGGCCGGGTTGCCCAGCTCGTGGTGCTGCCTGCCGTTGATCGTCGCCGTGCCCGCTGTCGGCTTGACGAGGCCGAGCAGCATCCGCAACGTCGTCGTCTTGCCCGCACCGTTCGGCCCCAGGAACCCGGTCACGCTTCCGGGCTCGACTGTGAAGCTGAGATTCCGCACCGCTGTGACGGCGCCGAACTGCTTGGTGAGGTTCTGCACCGCGATGCGGCCGCTGCCGTCGTGCATGCTGGCCCTCGATTCCTCGTGATCGTGCGCTTGGCTCGCGCCATCCTGCCGTACCGGCTCTTTGGACGATCACGCGAGGGGATCGGTTTCATCGGGTGTCGTGATGCGGTGCGCCTCACGATCCGGCGAACTGGACGATTCACGGGAACCATCACCCAGTGGTGGGAAAGAAACCCGGTGTGACTGGCCGCCCCCGAGCGGCGAAGTCGGACGTTATTGCTTAAACTTGGTGATGGCGGCCCGCTCCCGGTGACCCCCAGGCTGGTAGAGCGGGCCGCCCCTTCTTTTCTCATCACTTTCTCATCGGACACTCCCTGTCCCACCTCGGCCTGTTCCCGCGGCGCGCTCGATGTCGGCGTGAGCCGAACCCGGCGACCCTGTGGCCGCGCCGTTGACCTCCAGCCAGGTCGAGCTTGCAGGGTGGTCACGGCGAGAGGAGCGTCGTGAGAGTCGTGTGGATGAGGGAGTTCGGCGGCCCCGAGGTGCTGGTCCCGGGGGAGGCGCCGGATCCGGAACCTACTGCGGGGCAGGCGTTGGTGCGCGTGGCGTACGCCAACATCACGTTCGTCGAGACCCAGTACCGGCGCGGCGGTTTCGGCCCCTTCCCGGTCGAGCCGCCGATCGTGCCGGGCAACGGTGTGGGGGGTGTCGTCACTCGGGTCGGCGCCGGGGTGGACCGGAATCTGGTGGGGAAGCGCGTCGTCAGCAGCCTGGGTGGGTCGGGTGGCTACGCCGAGCAGGTCGTGGTCGACGCCGCGGCATTGCTGAGCGTGCCCGACAAAGTGGCGCTCGACGACGCCGTGGCGGTGTTTGCAGACGGCCGCACCGCCCTGCTCGTGTCGGACTCGGCTGGGGTGTGCCGGGGCGAGCGCGTACTGGTGGAGGCGGCCGGGGGTGGGGTCGGGAGCCTGCTGGTGCAGCTTTCGAACGCTGCCGGAGCCACGGTGATCGCGGCGGCGGGAGACGGGCGCAAGAGGGAGCTCGCCGCCGATCTCGGCGCCGGGGTGACCGTCGACTATCGCGACCCACGGTGGGTCGATGAGGTCCGTGAGCGAGTGGGCGGAGTGGACGTGGTCTTCGACGCCGTCGGGGGTGAGGTGGGCCGGGCCGCGTTCGATCTGCTCGGCGACGGCGGACGCTTCGTTCCGTTCGGCGCGGCCGGTGGCGGGTGGACGGAGGTGCCTGCCGAACCGGCGGCCGAGCGCGGCGTCACCGTGGTTCCCTGGTCGGTCCCCGGCCCGGAGCGATTGCGGGAGTACTCGCGGCGCGCGCTGGCCGAGGTCGCGGCAGGCAGGCTCCGGCCGATGATCGGCCGACGCTTCCCGCTGGAGCGGGCGGCGGACGCGCACCGGGCGATCGAGTCGCGGCGTGTCGTGGGCAAGACCCTGCTGGAGGTGCGATGACGAGGGTCGGCGTGGCCCGTGGCCGCGTACGCCCGGTACCGGGCGATTCGGAAGACGAGAGACCGAGGCGCCGCGGTGGCGCCCGTGGGAAGGGAGAACACGTACGTGCCGACAACGACTTTCCGCATCGGTGGAGAGCTGGAAGTGCGGCGGCTCGGATTCGGTGCGATGCGTTTACCGACGGAGCCGGGCCCTGCCCGGGAGGACTCCCTCGCGGTCGTCCGGCGAGCCGTCGAACTGGGCGTCACATTGATCGACACCGCGCACCTGTACGGCTGGGGAGCCAACGAGGAGCTTCTGGCCGAAGCCCTGTACCCGTACCCGGAGGGAGTGCTGATCACGACCAAGGTCGGTATCGCCCGCTCGGGGCCCGCAAGTGAGTGGAAGCTTGACGGGCGGCCTGCCGTTCTGCGGGACCAGGTCGAGCAGGCGCTGCGCCGGTTGCGTGTCGAGCGGATCGAGCTGCTTCAGCTCCATCGCATCGATCCGGAGACACCGTTGGACGACCAGCTCGGTACGCTGCGGGAACTGCAGAGCGAAGGCAAGATCGGCCGGATCGGCCTTTCCGAGGTCACCGTCGACGAACTCCAGCAGGCCCGGGCCGTTGTCGACGTCGTGAGCGTGCAGAACCGCTACAACATGCTCGACCGCGAGCACGATCCGGTGCTCGCGGCATGTGAGGCGGCGGGAATCGCGTTCCTGCCGTGGCACCCCGTCGCCATGGGGGCGGCGGGAGCGAACGGCGAAATCGCCGCCATGGCGGCTGAACTCGACGCCACTCCCACGCAGGTCGCGCTCGCCTGGCTGCTCGACCGCTCACCGGTCGTCCTCCCGATCCCGGGCACTTCCCGGACGAGTCATCTGGAGGAGAACCTTGCCGCGGAGCGTGTCCGGTTGGGACCCACCCACCGCGACCGTCTCGATCGACTGTCCGGCCCGGCACGGAACAGCGAGGCCGAAGAGTGACAGAGTGACGCCGCCTAGTCGGTGAAGACGGCCTCCACCCACTCGGGCACGGGGAGGTCGCGGTCAAGGCACTCGGCGGCCAGGCGCAGCGTCCAGTGCAGCGCCGCGAGCACCACGCTGTCCACCTCGTCCGGTGCGGCGTTCGCCAGCGCGATCTCCACCTGGTCGGCCGCGGCGTCGGTGTTGCCGTGCACCTCGGCCAGCAGCGTGCGCACAGCCGTGCGCATCGGCGGGTCGGCCTGGTCGATCGGGACCTCCTCGCCGGTCTCGTCCAGCACCTGTACCCGCACCGGACGAGCGCCGCCGTCGCCCAGGCTCGCGATCATGGCACTGCAGGCCCCGAACAGCAGGAGCATCAGGCCCCGTGTGTCCGGCAGCTCGCCGCGCCTGCCGTCGGGCCCGACGGCGGCGAGGGCCTCCTCCTCGTCGGCCAGCGCAGCGGCCACCAGGGCCCGCTGCGCCTTACGCAGCAGCGCGTCCTCGTGTCCGTGGTCGTCGGCCCACACGTGTCCTATCCAACACGACAGCGGGCGTCTTGGGTGCCGCCCGCCAGGGTGATCGAGGAAAGTCGCGCGCGGACCCGGCTTCGGCCGTGGGAGGACGTCGACGTCACTTCGCGGCGTACAGCGCGCCGAGGGCGAGGGTGGTCAACAGGTCGGTGAGCTCGGCGTCGGGCAGGTGGCGACTGTGGGGGGTGGAGTTCATCAGACCGAACACGGCGTGCGCGGCCGAACGCGCACGGGCGTCGTTCAGGCCGGGGACCGCGGCGCGCAGCGCCGACACCCACACCTCGACGTACCTGCGCTGCAACGCCCGGACCTCCTTGCGGTCCGCTTCGGACAGGTTGGCGAGGTTTCGCTCCTGCACCGTGATGAGTGCGGGCTGCGACAACGCGAAGTCGAGGTGGAACCGCACGAGCCCGGCCAACACCTCGTCGGGCGAGCCGCCTTCGTCGACGCGGGCCGTGCCGCCGTCGAGCAGATAGCGGCTGATCGAGGTGAGCATCTCGCCCAGCATGGCGTCCTTGCTCCGGAAGTGCCGGTACAGAGCCGGGCCCGAGATGCCGACAGCCGCGCCGATCTCGTCGATGCCCACGCCGTGGAACCCGCGGCGCGCGAACAGCTCCGCGGCCGCCGCGAGGATCTGATCGCGGCGGGTCGCCTTCTCTCCATGTACGAGCGGGGAGTCCGAGGGCACCCCGACACTCTAGCGATCTGGTTAGCAATTGTTAACCAAAGGGCGCGACTTCTGGTGTGATCCGGTCGGGTTATGTCGGGTTCGCGCACTTCTTTCGTCACCCGTCCACCTGGTAGAGCTCTGGTCGGCCAAACACTGACGAAAGGGTGCGCCATGACGGTGCGGGCTCGGCGGTTCTTCTCGGTCCTGGTGGTATTCATAACAGCGCTCGCGGGAGGGGCCCTCACTGCGGCCGCCACACCCGCAGCCGTCAACTACGTCGCCCTCGGCGACTCCTACTCGTCCGGCGTCGGCGCGAAGGACTACGGCGACTCCGGCAACTGCATGCGAAGCGCCAACGCGTACCCGCAGTTGTGGGCGGACTCCCACGACGTGGCGAGCTTCGAGTTCGTCGCCTGCTCCGGCGCGGTGACGTCCGACGTGATCAACCAGGCGGCGGCGGTCGACTCCAGCACCACGTTCATCACCGTCTCGGTGGGTGGCAACGACGCCGGGTTCGCCGACGTGATGACCGACTGCACGCTCAGCTCGAACAGCGGCTGCGTGTCGCGAGTGGAGGAGGCCAAGGACTTCGCCAGGACGACGTTGCCGGGACGACTGGACAACGTGTACAGCACCCTGAAGAACCGTGCGCCGAACGCGGAGATCGTGGTCCTCGGGTACCCGCGCTTCTACAAGATCGGTGGCTCGTGCAACGTGGGCCTGAGCGACACCAAGCGCGCGGCGATCAACTCCGGCGCGGACACGCTGGCCGAGGTGACCGCCGAGCGCGCCGCGGCGCACGGGTTGACCTTCGTCGACATGCGACCGGCCTTCGAGGGGCACGAGATCTGCGCCGACGGTGAGCGGTGGCTGCACAGCCTCACCTGGCCGGTCGTCGAGTCGTACCACCCCACGGCCAACGGTCAGCGGCTCGGTTACCTCGCGGCGCTGGAGAGCGTGACCGGCTGACGTTCCCACGCCACGGCCGCCGCCCCGCCGGGGCAGGCGGCCGTTCGCGTGTCCGCACCTCTTGTTCGCGTGTCCGCGTGTGGTGAACGAGAGTTCGCGGTTCCGGTACGCCCTCGGTGCGGTCGTCCGCGCGTTGCGGACATGCGTGCACAGGCTGTGGACACGGCTCTGGACATGGTGGTTAGTCGACGCTAACATCTCCGCTGTGGTGTTAACGGGTGCTAACTTGGTGGTGTGATGGACACTCCTGCTCTCGCCAGTGCTGTCGACACTCGTGGTGAGTCCTACGCCCGCAACGTCGCCCACCACGAGGAGCTGGTGGCCGACCTGCGCGAGCGGTTGAGAGTGGTACGTCAGGGCGGCCCGGAGAAGGCGCGGGTGAAGCACGTGGAGCGCGGCAAGTTGCTGCCGCGCGACCGGGTCGACGCGCTGCTCGACCCCGGTTCACCGCTGCTGGAGCTGTCGCCGCTGGCGGCGAACGGCCTCTACGACGACGAGGCGCCCAGCGCGGGCATCATCACGGGCGTCGGCCGAGTGTCCGGCCGCGAGTGCGTCATCGTCGCCAACGACGCCACCGTCAAGGGCGGCACCTACTACCCCATGACGGTGAAGAAGCATCTGCGCGCGCAGGAGGTGGCGCTGCACAACAACCTGCCGTGCCTGTACCTGGTCGACTCGGGCGGTGCCTTCCTGCCGCGTCAGGACGAGGTCTTCCCCGACCGCGAGCACTTCGGTCGCATCTTCTACAACCAGGCGACGATGTCGGCGCGGGGCATCCCGCAGATCGCCGCCGTGCTCGGCTCGTGCACGGCGGGGGGCGCGTACGTTCCCGCGATGAGCGACGAGGCCGTGATCGTCCGCAACCAGGGAACGATCTTCCTCGGCGGCCCGCCCCTGGTGAAGGCCGCCACGGGCGAGGTCGTCTCGGCCGAGGAACTGGGCGGCGGCGACGTGCACGCGCGCTCGTCCGGAGTCACCGACCATCTCGCGGCCGACGACGCCGACGCACTGCGCATCGTGCGCTCCATCGTCGCCACGCTCGGCCCTCGCGCACCGCGTCCGTGGGACGTCACCCCCACCGAGGATCCGGCCGTCGACCCGGAGGAGCTCTACGGCGTGGTGCCCGCCGACCCGCGCACGCCCTACGACGTGCGCGAGGTCATCGCCCGTGTCGTCGACGGCAGCCGGTTCGCCGAGTTCAAGAAGGAGTACGGCGCCACGCTCGTCACCGGATTCGCGCGCATCCACGGGCACCCGGTGGGCATCATCGCCAACAACGGCGTGCTGTTCTCGGAGTCGGCGATGAAGGGCGCGCACTTCATCGAACTCTGCGACCGCCGCTCGGTGCCGTTGGTCTTCCTCCAGAACATCACCGGGTTCATGGTGGGCCGGGACTACGAGGCGGGCGGCATCGCCAAGCACGGCGCCAAGATGGTCACCGCCGTGGCGTGCGCGAGGGTCCCGAAGTTCACCGTGATCATCGGCGGGTCGTTCGGTGCGGGGAACTACTCGATGTGCGGGCGGGCGTACTCGCCGCGGTTCCTCTGGATGTGGCCGAACGCGCGGATCTCGGTGATGGGCGGCGAGCAGGCCGCCTCCGTGCTGGCGACCGTGCGCAGGGACGGGTTGGAAGCGCGTGGCCAGGAGTGGTCGGCCGAGGACGAGGAAGCGTTCAAGGACCCCATCCGTGAGCAGTACGAACGGCAGGGCAACCCGTACTACTCGACGGCCCGGCTGTGGGACGACGGCGTGATCGACCCGAAGGACACGCGCACGGTGTTGGGACTGGCGTTGTCGGCCGCCGCCAACGCACCACTGGAACCGGTGAACTACGGCGTCTTCAGGATGTGATGGGCATGTTCGACACCGTGTTGGTCGCCAACCGGGGCGAGATCGCCGTGCGGGTCATCGCGACACTGCGGCGGCTGGGCATCCGGTCGGTGGCCGTCTACAGCGACGCCGACGCCGACGCCAGGCACGTCGCCGAGGCAGACGTCGCGCGCCGGGTCGGCCCCGCCGACGCGGCCCGCAGCTATCTGTCCGTTCCGGACATAGTGGCCGCCGCGGTCGAGACGGGGGCGCAGGCGGTGCATCCCGGCTACGGCTTCCTCTCCGAGAACGCGGCGTTCGCCAAGGCGTGCGAGGACGCGGGCATCGTGTTCGTCGGGCCGCCCGTGGCGGCGATCGACGCGATGGGTGACAAGATCCGCGCGAAGGAGACGGTCTCGGCGGCCGGGGTCCCCGTCGTGCCCGGAGCGAACGACGTGTCCGACGTGGATTCGGTCGCGGCCGCGGCCGAGCGGGTCGGTTATCCGGTGCTGTTGAAGCCCTCCGCCGGTGGCGGTGGCAAGGGCATGCGACTCGTGCGTGAGCCCGCCGAGCTGCCCGCGGCCGTGGAGTCGGCGCAGCGGGAGGCGCGAGGCGCCTTCGGTGACGACCGCCTGCTGGTGGAGCGGTTCGTCGCCGACCCGAGGCACATCGAGATCCAGGTGCTCGCCGACCGCCACGGCACGGTGGTCCACCTGGGCGAGCGGGAGTGCAGTCTGCAGCGACGGCACCAGAAGATCGTGGAGGAGGCTCCGTCGACGCTGCTCGACGCCGACACCCGAGCCCGGATGGGCAAGGCGGCGGTCGAGGCGGCGCGTTCGGTGGGTTACGTCGGCGCGGGCACGGTCGAGTTCATCGTGTCGTCGTCGGCGCCCGACGAGTTCTTCTTCCTGGAGATGAACACCCGGCTCCAGGTCGAACACCCCGTGACCGAACTGGTGACCGGGCTCGACCTGGTGGAGTGGCAACTGCGCGTCGCGGCGGGCGAACCGCTGACGTTCACGCAGGACGACGTGCGGCTCGACGGGCACGCCGTGGAGGCCCGCGTCTACGCCGAGGATCCGGCGCGTGACTTCGTGCCCACCGGGGGCACCGTGCTCGGTCTGCACGAGGCGTCCGGGCCGCACGTACGGGTGGACTCGGGACTGCGGCAGGGCACCGCCGTGGCGTCGCACTACGACCCCATGCTGGCGAAGGTGATCGCGTGGGGCCCTGACCGGACGTCGGCCCTGCACCGGCTCGATCGTGCTCTGGCCGACACCGCGGTGCTGGGTGTGCCGACGAACGTGCCGTTCCTGCGCACCCTGCTGCGCCACCCCGACGTCGTGGCGGGCCGGCTCGACACGGGCCTGGTGGAGCGGGAACTGTCCGTGCTCACCGCCGATCCGGACCCCGTGGAGTTCTTCGTCGCGGCGGCGCTCGACCGGGTGCTGTCGTTGTGGCCGACGGGCCCGGTGATCGACCCGTGGGACGTCCCGAGCGGGTGGCGGCTCGGCGGGAACGCCGGGGTGACCATGCGCCTGCGGGTGGGTGCCGCCGAAGCCCTCGTGCGCGTCGAAGGCCTGCCCGCGCAGGCCCGCGTGGTGGTGGACGGCGCCGAGGCGGTGTCCGCCTCGGCCGCCCGCGAGGGTGCAGACCTCGTCGTGCGGGTGGCGGGTGAGTACCGCCGGTACCGCCGCGCCGAGGCCTGCGACGGAGCCGTGTGGTACGCGCGGGAGGGCCGGGTCGTCGCGGTGAGCGAGCGACCGAACCTGCTCGCCTCACACGCCGAGTCGGTGGCCGCCGGGCCGGTCACGAGTCCCATGCCGGGCACGGTGCTCGTCGTCAAGGTCGAACCCGGCGACACGGTGAAGGCGGGAACGCCGCTGCTGGTCGTCGAGGCGATGAAGATGGAACACACGATCACGGCGCCCGTCGACGGGGTCGTGAGTCAGCTCGACGTCCGGGCGGGTCAACAGGTCGCGCTCGACGAACCCCTTGCTCTGGTTACCCCGGAAGAAGGCGAATCATGATCGATTACAGGTTGGACGAGGAGTACGAGGACCTTCGCACCACGGTGCGCGACTTCGCCACGTCCGAGGTGGCCCCGGTGATCGGGGAGTTCTACGAGCGCGAGCGGTTCCCGTACGACATCGTCAGGCGGATGGGGGAGATGGGGCTGTTCGGCCTGCCGTTCCCCGAGTCCTACGGCGGCATGGGCGGCGACTACTTCGCGCTGTGCCTCACGCTGGAGGAACTGGCGAGGGTCGACTCGTCGGTCGCGATCACCCTGGAGGCCGGGGTCTCGCTCGGTGCGATGCCTCTCTACCGGTTCGGCACCGAGGAGCAGAAGCAGCGTTGGCTGCCCGACCTGTGCGCGGGCCGGGCGCTCGGCGCCTTCGGGCTCACGGAGCCGGGCGGTGGCTCGGACGCGTCGGCCACCCGGACCACGGCCAAGCTCGACGACGGGGAATGGGTGATCAACGGCAGCAAGTCCTTCATCACCAACTCCGGCACCGACATCACCAGCCTGGTCACGGCGACGGCGGTCACCGGGGAGAGGCCGGACGGGCGCAAGGAGATCTCCGCGATCATCGTGCCGTCGGGTACGCCGGGCTTCACCGTCCAGCCGCAGTACTCGAAGGTCGGCTGGAACGCGTCCGACACGCACGGGTTGACCTTCGACGACTGCCGGGTGCCCGAGGAGAACCTGCTCGGTGAGCGGGGCCGAGGGTACGCGCAGTTCCTGTCCATCCTGGACGAAGGACGGGTCGCGATCGCCGCGCTGTCGGTGGGGCTCGCGCAGGGATGTGTGGACGAGTGCCTGCGCTACGTCAAGGAACGCGAGGCGTTCGGCAGCAAGATCGGTGAGTACCAGGCGATCCAGTTCAAGATCGCCGACATGGAGTTGCGCGCCCACACGGCTCGTCTGGCGTACTACCAGGCGGCGGCCAAGATGCTGCGTGGCGAGCGGTTCAAGAAGGAGGCGGCCATCGCGAAGCTCGCGGCCTCCAACGCCGCGATGGACAACGCCCGCGACGCCACGCAGATCTTCGGCGGGTACGGCTTCATGAACGAGTACCCGGTGGGCCGCTTCTACCGCGACGCCAAGATCCTGGAGGTCGGCGAGGGCACGAGCGAGGTCCAGCGCATGCTGATCGCGCGGGAACTGGGCGTGGTGAGCTGACGGCGGGACGAACATCGTGTCCGCAGCCTGTGCACGCGTGTCCGCACTTCCTGTACGCCCACTCGTACGAGAAGTGCGGACACGGCACGGTTGGGCCGTATCCGCCGGAGCTTGGGGGTCAGTGGTCCGCTCTTCCTCTGAGCGGTTGCCTCACGAGCCTGCGGAACAGGAACTCGGCGGCGTAGTGGCGGGCGGCCACGCGGTAGGTGAGATAGAGCAGCAAGGCGGCTGCCGCGAGGCCGGTCGTGAGCGCGGCAGCCCACCCCCAGCCCTGAAGCAGGTAAACGAGGTACCACGTGCTGGTGGAGAAGACCGTCGCCAGTGTGACGAGCACTCGGAGGGCGGTGGGATACGTTCGCGCGACGCCCAGGTACAGCAGCACGGTGATCAGCGGGTTGACCTGAGTGGCGAGCACCAGGTTCAGCCCGTGTGCTCGGAGCCGTTCGGCGCGGCCGAGCTGCCGCCAGCGGGTCACCTCGCGCAGATCCCGCGAGGTGACGATCAGTGAAGTCGCCACCGCCAGTACGGTGGTGCCCCAGAACACCACGTTCCACGCCGACGGGATCGGTTCGTCGGCCACGAGTACGCCGGCGATGTTCAGGCTTCCTCCCCAGAGGAGCCACAGTATCGAGACGCTCCAGTACGACGCCGTACCGAAGAACGGCCGCAGCGCCCCCACCGAGTCCCCGGCGAACCGGAGTACGTCGGACAGCGGCTGGTCACAGGGCATCCGAAGGAGCTGCTGCCGCATGTCGTGGGGTAGGGCTCGGAACAGTCTGAGGGCGGTCCTACCGCCTCCGACCAACCGGGCGATCCGGTCTCCCGCGGTGTCGGGATCGTCGGTGCCGAGAAGTTCCGAGAGGCGGGCCCTGCCTCTGCCCGATTCCCAGTCGTGCTTGGGAACGATGTGCTGGAGCAACACGGGGACCACGATCCGGCTGTCAGGACGAAGCTCGACGGCAGGGTCAAGGGTGGATATTGTCATCGACATGTCGAGATGGTGGGTCACCTGCTCGACCATCGCCGCGAACGACAGGCTGTCCGCATCGACGGCCGCGTGGCGGCTCATCGCGAAAAGGTTGTGGACGAACGGATGCCTCCAGGACTCGGGTGGTTCGACATCGCGGACCGTCCGGCGCAGAGCGACCTCGATCGACGGCTCGCGCAGCAGGTCGGCAAGGTACCAGGCGGCGTGACACCGTGCGGTGAAATCCACCGAGTTGAGCAGGACGTCGGCGAGTGCTCCCGCCGCGCGAGGGGTGCCGATGTGAAACAGCACCTCGGTCGCGCCTGCCAGGTGGAAGCTGCCGGCTGATTCGACCTGTCCTTCGCCGTAGTACTGGTCGAGCACCCCGGACCCGTCGACCGCCAAGCGCCGCAGGATGGGCACCACATCGTCCCCCTCGGCGGCCAGCAACCGGACGACGTGCGTGGGCTGTGCCTTGACGTATTCCTCGCCGTTGTCGTCGTAGACGAGGTGGTCATAGTCGAACAGCTCGTGCAGGGCCGACGGGTTGCGGCTGCGTACCAGGGCACGGCGCAGCACCGCGAGCTTCCTCGATGCCGGGTCGGGCGGCTTGTGCAGTACGAAACGCAGACCGTGGGCCAGTTCCCAACTGAACGGGCGGTGATCGGCCAGGGCGTTCGCGACAGCCCTGACGGCACGTTCCTCGGACACGGCGTCACCGGGGTCGACCGGGGCGAGTTTCCTCCACGGAAGAGCCGGATATCCGCGCAACTCCCATCGGATATGGTCGACCAGGGTCCGGGGCAGCTCGCTGTCGACCGTGTGGGACTCGACGACGCAGTCCAGCGCCAGCAGTGCGTCGTCGCGGGCGATCTCGGAGACGAAGGACGCCGTGTCCTCATCTTGCAGACCGCACCAGAACCGCACGGTCTCCGCCCACGTCTGCGGGTCCGCGCGGTAGTGCCGGAGCAGGTCGTCCGGCTTGTCGCGCAGCGCCTCGGCCGCCAGGTACTCGGGTAGGGACACGTGCGGGAAGCTGATGAACTGCCCGTCAGGGCTGTGGTGCAGCAGACCCGTCCGCTGCACCACCTCCGTGAGCAGGTCGGCGGCCTCGCCGGGGTCCAGATGATGCAGGCGGAGTACCTCGGCGGCGAGATCCCGCGCACGGAGGGTCGACATCCGCGAGGTTTCCGCGCCGCCGCGAGACGCCAGCGCGAGTGCCCTCAACAGCCCACGTTTCTCCAGCGGCGCGAACCGCTCCACCGGGCCCACGGTCTGCGGTCGCCGGGCGAGCACCCGTGTGATCAGTGCGTGGTAGACGTCGGTCCGCCGAAGCTGCCGGGGGAGTCCACCGCCGGGGCCGGAGTCGTCGTCAAGGCCGAGGTCGTGATCGTCGTCCGGAGCCTCGACCGCGCCGGGGACGGCCGCCAGGTTCGCCACCATGCCGGCGAGCACGGGAGTTCTCAGCACCTCGGCTAACCGGGGATGCCTCAGCAGCAGCGCACGGACCCGCTCCGTAGCTTCCTCACCGAGGGCCTTCGTGTGGTTGTCCAGCAAGCTGCGCAGTTGGGAGCCGCTGATGTCCCGCAGGGTGCACACCCGGGAGAACCCCGGATCGAGTTCACCGGAGAACGCGGCCGAACGGCACGACAACACTACTTTGTTACCCGGATGCCGCTTCGCGAACTCCCGGACGCGGGCCACCAGCTCGGCTCGCCGGTCGGGAACGACCTCGTCGAGGCCGTCCAACAGCAGAAGCGCCCGGCCTTTCCGCAGCGCGTCGAGGAGGAGCCGGTCGCCGGAAACGCCGAACTGCCGTAGCTCCGCCAGCGCATTCGTCTCAAGTGGCTGGTCCGGGGCCACGTCCCGCAACTCCAGCAGCACCGGAACGCGATTCATCGGCCGCCTGCTCACGTGGTGCAGAAGCACGTACCGCAGCAGCAGGGTCTTGCCGGCACCCGGTGCGCCCAAGAGCAGGACGTTGGGACCGTCGTCTCCGACGACGTCCACGGCGTCGCGTGGGGTGCCGTCGCGGCCGGTGACCGTGGGCGGAACGAAGAGTTCGCCGAGGTCGATGTCGACCGACCACGGCTGCACCACGTGGCCGTATCTCTCGCGCACGGCGGTCCGGTACCGGCGCTTGCGGGACCGCCATGGCGCGAAGTGGCGGAGGTGGTGTCCTGGCGAGGCGCGGTCCTCACCCGCACGAGCGAGAAGTACGGTGGCCACGGCCGAGGCCGGCGCCAGGATGAGCAGAGCGAGCCACGCGAGGGCGTTGGTCATCGATTCGGTGGCGATGTTGACCACGACGCCTGTGGCGATGACCAGCAGGCTGTTGACCAGCGCCCAGGTCCACTCCCGGCCGCCTGCCGGCTTCGGTGGCCGCGGCGGCTGTGACGGCTTCGACGAGCCCTCGGTGCCCGATGTCGCGCCCATGCGCAAACCGTACCGAACCTAGTCTGCAGAGTGTCCGGTTTCGGAGACGTCATTCGCGCCGGCACCGGCTACCACAGCAACGGGATGCCTGTCCCCGACCACGAGGACCCCTGCGCTCACTTCCCGACGGTCCGCCGCGACCCGCACACCGGCCCGCTGCGGACACGCGTGCGAGAAGTGCGGACACGATTCTTGATCTCTAGTTAGCTGGAGGTTGCAGGGTGGTGGCATGACAGGAGCAAGCGCACCACCCGTCGTCGAGTACTCCCCTCCGACGGAGGAGGATCTCGCCGCCATCCGGCAGATCGTCGCCGACACCGAGTCCGCGTACAACACCAACGACGCGGAGCTGATGACGAAGCACTTCGCCCGCAACGCGACGGTGGTCAACGCGATGGGCGTGACACTGTCCGGAGTGGACGCCATCGTGGAGGCCACCCGGCAGGGGCTGGCGGGGTTCCTCCGCGACGAACACGTCCGCTACGACCTGCTCGACGTACTGTTCGTTCGGCCGGACGTGGCGCTGGCCTACAAGGGGGCGCGCGCCACCGACGCCGAGGGCAACCTTCTCGACGCCGAGCACGTCATGAAGGTCCTCTACGTCGTCGTGAAGGAGGACGGCCGCTGGTGGACCGTGGCCCGGCACCACACGCTGGTGCGTTGAGGCATCCTCACGGGACTCCCACCGACCCTGCCGCCGCAGCGGCTCGCCGGAGGGGACGAACTCCTCCGCGGGTTCGGCGGCGGGGCGGCCGCTCAGCGCGTCGGCGGGTTCCCCGGCCGCCCGGTCGATGCGCTGGGTCAGCTCGGCGGCACCCTCGCCGCCTCAAGCCAGTCAGTTCGTTCCTCCGGCATTGGCTGGAACTCGGCAGTGCGGAGCCGTCTTCACCCGAGAACATCGCTTCGGCCGAGCACCGGGGTGGAAGAGCTCTGATATGTGGTCCTGAGTCGATACCCTGGCTTCAGCTTCAACCGAGTCTCATGGGGAGACAGCGATGGGGGATCGGCGATGAACGAGCGACCGTTGACGAAGTGCGGCACCGTAGTCGGAAGCACTTGAACCGCCGTGTCCGTCCGTACTGAGCCCCGGGGGCGCTGGCTCGTTGCTCTCCTCGTGAACGTGCTGCTCGGTTGCGTGGCCGTCGTCCCGATCTGGTTGCTCTGGCACTTCTTGTCGAACTACCCGCTCGCGGCGTTGGGACTCACTCAACGGGAGCCGACCGACAACGACGGAATATCATCCTGGCTGCTCATCCTGGTGCCCGTGCTGACGGTGTTCGTGCTGTCGTGGTTGTGGCTCAACTCGTGGTTACGGCGCAGGACAGGACTGCGCGCTCGTCCTTATTGGACGGTCAGTCTGATGTTGATGGTGCTGCCCACGATCGTTCTCGTGATCCTGTCGAGCGTCTCGTGAGTACCGGGCGTCGCGCAACGCCGAGCGACGCGTGAGTCCGTGTCGTCAGCTGCCTCGTGACTGACGGCGCAGCAGTTCGTCGAACGGCACGAACTCCTCCTCGGGCTCGGCTGCGGCGGGCCGGCCGCTCAGCGCGTCGGCGAGTTCCCCGGCGGCCCGGTCGATGCGCTGCGAGAGTTCCGCGACGCCCTCGCCGCCCCAGTCCTGCGACGCCGCGTACACGCCGGTGGGCATGACGACGGCCCGCAGGTAGGCGAACATCGGCCGCACGGCGTGTTCCAGGGCGAGCGAGTGCCGTGGGGTGCCGCCGGTCGCGGCGATGAGCACGGGCTTGCCCCGCAACGCCGTGTTGTCGAGTACGTCGAAGAACGACTTGAACAGCCCGCTGAAGGACGCCGTGAAGATCGGGGTGACGGCGATCAGGCCGTCGGCCTTGGCCACCAAGTCGAGCTGCGCCGCCAGCGCGGGGGGAGCGAAGCCGGTGACGAAGTTGTCGGCGACGTCGCGCGCGTGGTCCCGCAGCTCCACGACGTGGGGCTCCACGGGGACGCGCCGGGCGACGGCTTCGGTCAGCCGGTCGGCGAGCAGCCGCGTGGACGACGGGTTGGTGAGCCCGGCCGTGACGACGGCGAGGTTGTGTGCGCTCACGGTCACCTCCCGGTCCCGTCGGCGGGGTCCTGCTTCGCCGCCCGCAGGGAGTCGTGGGTGGGCGCGTCGGGCACGCCCGGCGCCCGCAGCGCGGCGAACTCCCTGCGCAGCACGGGCACGATCTCGCCCAGCATGTCGAGTTGTTCGAGCACGGTCTTCAGCGGCAGCCCGGCGTGGTCCATGAGGAACAACTGCCGCTGGTAGTCGCCCGCGTACTCGCGGAAGCTCAGGGTGCGGTCGATGACCTGCTGGGGGCTGCCGACGGTGAGGGGGGTCTGCGTGGAGAAGTCCTCCAGCGACGGACCTCCACCGTAGACGGGGGCGTGGTCGAAGTACGGGCGGAACTCGCGAACGGCGTCCTGGGAGTTCTTCCGCATGAACACCTGCCCGCCGAGGCCCACGATCGCCTGGTGCGGCTCACCGTGGCCGTAGTGCGCGTACCGCTCGCGGTAGAGCTCGACCATCCGCTTGGTGTGTTCGGCGGGCCAGAAGATGTTGTTGTGGAAGAAGCCGTCGCCGTAGTAGGCGGCCTGCTCCGCGATCTGGGGACTGCGGATGGAGCCGTGCCACACGAACGGCGGCACGCCGTCGAGCGGCCGCGGGGTGGATGTGAAGCCCTGCAACGGCGTGCGGAACCGGCCCTGCCAGTCGACGACGTCCTTGCGCCACAGCTCGTGCAGCAGCGCGTAGTTCTCCACTGCCAGCGGGATGCCCTGGCGGATGTCCTGACCGAACCACGGGTACACGGGCGGCGTGTTGCCGCGGCCCATCATGACGTCCACGCGGCCGTCGGCCAGGTGCTGCAACATCGCGAAGTCCTCGGCGATCTTCACCGGGTCGTTGGTGGTGATCAGCGTCGTCGAGGTGGACAGGATCAGCCGCTCGGTGCGTGCGGCGATGTAGCCGAGCATGGTCGTGGGCGACGAGGGCACGAAGGGCGGGTTGTGGTGCTCGCCGGTGGCGAAGACGTCGAGGCCGACCTCCTCGGCCTTGAGCGCGATGCGCACCATCGCCTTGATGCGTTCGTGCTCGGTGGGCGTCCGGCCCGTGGTCGGGTCGGTCGTCACGTCGCCGACGGTGAAGATGCCGAACTGCATGATGTCACCACGCTCGCAGGAGTAGTTGTGCGTTCAACTAAGCACTGTAACGCGGACCCTCGGAGAGGTATTCCGCCACCCGGCCCGGCCAATCGTCGGACCACTGCCCTGCTCGAACCGGCGTGGCTGCCTGGTGCACGGGGGCGACGCCGCCCGGTCGAATTCCGTGGAGCAGGGGAAGTCATCTCGCTAGCATGCGGCCGTGACGTGCGCACCCGCCCCCGAGTTCGACGACTGTGTCGTCATCAGTCCGGTCGGAAGCAGCCTGGCGGTCAGTTTGTGGAACTCGAGGGAATCCCCGGCGCACGAGACGATCACGGCTTTCTGCGCACAGCTCACCGGCCCCGGAAGTCGAGCTGAAGCCCATGAGATCTGGGACATGAACGCGCACGGTGGCGAAGGGTTCGCCACCTTCGTGGCGGGGCTGGTGAAGGACTTCAGGGGTTGGCAGGGCGTGCGGACGTGGCGGTCGTTCACCGAGGACCTGACGGTGGACGCCGTGCACACCACGGGCGGTCATGTGGACCTGACGTGGACGCTGTCGAACAACGTCCACGTGCTCGACACGCGGTGGAGCGCCTCTGTCGTGATCACCGTGGATGCCGGAGAGGAGCTGGGCCGCCTCGCGGCGGACCTCGACGAGTTCCTGACCCCGGAACGGACCTAGGTCGTGTTTCACCAGTCCCGCGTACCGGCTGTGCGGCGATCCGCGGCGTTGTCGTCATCCACGCCACACCCCGCTCGCTCGGAGAGGACCTATGGAACACGACCTAGCCGCCTGCTGTGCGGGCCCGGCGACCCGTCGTCCGGTCAGCCCAGCGGATGACGCCGGTAGTGGGACAGCGGGGTGTCGAACCCGAGTCCGTTCTCGTCCAGCGCGTTGTAGACACCGACCCTCGTCCCACCGAGGAGGAAGCCGAGTTCGAGCGCGCCGTTCGCGACGTCGTCCCCCTGGTACTCGAGGAGCTCGACGGCGTCGAGCAGCCTTCCGGCGAGTGCTGCCAGGGCCGGGATGGCGTCGGAGCGCCACCGTAGGCGCGGCTGGAAGTCGTCGAAGCACACCCAGAACGGGTGCCGACCGGTGTCGATCGAGTTCCACGTGACCGACACCTCGTCCAGCTCGGTGTGGTTGATCTCCACCTGTTCGCCGTCGAAGTCGAACACGACGGGACAGTCGGCGAACCACTCGTCGCAGGAGAGATCCCACACGATCCAGGAGCTGGTGAGCCGACGTCCCACAAGAGCTGCGAGGCGATCACCGTGCGCGTCGAGGACGGCTTCCGGTGTCCGCAGCCACCGCGGCCGGTAGCCCTCGATGCCGAATTCGTGCATGGCGATCATGCTGTCGCAGCGGGTATCCGGCGTCCACCAACCCGATTCCCGGACCGCCACATCTCCTCCGGTGCCTGTTCGGTGGCGTGGGGAAGTTCGGCCAGCCGAGGTGGGTGCTCGTAGCCCTCTGGCGGGACCGACGCGCACGTCCGCTCCGACCGCGTTATAACAGCGGGAGAGTGTGGGAAGGAAGGTGTGACGTGGCCGTCCCCGGTGGGCTCGTGGACGGGCCTATCTACCTCGACTACAACGCCACCACCCCGGTCGATCCGGCCGTCACCGACGCCGTGCTGCCTTACCTGTCCGGTGCGTTCGGCAACCCGTCCAGCGATCACCACTATGGCAGCGAACCGCGTGCGGCATTGGACCGCGCGCGGGCTCAGGTGGCCGCTCTGATCGGGGCTTCGAGCGAGCGAATCGTGTTCACCGGCTCGGGGTCCGAGGCGAACGCACTCGCGGTGCACGGCGTCACCCTGGCCGCTGGGACCGACCGCCCGCACGTGATCACCCAGTGCACCGAGCATCCCGCTGTGCTGGAGTCGTGCCGGGCGTTGCGGAGCCGACACGGCGTCGACGTCACCTACCTGCCGGTGTGCGGGGACGGGATGGTCGACCCGGCTGGGTTGGCTGCCGCGTTCACCCCGCGCACCGTGTTGGTGTCCGTCATGGCGGCGAACAACGAGACGGGCGCGTTGCAGCCGATCACCGAACTGGCCCGAATCACCCACGAGCACGATGCGGTGTTCCACTGCGACGCCGCTCAGGCGGTGGGGAAGCTCCCGATCGAGGTGACAGCCCTCGGTGTGGACCTGCTGACCGTGGTCGGACACAAGATGTACGCACCGAAGGGCGTGGGCGCCCTGTACGTGCGGCCTGGTGTGCGGCTGGAGCCGTTGGTACGTGGGGGAGGGCAGGAGCGGGGACTGCGAGCGGGGACCGAGAACGTGGCCTTCGCCGTGGCACTCGGGACCGCTGCGCGGCTTGCCGCGGACGACCTCGCAACCGGTGCCCCCGACCGCGTCCGCGTGCTGCGCGACCGGCTCCACGAACGGCTCCGCGCGGAACTGGGGGAGCGGGTGATGCTCAACGGACCGCTGGAATCGCGGCTGCCGAACACACTCAACGTCAGCATCGACGGTGTGCGAGGACAGGAGTTGCTCGCCGGAATCCCGGAGCTGGCGGCGTCGACCGGTTCGGCCTGCCACAGTGGCCGGCACAGTCCGTCTCCGGTACTGACCGCGATGGGCCTGCCCGCCGAGCGGAGCCTGTCGGCGTTGAGGTTGTCGCTGGGCCGGTGGAGCACAGGGGAGGAGGTCGACCGTGCGGCCGAGCTGATCATCTCGGCGACAGCCACCCCGGGCCACGGCGGGCGTCGCCGCGAGATCCCCCGGGCTTGAGGAGTGCGTCGGCTTCGTCGTCGGTCAGGTGGGGGGCAGTGGCATGGTGAGATGGTGTCAGGTCCGACGCCGCAACACGTGCCTCCGGCTGGGTTGGTCGAGGTTGTCACGACGAGCCGGGGAACACCGCGGCGGCGCTCCCCGGCCCATGCCGTCAGCTGCGCACCGGTTCGGGCTGCGGCAGCGGGGTGACGACGAACTCGGCCTCGCGGTGCCGGTTGGGCATCGCGAGCAGCGTCCACAGCGCCGCGACGGCCGACAGAACGGCGGCGGCGACCATCGCCGAGGACAGTCCGCTCATCCAGGCGTCCGTGGTCGTGGCGACGAAGGCCTCCGCCGCAGCTGGGCCCGCCTGGGCCTCGACGGCCGGGGCGACGCCGTGTACGGCGGCGGCGAAGCTGCTCTCCGTGGCTGCCGCGGCCTCCGGCGGCAGGGTGGCGGTGAGGTCGGAGACCCCGCTTTCGTAGCCGCTGGCGATCAGTGTGCCGAGCACGGCGATGCCGATGGCCGCGCCCAGCTCGCGCACCGTGTCGTTCATCGCCGAGCCCATGCCCGAGCGATTCTTCGGGACGGCCGCGATGATCAGGTTCGTGGCGGGTGGCATCACGAACACCATGCCGATCACCACGATGACGAGAGACCCGAAGACCTGCCAGTAGCCGCTGTCCGCCGTCCACAGGCTGCAGACGTAGAAGCCGCCGGTGATGACCACCAGGCCGCCGCCGACGGTGAGCCGCGAACCGATCCGCTCGGTGACCTTGGGCACGAGTGGGGACAGCAGCAACATCGGGATCATGATGGGCAGGGTCAGCAGCGACGACTTCAGGGTGCCGTAGCCGAGCACGAGCTGGAACAGCTGAGCGAGCAGGTAGAACGCGCCCGCCAGTGCGAAGAACGCGATGAGGCACGCCGTGGACGACACCGAGAACAGCGGGTTGCGGAACAGCGTCAGGTCGAGCATCGGGTGTGCGCAGCGACGTTCCCACCACACGAACAGACCCAGCCCCACGACGGCGGCGACGATTCCCGCAACCACGTCCGTCTCGCCCCAGCCCTTCGTCGGCCCCTCGATGATGGCGTAGACGAGACCGAGGATGCCGACCGTGGAGAGCACCCCGCCGAACCAGTCGATCGGTGTCTGCTTCTCGTCCTTCGACTCGTGGGTGAGGACCTGGTTCGCCACGACGGCAAGGACACCGAACGCCACGCTCATCAGGAAGGCCGAGCGCCAGCTCCAGAACTCCAACAGGAGTCCACTCGCGACGGTGCCGAGGCCCACACCCGCGCCGGCGACACCGGTCCAGACGGCGATGGCGCCCGCACGCTGTCCACTCGGGAACGTGGTGTTGATGATCGACAGTGTGGACGGCATCACGAGCGCCCCACCGAGACCCATGAGGCCGCGCATGACGATCAGTTCGAGGCCGGTGTCGGCCACCACACCCGCGTACAGGCCCGCCGCGGTGAAGACCACCAGGCCTATCTGCAGCAGCAGCTTGCGTCCGTACCGGTCGCTGACGGCTCCGGACGTGAACAGCAGCGCGGCGAACACCAGCGAGTACAGGTCCACGATCCACGTCTGCTCCGTGGTGGTGATCCCGAGGTCGCTGGTCATGCCGGGCAGCGCGAGGTTCATGCTGGAATTGGCCAGCATCACCACGAGCAGGCTCGTGCACATGGCGGCGACGACCACCCAGCGCCGGTGGAACACCGCCGGGTCGATGCCCTCGGCCACCGCTTCGGCCAGGAGTCTGGCGTTTCTGTCTTCCTTGGTTTCTTCCCTGGTCCCGCCAGCGTCGGGAACGCCTGGCGGAATCGTTTCGGACATCGTTCTCCTTTGAGGACACGAGGAACTGACTGCCGCCGCACGGCGCCGGGCGGCGGATGCGTGTGGGCCGGAATCAGGGCTGCGCGGGCCGGATGCCGCCGCGGAGCATGTCGACCACGGAGGCGATGTGGGGCAGCGGGTCACCACCGCGCTGGGCGCAGACGCGAGCCGCGACCCGGAGCGCGGTGGAGGAGCACTCGACGACGAGTTGGCCGTAGACGTCGTCGGCGAGGCCACCGGGTAGCCGCCGCGCGAACTCGGCGTTCAGGTCGCGGATCACGTCCTCCAGTGGGTGCCTGCCGTGGGACTTCCAGTCGTGGGCGAGCACGAGTGTCGGCGCGGCGGCCACCAGGGCCTCGGCCGCGGCGACGAGCGCGAGGTCCGTCTCCGGGGACGTGAGGGTCGCCTCGATGGCGTGTTGCACGACGTCCCAGATCGGCTCGCCGTCGGGTCGGGCGGCCAGCGCGGCGGCGAACCGGGCGGCCGTGGAGTGCAGCGGCCAGGTGAACGCGGCTTCCTTGGTGGGGAAGTAGTTGAAGAACGTCCGTCGCGACACCTCGGCGCGCTCGGCGATGGCGTCGACGGTGACCGTGTCGGGGCCGCCGCCCTCGGTCGCCAGCGAGATCGCGGCGCGGCTGAGAGCGGCGAGGGCGCGTTCGCGTTTGAGTTCGCGCAGGCCACTGCCTGTCGTCATGCGAAAGAGTGTACCGCCGTTTTGCACCATGGTGCAAAGATGCATCGGAGTGCAAGACAGGCGGCCGGAATAGCCACCGCCATGCCGGTCGTTGCGGTTGGTATGCGAGCGATCATCCAGGAGAAGTACGGCGAGCCGGACGTGTTGACACTGGCCGAGCGTCCGGACCCGAAAGTGGCACCGGGTGAGGTGCTCATCCGTGTCAAGGCCGCAGGAGTCAACCCGGTCGACTGGAAAATCGGTGCCGGTTACCTCGACGCGATGATGGAGTCGCAGTTCCCGATCATTCCCGGGTGGGACGTGTCGGGCGTCGTGGAGGCCGTGGGGCTCGACGTGTACGACTACCAGGTCGGTGACGAGGTCATCGGTTACGCGCGCAAGGACTGGGTGGCCAATGGAACGTATGCGGAGCTGGTGGCCGCCAACGTGCGCTTGATCGCGCGCAAACCCGCTGCTCTGGACTGGAACGAGGCGGCGGGACTGCCGCTGGCGGGACTCACCGCGTACCAGATGCTCGACCGCGCGCGTGTCGGCAAGGGGGACACGGTGGTCGTGCACGCCGCCGCGGGTGGTGTGGGTTCCTTCGCCACACAGCTCGCCGTGGCGCGCGGGGCGCGCGTGATCGGTACGGCGTCGGAGCGCAACCACGACTTCCTGCGTGAGCTCGGTGCCGAGCCCGTCACCTATGGCGAGGGGCTGGTGGAGCGCGTGCGCGAACTCGCGCCCAACGGAGTCGACGCCGCCGTGGACTGCGTGGGCGGTGAGTCGGTCGACGCATCCCGGGAGCTGCTGCCGGACCTCTCGCGCCTGGTGTCCGTGGCGGATCCCAGGGCCGAGGAACTCGGTGGCGCGACCATGTGGGTGCGTCCGGACGCCGCCGACCTCACCGAGTTGTCCCGGCTCGCCGACGCGGGCGAGTTGCGCGTGTTCGTCGACCGCGTGCTGCCGTTGGAGCAGGCCGCCGAGGCCTGGCGCCTGAGCCGGGAAGGCCGGACCCGCGGCAAGATCGTCCTGTCGGTGAGCTGATCCCAGCCGCCTTGGGTAAATGAGTTGCTCGGGCCTTCCCACGAAAACCACACTGGTGGCCTTTCGTGGGAAGGCCCGTTATGTCACTCAGCTCCGAGCAGGTCGAGCAGTTCGTCCGCGACGGTTACCTGAAGCTGGAAGGGGCTTTCCCCGCCGACGTCGGCGAACGCTGTGTGCGGGAACTGTGGGAGGCCACGGGCTGCTCCCGCACCGATCCGACGACGTGGACCCAACCCGTCATCCGGCTCGGTGGCTTCTCCACCCCGCCGTTTCGTGAGGCGGCCACGACACCGGCGCTGCACGACATGTTCGACACTCTCGTGGGTCCGGGCCGGTGGCAGCGGCTGGGTGGTCTGGGCACCTTCCCCGTCCGGTTCCCGAGCGAGGTCGACCCGGGCGACACGGGGTGGCACGTCGAGGCCAGCTACGCGGGCCCCCACGGCGAGGGCAGGCTCAACCACCGTTCGCGCGGTCGTGCGCTGCTTCTGCTGTTCCTGTTCTCCGAGGTGGGGCCGGACGACGCGCCCACGCGCATCCGCGTCGGATCTCACCTCGACGTGCCCTCACTTCTCGAACCCGCCGGGGACGAGGGGCGGGAGTGGCTGTCGTTGTGCCGGGACGCTGTGGCGGCGTCCGAACACCGCCCCGTGACCCTGGCGACGGGCACGGTCGGCGATGTCTACGTGTGTCACCCGTTCCTCGTGCACGCGGGCCAACCGCACCGCGGCCGCACGCCACGCTTCATGGCTCAGCCACCGCTCGTCCCGACGGGTGTTCTCGACCCGTATGCGGCCGACCCGAGCCCGGTGGAGCGCGCCATCGCCCTCGCCTCGCGGGACACCGACCGGCGCTGACCGTTCGACCCGACATCGTGCTCGTGTCCCCCGCGGGGTCCGTAATTCGTTGAGTTTTTCCGCGGCGGGACGCGGGCGCATTTCTCCTGTGCTCGTCCGGTACCCGCAGGTGAGCGGGTGTCCAGTTGTTGCCGGAGCGGGTTGGCGGCGTTCCCCGGAGCCCGGCGAATTCGATTTCCGAGCGGGAGGCGGAGGACCTTGCCGGGACGATTCTTTCGCATCCGTGAAAGGTGTCGAAGACGCGTTTCCGAGGCAGTTGGTCCTGAATCCCGAGGACCCGGGTGGTGCATTCTGGTTCACGTGCTCGTGTTGCCGCTTGTGTGGTCGCGATCCCAGCGTCTTCCGGCAACCGAGGTGACCAATCGGTGATTGAGATCACAAAACCCGAAGCGGCTGCCTGTAACACCACTCGAACATGCGTCTCTAGCTGCGAGTTTGCCGACAGATTCCACTGTTCTGGCATGCCGGTTTCAGGTGACGAATCGGGAAAATATGTGATCTGCGTCTCTCATCAATGTGTGGTGCGCGTTACTAAGCGGTTCCAAAGCCTCCGGAATTCAACTAGGGATAATCCCCGCCCGCCTCCTGGAAGGGAGGAGACACAAGCGATAAAGGTCATGGAGAGTTCAGTTGTTTCAGCTGAGTGCAACGACCACCGTTCTCTTGTTGGTCGGGTTCTACGGGTTGACGTATCTCATGACTCGGACGATCAAAGAGAAAAAAGAGAACGTCGACGGATTCATGGTCTCGAACAACGCGGTGGGGTTCGGGATCTCGGCTGCGAGTATGACCGCCACCTGGGTGTGGGCGGCCTCGTTCTACGCCAGCGCCACGTCGGGCTACAACTACGGCCTGTCGGGGCCCATCCACTACGGGCTCTGGGGTGCGCTGATGATCCTCTGTATCTACCCCTTCGGGCGGCGATTCCGCGAGCTGGCACCGCGCGCTCACACCTTGGCCGAGATGATGCGCGCTCGACACGGTAAGTCCAGCCAGCTGATTCTCGCGTTCTCCAACATCGCCGGTAGCGTCATCAGCCTGACGGCGAACTTCACCGCGGCAGGTGCGTTGGTGGAGGTCCTCACGCCGTTCGACTTCATGCACGGTGTGCTGGCGGTGGCGATCGGTGTGCTCGCCTACACGCTGTGGTCGGGGTTCCGTGCCTCGGTGCTCACCGACTTCGCCCAGCTCGTGGCCATGATGCTGGCCGCGGCGATCATCATCCCGATGGTGTTCTTCGCCGCCGGGGGCACGGACGTGATCGACGAAGGAATGCTGAAGATCACGGACGAGCAGGCGAACTTCTTCTCCGGGACCGCGTTCCTGGAGCAGGGTGCTCCGTACCTGGCGGCGGTGCTGGCCTACGCGGTCGGTAACCAGACCATCGCGCAGCGCCTGTTCGCGGTGCGGCAGGACAAGATCAAGGCCACGTTCGTCACGGCCACGCTCGGCTACGCCGGTACCGTGATCGGCCTGGGAATGATCGGTCTGGTCGCGCTGATGGTCGGTCTGCAGCCACTGAACGGCGACATGAACAACATCATCCCGCAGACGGCGTCGGAGTACCTGCCCGCGGTGCTGATCGCTCTGCTGTTCATCATGGTGATCGGTTCGCTGTCGTCCACTGCGGACTCCGACCTCGCGGCGCTGTCGTCGCTGGTGATGACCGACATCTACGGCAGGAACCTGGCCCGCAACAAGGCCAAGCCGGAGACGATGCTCCTGATCGGCCGGTTGACGATGGTCGGTGCCACGGCCCTGGGCGTCATGATCGCCATGACGAAGTTCGACATTCTCGACCTGCTGGTCTTCATGGGCGGTCTGTGGGGCGCGCTGGTGTTCCCCGTCATCGTCAGCTGCTTCTGGGACCGCATCAACAACCTGGCGTTCACCGTGTCCGCGGTCGTCGGCGTGGTGTTCTTCGTCGTGTCCCGGTTCGAGCTGCTGGAGCTGACCGGCGTCGTCGGTGTCGTGATGGAGATCGCCGCGGTGATCGGTGCGGCAGTGGTGTTCGGGCTCATGGCGTTCGGCTTCTTCGGCAAGAACGTCGGTTTCGGTGTCGCCGGGGTCAGCCTTGTCGTCCTCACGCCGTTGGTGCTCGGGTTCCTTCGCGACTATCCGACGCTGCTCGGCGCTTTGGTCGCCTACGGCGCCAGCACGGTGACCTGCGTGCTGATCACCATGCGTAACACCGAGCGGTTCGACTTCGCGCTGCTGAACGAGCGGATCACCGCGTTCCAGGACGAGGAGAAGCGGAGCGCCGAACCCGGCGACGACGCCGTCGCGGCCCGCTGAGGATCGACAGGAGGAAAAGCGGACATGGAAACGTTTCTCATCACGGCCTACATCCTGATGTGGCCTCTGATCACCTTGACCGTCCTCGCCGTGCTCGCACGTGGCGTGGTCAAGGACTATCGCGCGGCACGCAAGAGCGGTAACACGGTCGTCTGACCCCGGCTTCTGACCGACCCCGGTCGTGCGCCCTCACGAGGAGTTGGGCGAGGTGTCCTCGTCGTAGACCAGCACCCGTGCCTCGGGCACCAACCGTGCCTCCGGGCTGGGGCGGTGGGGCCGCAGTGAGCCGTCGGGCATGAGGTGACGCACGTCGACACGGCACACCAGCACGAGAAAGTCGGCGATCAGCTTGCGGTGGCAGCGCCACCACACCGACTCCGCACACATCACCGCCGTGACCCCGCCGCCATCGGCGACCAACTCGTCGATGGCGGTGCGGAACTCCGGTGTCCGCATGTGTCCGGCGTAGCCACGGAAGGACTCGTTGCGCAGGGCGACGTCCGGGGAGTCCGGCCGAAGGCGTCGCCAGCCGCCCAGCCGCTCGTCCCAGCGGTAGTCGATGCCGGCCTGCGGCAGCCAGTGGGACATCGCCGTCCGCGCCGCGTCGGGATTGCGGCGACTGCCGGGGGCGGTGCGTACGTCGACCAGGCGCCGCACCCCGGCGTCCCGCAGCCGCCGGGTCATCGTCTCGGCGTCGGCGGTGCCGTGGCCGAACGTCACCACACGCGGTCCCGACTCGGTCCCGTCGACATCGTGGCCTGTGCTCCTCTGCCGCATCCAGCTCATTGTCACGCCGATGCGGGGACCACGAAAAGACCCGCACCGGCCGGGTCACTGTTCCGGGGGTTCGACTCCTGGGGGTTCCAGCCGGTCGGCGTGCCGGTGTCGACGGCGGTAACGGCGGTGCTCGGCGCGGGCGATGGAGTGGCTCGACACGGGCGAGGTGATCGCGATGAAGGCGATGGCGAGAGCGGCGAAGGTGATGATCCCGGCGTTCTCGGTGGCGATCGAGGCCGCCAGTATCGCGATCACTCCGGGCCCGGTGGCCAACCCCTGGGCGTGGAGCTGCTGGTAGGTGGTGGGCAGTCGCAGCACCCCGTACAGGCTGATCGTGTGCAGGGTGAGGCCGAGCAGCAGGAGCGCGGCGCCGAGGACGTCGAGCACGACCGAGATCATCCGAAGGGGCCTCCGGAACCGAGATACCGCGCCGTCGCGACGGTGGAGACGAAGGACAGCAGGGACAGCGCGACCGCGGCGTCGAAGTAGTACGGCGCGTCCCTGAGATACGACAGCAACGCCAGCAGTGAGATGACGAGGACCGCGAGCATGTCCAGCGCGACGAGGCCGCGGATGGCGTCGCGGGCCCGGATCAGCACGAGCCCACCGCCCACGAGCAGCAGTGTCATCCAGATCAGCGCGGGAACGAGAACGGCGGCAGGCACGGTGATCACGGAAAGACCCGGCGTTGCCGCCGCTCGTAGCTGTCCAGCTCGGTGGCCCGCACGGCGTCCGGGTCGCGGGAGTCGAGCACGTGTAGCAGCATCTGACCCCGCTGCTCGTCGATGTCGACGACGACGGTGTCAGGGGAGATACCGACCCGGATCCCCCAGGCCGTGGCCGAACTCGTCGAGCTCCGGCCGATCGGGATGGTGACCACCCCGGGCCTGTAATCCGCCGGGGTGCGCAGGCAGTAACGCGCCACGGTCCAACTGCCGCGTCCGATGTCGACGAGCGTGCCACCGAGCAGAGCCGGGACACCGGCGAGTCGCTGCGGTGCCGAGCCTGCCGGTCGCAAGCCTTCGGGCGGCGGCAGCGGACGGACGAACCGTGCACTCACGACGAGCAGTGCCGCGAGAACCAACCCGACGGCGACGTCACCGAGCTGGGCCTGTCCCAGTACCAACAGGTAGACCGCCGTGAGTGCGGCGATCTTCGCGAGTGCGCGGACCATCTGGGTTCACCTCCGGATCAGGGCTTCGGCGGCTCTGCCGCTGAGTGCCAGTAAGGGCTCCGGCCACAACCCGGCGCCCAGGACGACGAATGCCAGGACGAGCATCAACGTTCGTAACGGCAGCGGACTGGCCTCGTGCCAGGCTTCTCCGATGGCCGACTCCCCGACCGGTCCGCTCCTGTGCCAGAAGACGTGCTGGTACACCTGGAACAGGTAGACCAGCGACAGGGCGCTCCCGACGAACAACAGGACCACGAGGGCGGTGCTGCTCGCGGCGATCGCCGTCCGGAACATCTCCAGTTTCCCGACGAAGCCCGCCGCGGGAGGCACACCGGCGACGCTGAACGCCCCGATCGCGAAGGCGGCGGCGACCAGCTTGCCCCGCAGGCCGGCGCTCAGAAACAGCAGTGTCTTGTTCAACCCGTTGACCACGCTGTAGAGCACCGCGGCCGTCAGGCCCACCGCTCCGCCGACTCCGATGGCGACCAGGACGTAGCCGATCTGCCCGATCGTGGAGTAGGCCAGCATCTCGGCGGGATCACCGCGGGACACCGCCAGCAGGGCGCCGTAGACGATCGAGGCGGCTCCGAGCACGATCACCACGATCGCGGCCGATTCCAACTGCGACTCGAACATTCCCACGCCGAACCGGAGCAGGCCGTACGAGCCGATGTTGGCGACGGCGCCGCTGAGGATGGCGGCCACGGCGGGACGTGTGCCGGCGTAGACGGTCGGAAGCCAGAAGTGAAAGGGGAACAGTCCCACCTTGACGCTGAACGCCACGAAGAAGCCCAGCGCGATGAGCAACACCGCGTTGGCGGGCACCTCTTCCATCCGGGCGGCCACATCGCTCATCAACAGTGTCCCGGTCACCCGGTAGGTACCGGCCACGGACAGCAGGAAGAGGAACGAACCCAACAGGTTGACCGCGGTGAAGACCAGTGCCGCCCGCAACTGCCTGGTGCGGCCCCCGTAGGCGGTCAGCACGTAGGACACGATCATCGACAACTCGAAGAAGACGTAGAAGTTGAACACGTCGTGGGTGAGGAACAGGCCGCTCAACCCGGTGGCGAGCAACACCACCAGGCCCGGAAACGTCCGGAGCCGGACACCGTTTATGGCTTCGGCGGTGGCTGCGACCAGCAACACGAACACCGACAGCAGAGCGAACGTGACACCCATCGCGTCGGCGCGCAGCACGATTCCCACACCCGCGGGCCAGCCGCCCGTCACCACCTGCGTGGTGCCGGTGGTGAAGACGTCGACCGCGAGCACGGTGAGTGCGGCCAGGTCGGCGGCGAGGGCGCCGACAGCGAGCCAGGCGACTGCCGGTCGCCGCCCGTCGAGCCCGACCAACACGACGCCCGCGACCCAGGGCAACGCCAGCGCTACCGTCACCGCCGTCACGTCGCCTCGTCACGATCGAGCTGTCGTTGGTCGGCCAGTGCCTGCTCGTACTCCGCCTCGCTCGTGGTCAGTTCGTCGCGACGGGCACTGCGGAACACCGTGGTGACCCGGCTGACCAGCGCGAGCAGCAGCGCCACAGTGGCCAGTCCGATGACCAGCGCTGTCAGTGCCAGCGCCTGGGGGAGCGGGTCGGCGACCGGCTCGTCGATCGGGGCGATCGGTGCCTTGCCCTGGAACAGACCGGAGCCGATGATCATCAACACGGCACTCTGCGAGATCAGCATGATCCCGGCGGTCACCCGGACGAGTTCGTGTTGCAGTAGCAGGTAGGCGCCGCTGCCGAACAGCAGTGAGGACGTGAAGGCGATCGCGAGGTTCACCGGACCTCCTCGTCCTTGAGCAGCTCCGCATTGGCGAGGAGGTGCAGCATCGTCGTCAACACACCCACCACCAGCAGCAGGATCGCCACGTCGTAGGCCAGCGGGGTGAACAGTTCCAACGTGCCCACGGTGGTCACGGACTCGCCGGGCCCGGGCCGGTGGCTCAACGGCGGTTCGCCGAGTGCCAGCGGGAAGAACGCCGTGGCCAGTGCCAGCAGCAGCCCGCCGAGCACCAGGGCCGGGCTGAAGCGCAACAACGGCAGGGCCCGTTCGGCGGCCGACGTTCCCAGCGCCACGTACTGCAGCGCGATCGTCAGAGCAATGATCATGCCGGCGCTGAAACCGTCCCCGACCTCGGCATACCCCTTGGCGACCAGTGCTACCGCGACGACGACGCTCGGGGTGAGCAGGAGCCGGGCCACTCCCCGGACGATGACATCGGGATGCCTCACCACAATCGCCCCCGACGCAGCAGGCTCGCCACCCCGACGCCCGCGATCACCAGGACGGTGATCTCCCCGAGCGTGTCCAGCCCACGGAAGTCGGCGACGATCACGGTGACGGTGTCCTTGCCGTGGGCCACGGGCGTGAGGGCGAGGAGGTCGGTCGCCACGTACGGCGCTCGGGCGGGGTGGGACAGGGCGCTCCACAGGGCGACGAACATGCCGAGGCCCGCAGCGGACCCGGCGACCAGATTCCGCAGGTTCTGCCGCGCCGGGTCGATGTGTTCCCGGTCGGGAGCGGAGGGAGGACCACCTCGGCTCTCCCTCCGGTGCCGGGGTAGCCGGGCCAGTGCCACGAGGAACACCAACGTGATCATGGTTTCGACCGTGACGGCCACCAGCGCGACGTCCGGTTCGCTGAAGAACGCGTAGACGGCGGCCAACGCGAACCCCACCACCGCGAGTGTGAGAACCAGGGGCAGCCGGGCCCGGGACCGGGCGACCGCCACCGTCGCGATGGCCACCAGCGCCAACAAGGCCACGATCAGCCAGTCACCACCGGACACCGTGCCGACGACGTAGGCCCGCTGCCTCGGGGTGGTGAGGAAGGCCAGACCGACCAGCAGCGCGGCGGGCACGAGGACCACCGCGATGCTGTTGCGCAGGGTACGGACCTCCCGGTCGTGGACGAGGTTGGAGAGCGTGGACAGTCCCCGCAGCGACCCCGCATAGCTCCGGCGGGGGCCCCACCGCTCTCCGACCGCGGCCAGCCACTGCGACACGCGGGCTGAGGTCCGCCGCCCCACGAGTAGCAGCCCGCCCAGTGCCCACGCGGACAGCGCCATCAGGTTCTCCGGCCGGGCGTCCAGGTGGTAGGCGGGCGACAGGTGCACTCCGCCGACGTTGCTGACGTTGCCCGCGGCCTCGGCCAGCCCGGCGAACGGTTGAACCACCAGCCCCGTCAGCACGGCGATGACGGCCAGCACGACGACGGGAGCGACGAGCAGCGGAGAGGCTCTGACCCCACCGGCCCCACCGGGCACACCGGTGTCGGCGTCGCCCACGCGTTCCCGGCCGAGGAACAGCTTCCCCCAGAAGCGTCCGATGTAGGCGAAGGTCAGAGTTGCCGCCAGCAGTGCCACCACGGTCTCCCACGGGCCCGCCTCCAGTGCGGCCTTGAAGAAGAGTTCGTCCTTGAAGAATCCCGAGGTGAGCGGCAAGGCCGCCAGGGTCGCCGCCGCCACTCCGGAGGCGACCGCCAGCACCGGCATGCGGCGCCGGAGTCCACCCAGCCGGGACAGCTGGTCTTCCCCGGTTGCCGTCGTCACCGCCCCGGCCGTCATGAACAGGGCGCTCTTGGCGACCCCGTGGACCAGGACGTAGAACGCCGCCGCGCCGTTGCCCGCGGGCCCTCCGATCCCGTACATCAGCACCATGTAGCCGTACTGGGAGATCGTGGAGTAGGCGAGAACCTGTTTGAGCCGGTCCTGCCCCAGGGCGAGCACCCCGCCGATGACGATCGACACCGTGCCCACCACCAGCAGCAAGGTGAGGACGGCGTCGCTCAAGGCGAGCAACGGATGGACCCGGCCGAGCACGAGGACACCGGCCGCCACCATCGCCGCCGAGTGGAGGTAGGCCGACACCGGGGTGGGGGCGGTCATGGCCCGTGGCAACCAGAAGTGGAGGGGCACCTGCGCGCTCTTGGCCAGGGCGGCCACGGCCAGTAGCGCGGCCGCGGCGGTGGTGGTCGGTTCGCTTTCCGCCAGCCGAACCAGTTCGGGGATCGAGAAGGTGCCGTAGCGGCCGTAGAACAGGACCGCGGCGATGAGCATCGCGACGGCGCTGGCCACGGTGATGATGAGAGAGGCGATCGCGGCGGTACGGGCGTCGCGCTGTTCCCGGTCGAACCCGATGAGGAAGTACGAGCAGATGGCGGTGAGGTCGAAGAAGACGAACAGCAGCACGAGATCCTGTGCCAGTGCCAGTCCGGCCATCGACGCGGCGAACAGCACCATCCACGGCCAGAAGCGCCATCTTTCGGAGAGCGGACGTTCCTCGTGTTCCAGGTGCAGCTTCAGGTAGCGACTGCCGTAGGCGAACACCAGCGCACCGACACCGGTGGCCAGCAGCGCGTACAGCGCACCAAGCCCGTCGAGCGAGAAACTCAGCCGCAGGTCGAGGCTCGGCGCCCAGGGCAGGGACACCGAGAAACCACCGGCCGACCACGCGAGCAGGAACAGCCCGAACCCGACCGCCACGACGGCGCACGAAGCCCACCCCAGCCAGTCTGTCGCCGGGGCGCGACGACGGGAGCCGTCGGGTGGCTCCCGAACTTCGGCGCCATGGGCAGCAGACACCTCGCTCCTCCATCAGCGGCCCCGCAGCCGCGACCTCGCAGGGTGATCGGTCACGCGCCTCAATCCTCACAACGGCCCGCCGCGGTCGCGACTCGATCACCCCGAGTGTGTGCGCGTTCGGGTCATGCGGGCAGGGGCTCGATGATGTCCACAGAAGGCGTGTGGTCGGCTGCTCGGTTCCGATGGGGCAGGCGTATCGCCCACAGTGGTGGGTGAGCCTTTCGGCGTGTCCGCATTCTGCGTACGGGTATTGTTACTTCAGCTCCTGCCCGTCTTGCCAGCGGGCGGGCGACGATGAGTCGCTGGATCTGTCATGTGCCTTCGAAGACGTCTTCACCTGGCCGCCAGATCATCCATTCAGTGCTGTCACACGCTGGATCGTGGATGCGCAGTTGTGCGATCTCGGGACCGACGAGTTCTCCCGGATCCGGGTTGACGGTGATCGATCCCAAGGGGAAACGGATCACCAGGCCTGCTCGTGGGCTCTCTTCCGTGCTCTCGACCTTGTGTCCGATGAAGGCGCAGAGTGCGTCCCGATATCCAGGGTCTTCGAGACGCCGCGGTGTTGACTCGATCGTGACGACCGGCCACACATAGCTTGTGAAGGCCAAACCGTCGAAGTCGAGTCGCAGGTAATCCGCCACGAAGATGACAGCCGACAGTGTCTCGCCGCTGAGCTTCGAGAAAAGCGTCTCCACCAAGGCATCTTGTCACGGCAGCTCGCAGGTCCATTGCAGTGAAGGTCCGCCCTTGGTGGTGTGTCGTAGCGCAGGTGTGGGACCGGCCCGATGACGGGCCCGACGACGACGCCCAAGGCGGTTCGGTCCGGCTGCCCGAGGAGCTTTCTCCGCTTGGGATCAGGCCGGTCCTGAAACGACAGCACGTCTGACCTGTATCGCACCTTTTCTGACAGGTTCCTGTGCTGACCCCGATTGACCACCCGTAATGGCGATCGCGTCGAGCCACCGCTTGCGGACCGGGCCAGCGCCGGCAGCGACCCAAGGGGTGTCGATCACCCGGTGCGCCGCGGAATGCGACACTCCGAACAGCGGTCCAAGCTGACGCATCGTCAGGTTCGTCCGCCAACAGGTCGCGACCAGCAGTACACGATCGGCCAGCCAAGCCGCCACTGACGACCAGGTCGGCCGTCGGCGGTCTCGTCACCACCAGACCCACACCGGATTACGAGACATCCTTCAGGTGGCGTCTTCAGACTCCCGTCCGCGCTTTCCCCTTCGGGCGCACGGCGTCGAGCAGGAGGTCGAGCAGGCGGTCGGTCCGCTCTTGGGAGGCGCCGTCGATGATGGCGGCGAATACGCCGATGAGCAGGGTGGTGATGTCGTCGGGGTCGATGTCCGTGCGGAGGGTGCCTGTGGCGGCGCCTCGATCGAGGATCGTGGCGATGGGGGCGGTGACGCGCTCGCGTGAGGGGGCGGCAATGCGCCCGGAGGCGAAGGCGGTGCGCAGCGTGTCCATCATTCCGCGCTTGGTGGCGACGAAGGTGGCGTAGCGGCCGATCCAGGCGCGTAGGGCGATGTCGGCGGGGTGCTGGTCGAGCAGGTCGGGGACGCTGGCGGTGACGGCGTCGAGTTCGCTGGCGTAGACGGCGTCGACGAGGTCTTCGCGCGTGGGGAAGTGCCGATAGAGGGTGCCGATGCCGACGCCGGCCTGGCGGGCGATGCCTTCCAAGGAGACCGGGCCCTCCGCTTGGGCAAAAGCGGCCTGGGCGACGGCGATGAGCTTGTCGCGGTTGCGCCGCGCATCACGGCGGACCGGCCGGCCGATCGGTCCAGCCGAGTCCGAGTTCTGGGAGTGGGACGACGAAGACAAAGCGGAGGGCCCTCCGGTAGTGCTACGGTAAACGTATACGGAGGCTCCTCCGTATACGCCCAGTCTCTCACGAGAGCAGGTAGCCATGACTTCCGAAACCACCCACGTTCCTCACCTCGGAGGGACTGGCGAGCTGGCCGGTCGCACCGTGGCGCGCATCGGCTACGGTGCGATGCAGTTGGAACGCCTGCGCGACGACCGATCCGCCGCCGTCGCTCTGCTGCGCCACGCCATCGACCTCGGCGTCGACCACGTGGACACCGCCGAGTTCTACGGCAACGGCTTCGTCAACAGCGTGATCCGCGACGCGCTGCGCCCTGAGGACGACGTTTCGATCGTCAGCAAGGTCGGCGCCGTCTCCGACCCCGGCGGCCCGTTCCCCATGCGGGTAGCCCAGCGCCCCGAAGAACTGCGCGCCGGCGTCGAGGCCAACCTCGCCACACTCGGCGTCGAGCGGATCCCGGTGGTCAACCTGCGCCGCATGGACGTCGGGTTCACCCCGCCCATCCCTGACGACCAGGTCATCGACCTCGACGACCAGCTCGCGGTGATGACCGCGCTGCGTGACGAGGGCAAGATCGGCGCGATCGGCCTGAGCAACGTGTCCCTGGACGTTCTGCGCCGGGCCCTACCGGCGGGCATCGTGTGCGTGCAGAACGCCTACAGCCTCGTGGCCCGTGAGGACGAGGAGCTGCTCAAGCTTTGCGCCGCCGAGCAGCTCGCCTGGGTGCCGTTCTTCCCTCTCGGCGGCGCGTTGCCGTGGATGCCGAAGGTGACCGACGAGCCCGCCGTGATCGCCGCCGCCGAACGCCTGGGATGCACCCCGGCCCAGGTCGGCCTGGCCTGGCTGCTGCACCACAGCCCCCAGACCCTCCTCATCCCGGGCACCGCCACCACCAGCCATCTTGAAGCCAACCTCGCGGTGGGCGCGATCACCCTCGACGGAGAGACCCTCGCCGCGCTCGACGCTGTCCCCACCCGCCCGGCCACCCTTCCGCACCACTGACCAGCTGCCCGCTCACGCCCACATCAGGAGTGACGGCGGCTACGACAGGACCGGGCGGTCCTGTCGTAGCGGGTGGCGATGCCACGCCAGGTGCTTCAGCCGGTTGAAGCACCTTTCCATGACGTTGCGGCGCTTGTAGACCTCGCGATCGAAGGCCGGCGGGCGGCCCCTTGGCTGCCTCGCCGGGCCCGGGTGCGGGCCTGGTCGGCCCGCTCAGGAACCGGGTGCGCGATACCGCGGCGTCGGAGCGGGTGTCGGAGGTTCGAATCCTCCCGGGGCACGCAGAACACGGGCAACGTCAACAGTCGAGCGGCTGGTACTCGAAGACACCTGGTGGGTGTGAGTACCAGCCGTTCTCGCTGTGCCACCGTCGACTTCCTGAACACCGGCCGCCCACCGGACCAGGACACCAACCGCACTGACGTCACACGGGCGCTGACATGTCCCCCGTGGGAGCTACTCGGATCGTCCGCTCGCTGGTGATTCGCCGACGTCGGTGCGCTTCTAGCGTTTCCAGCGGGTCGCCCAACCGTGCGGCCGTGGTCAACTGGAGGTCACCATGCACACGATGTCGGTCGCGCGTACGGACCAGCAGCCTGGGCGAGCGGGCCGCGTCTTGCGGTTTCCGCTCGTCTGGATGCTGGTCGGGATAGTCGGTGTCGGCGGGGTGGCGGCGCTGTCCTCGGGTGGGTCGCCGGTGCTGGCGGTCGTGGGCGCGGTTGCCGCGGTTGCCGTCTACTGGGTGGTCATGCGCTACGTCGCGCGGCGGAGCACGCCGGAGATCGCGAGGGCACGGGCCGGGATCCAGGCGTTGCTCGGCATCGGGCTCGGCGTCGTGTTCATCACCACCTCGATGCTCATGGTGATCAGCGAGTTCTCGTTCACCAGGGCGTCCGGGAGTGTCATGGCGACCGTGGCGAGCATCGCTGCGGTGCAGCTCGGTGCGGCGGTGACCGAGGAACTGCTCTTCCGCGGCCTGCTGTTGCAGGGGCTGGAACGGATGTGTGGCAGTTGGGCGGCGCTGGCGATCAGCGCGGTGCTGTTCGGTGCCATCCACCTGGCCAACCCCGGCGCCACGTTGTGGACCGGGTTCGCGATCGCCGTCGAGGCCGGTGTCCTGATGGGCGCCACGTTCCTGTGGCTGCGCAGCATCTGGGCGGTCGTGGGCCTGCACTTCGCCTGGAACACCATCGAAGGGCTGCTCGGCGTCCCGGTCTCGGGTCACGCGTCGCCGGGTTTGCTGATCACCGAACCGACGGGCCCGGAGTTGCTGACCGGCGGCCAGTTCGGCTTCGAGGGGTCGATCGTTCCCGTCGTCGTGAGCCTGCTGCTCGCCCTGCCCATGCTCATCGCCGCTCACAAGCGCGGCAACCTCGTGCCCATGCGGCGGCGCTAAACTCGCCGAATGCTTGCCAGCGCGGCATCCCGCCTCAGCGCCGCACTCAACAGGTGGCGAGACCTTCCATCGTCTGTAAAGGACAGTGTGTTGGCGGCGGTGGTGACCGTGCTGGCATTCACGCCGACCGTCGCCCACATCGGGCCGGAGATCGGCGATCTGCCCCGACGCGATCCGGGCGGAATCGGCGCGGTGGTCGGTGCGGCGCTGACGCTGGCGATGTGCCTGCCGCTCGCGGTACGCAGCCGGATGCCTGCCGTGTGCCTGTCGGTCGTCGGTACCGCGTTCGCGATCGGTCAGGTGCTGAGCTACCCGGACACGTTCGGCAAGGTGGGGATTCTCCTCGCGTTGTACGCCGCAGGCGCGCACCTGGTGCGGTTCCGTCGAGGGCTTGCCGCAGTGCTGACCGCGGGTTATGCGGTGCTCACCGTGGCACTGCACAACCTTGGCTCACCGCAACGGTTTCCGGATTTTGTCGCGTTCTATCTCGTGTTGGTGGTGATCTGGTTGGCCGGCACCGGCATGCGTCGATGGCGCTCGGAAGAGGCTGAACGTAGACGGCTGGCGGCCGAGGTGGCCGCGGCCACCGAGCGGGCACGCATCGCTCGGGACCTGCACGACGTGGTCACCCATCACGTGACCGCGATGGTGGTCCAGGCCGACGCGGCGCAGTTCCTGCTCGACTCCGCGCCGGAACGAACCGGGACAGGCCTGCGTGCCATCAGTGACACCGGACGCCGGGCGTTGACGGAGCTGCGGACCCTGCTCGGCATTCTCGAGGCGACCGGCGAGGCCGGGACCGCGGACCGGACGCCGGCCATGGGAAAGGTCGCTGATCTGGTTGAACGGGCCCGGCTGTCCGGCCAGCCCGTCGAGTGGACCGAGCAGGGCGAGCAACTACCGCGGTCCGTCGACGTGGAGCTGGCCACCTACCGCGTGGTACAAGAGGCGCTCACCAACGCGCTCAAACACGCGACCGGAAACCCGACCAAGGTCATGGTCCGACACGGTAAGGACCACATCGAGGTCGAGGTGATCACCCTCGGTCCCGTGGTCGGCGACACGGCCACACCATCCGGTGGCCGAGGCCTGACAGGACTTCGGGAACGGGTGCGGATGCTCGGCGGGGACCTGGTTTCCGGTGGCCTGCCCGACGACGGCGGCTTCCGCGTCTGGGCCGTGATTCCAGGGAGCCCCACATGACCGAGCCGATCCGGGTGCTGATCTGCGAGGACCAGGAACTGGTGCGCACCGGCTACGTCACCATCTTCTCCGCGCAGCCCGACATCGTGGTCGTCGGTGAGGCGGCCGACGGGCGCGCGGCGGTGGAGGCCGCGCGGCGGTTGCGCCCCGACGTGATCGTGATGGACGTCCGTATGCCCGTTCTGGACGGCATCGAGGCGACCCGCCAGCTGACCGGTCCCGGCGTCGAGGTACCAGTGAAGGTGCTGGTCGTCACCACGTTCAACGTCGACGAGTACGTGTACGAGGCACTTCGCGCCGGCGCCAGCGGGTTCCTCCTCAAGGACACGCCGCCGGCGCAGCTGGTCGACGGCGTCCGCACGATCGCCCGCGGCGACTCCCTGCTGGACCCCGCGGTCACCCGAAACCTGATCGGCCACTTCGCCGAACGGCTCCGCCCCGCCGACACCTCCCGCCCGGCACGAGACGCCGTCGTGCGGGCACTGGCACCCCGCGAGCTGGAAGTGCTCGAACACCTCGCTGCCGGCCTGTCCAACGCCGAAATCGCCGCGGAACTGGTCATCTCCTCCGAGACGGTGAAGACCTATGTGTCCCGAATCCTCACCAAACTCGACCTGCGGGACCGCGTACAAGCAGTCGTCCTCGCCTACCGGGTCGGCCTGGTATCCAACACGGACTGACACCCGCCACTTCTCAGACACACACGGACCGGTCACGAGACGGTCGAACCTCGATGAAGCCCGTTTCGACGCGGGGGAGCTCCTGATCAAGGAGAGCGGAATCGGCTGGCCACCACAAGAACAGTTACGAGACACCTCTTCAGCGGCTCGAACGGTGCGGGCATCTCAGGGGATCCAATACCGAAGGTGCGTTGAGGTTTGGGAGGCTAGTGTGCCACCGCACGCTTCGATGATTCTGGCGGACGCTGTGTTGGCTGTATCGCAGGTCACCAGTACCGCGCCGACCCCGACGGTTCGAGCGACGATCAAACTCTGACGCAGGATTTCGGTTCCGTAGCCTAGCCGACGATGACCGGGGCGGACGGCGTATCCGATGTGCCCGCCCTTGTTCCGTAACTGGTCATTGAGCCGGTGCCGGATCGATGTACGGCCCACGACGACCCCGTCGACGTGGGCCAGGAGAAAAGTCGCTGGGACCTGATTCGCCGCCAGTCCGACGCCGAGTCTGATCCGTTCCAATTTCGCCAAGTACTCGCGCCAGTCCAGTTCGGGGTGCCAGCCGTGCCCGAACTCGAAACTCTCTACCGCCAGTTCCTGATATGCCGTGCGAAATACCGACTCGTCAGCAGGCATCAGCGGGCGAAGGCGCAGACCCGTACTCATGGACCGAGTTTAGGGTGGCAAGCGACCGAGCCCAACCGAGTATCAGAACGGCAACGTGCCGGAGTTCGCTCATACCTCCGCCGTCCACCGTTCTTGCCGGTTTGTCGTGTGTCCTGGGCTCGGTGTATATCGGCCTGGCCTTCAGGAGCCCACCATCACGAGGCGAGGTACTGGGCTGACCGGGAACTCCGCAAGGCCGAGGAGATCAAGCGCACCGGGGTACACGAGGGACCGGGGCGGACGGTGAAGGTCTGAGCGAGAGAACCGCCCGTCACCGCGGAAAGCACAGTGGGCGGGCGGTTCTCGCTTCACGACCTACTTCAGTTCCTTGCTCGTCTTGCCCAACAGCTTGCGGGCCACGATGAGTTGCTGGATCTGTTGGGTGCCTTCGAAGATGTCCAGGATCTTCGAGTCGCGCGCCCACTTCTCCAGCAGCGACTCCTCCGTGTACCCGAAGGTGCCCGCGAGCTCGACACACTTGAGGGTGATGTCCACGACCGCGCGGCCCGCCTTGGCCTTCGCCATCGACGCCTGTAGCGAGTTCGGTTTGCGGTTGTCGGCCATCCACGCCGCTTCCAGCGTCGTCAGGTACGCCGCCTCGTAGTCGGCCTCCAGTTGCAGGAACGTCGCCGCGGCGGCGTGCTGCGCGAGCGCGGGCTTGTCGTAGTCCACCTCGATGCCGGCCTCTTCCAGGATCCGCCGGGTCTCCTCCAACGCCGCCCGCGCGACGCCGACGGCCATCGCGGCCACCAGCGGGCGGGTGTTGTCGAAGGTCTGCATGACCCCCGCGAAACCCTTCTTGGTGTCGATCTCCGGCGAGCCGAGCAGGTTCTTCGCGGGCACCCGGCAGTTGTCGAACCGCAGCACCGCCGTGTCGGACGCGCGGATGCCGAGTTTGTGCTCCAGCCGCACCACCTCGAAGCCGGGCGTGCCCTTCTCGACGACGAACGACTTGATGGCGGCGCGGCCCTTGCTCCTGTCCAGCGTCGCCCACACCACCACGGCGTCGGCGCGCTCGCCGGAGGTGACGAAGATCTTCTCCCCGTTGAGGACGTAGTCGTCGCCGTCCTTGGTGGCCGTGGTGGTGATGGCGGCCGAGTCGGAGCCGCAGCCGGGCTCGGTGATGGCCATGGCCGCCCACAGCTTGCCGAACCGTTCGAGCTGTTCGTCGTCGGCCACCGACGCGATGGCGGCGTTGCCGAGTCCCTGCCTCGGCATCGACAGCAGCAGCGCCACGTCGCCCCAGCACAGTTCGATGGTGCCGAGCACGGTGAGCAGGTTGCCGCCGTTGCGGTTGCCGGCAGTGTCCTTGCCGTCCTTGCCGTCCTTGTCGTCCTTGCGGCGCACCCCCGCCGCGCCCGCGCCGCCCTCGCCGGAGGTGTTCAGCCCGTCGAGCAGCGCGGCGAGCATGTCCAGCTCGGTGGGGTAGGAGTGCTCGGCGCGGTCGTACTTGCGCGAGATCGGCCGGAACACCTCGGTCGCGGCCTGCCTGGCCTGGTTGACCAGGGCCTTGGCCTTCTTCGGGACCTCAAGATTGATCATGCTGAGACGACCCCTTCCATGACGCCGACCGCGCGCAGGTCGCGGTACCAGCGCTCCACCGGGTGTTCCTTGACGAAGCCGTGCCCGCCGAGCAGCTGCACGCCGGTGTTGCCGATCCGCATGCCCTTGTCGGTGGCGAGCTTGCGCGCGAGCGCGACCTCACGGGCGTGCGACTTGTCCTGCTCCATGCGGGACGCCGCGCGCAGCGTCACCAGCCGCATGCCCTCCAGTTCGATGCCGATGTCGGCCACCTGGAAGGCCACGCCCTGCCGGTGGCTGACGGGCTCGCCGAACGCCTCCCGCTCGTTGACGTACGGGACGACGTAGTCGAGCACGGCCTTCGCGGTGCCGCACGCGAGCGCCGCCCACGCCAGGCGCGACGAGCGCACGACGTCGGTGAACACCTCGCGCCTCCCGCCGCCGATCAGCGCGCTCGCGGGCAGAGACACGTTGTCCAGCACGAGCTTGCCGGTGGCGGCGCCACGCAGGCCCATCGCGGGTTCGGCCTCGATCGACACCCCGCCGGTACCGGACTCGACGACGAACAGCGCCGGGCTGTGGCCCTGGGGGCCTTCCAGGTTCGCCGACACGACGAACAACTCCGCCTGCGCCGCCCTCGGCACCAGGTTCTTCACCCCGTCGAGGCGGTAGCCGTTCGGCGTGCGGCGCGCGGTGGTCCTCGGGGCGAACACGTCGAACAGCGGCGCGCTCTCCTGCAACGCCAGTGCCGCCGCCGGGACGTCCTCGCCGGTGAACGCGGGCAGGTAGGTCGACTGCTGGTGGGCGTCGCCGTGGCGGACGAGGACGTTACTCACCGCCGACGGCGCGAGCACGGCCACGGCCAGCCCCAGGTCGCCGTGGGCGAGGGCCTCCGCGACGAGCACGTTCGTGACGGCCGACCGCTCGGTGCCGACGCCACCGACCTCCTCGGGGATGCCGACCACCGTCAGTCCCAACTCCGCCGCGCGCACGAGCAGGCCGTCGGGAGGCGCGAGCTTGTCGTCGGCCTCGGCCGCGGCCGGCCGGAGCTGCTCGGCGGCGAACTCTCTGACCGTGTCGACGATCATCTGCTGCTCGTCGTCCGGCGTCAGGTCGAACAGCCCCGCCTCGGGGGCCGGAGCCAGCCGCGCGGGCTTGCCGAGCCGAGTGGTCGCCTTGAACGCCCGTTGCGCCGCGCCCGCTGCGCGGAAGCCTCCGCGCGTGGCCGTGGCCACGATCCTCTCCACGGGTTTGCGCAGTCCGGTGCGGTCGAGCAGTGGGTTTCCGGCGAGCCGGTTGAGCGCCGCGAGACCGAAGCCCATGGCGTCGCGTCGTGTCGCTTTCTGTCGGGCCACAGTGTTCCCCTCCGTGTACCTACTCGCGAGTAGGTTAACGGGTGGGGGTGGCGGTCCGCCAGTAGGGTGGGCGACTCAGTCGATGTCCAGTACCGCGTGCAGCAGCGTGGTCAGTTCCGCGACCAGGTTCGGCCGCGAGGCCACCCGGCGAGTCCGCGTGAGGTCGTTGGCGATGGTCAGCGCCGCATGGACGATGATCTTCGCTTCGCGGGTGTCCAGTTCGGGACGCACGGCCTCCAGCAGCCGCACCCACTGCGCCACGTAGTCGCGCTGGATCCGCAGCAGCTCCGGCCTGTCCTTCTCGTCGATGTGCACGTGATCCACAGAGAACGCCACGAGCAGCTCGGGCGGGCCGGTCAGGGTCCGCACGTAGGAGTCGGCGAGCCTGCGCAACGCCTCCCGCTCGTCGGGCGGGGCGCTCGCTCGCAGCGCGTGGTCGGCGGCGACCATGAGCCGGTCGCCCGCGCGCCTGCCGATGGCGGCGAGCAGCGCCGCCTTGCTGGGGAAGTGCCGGTACACGCTGGGCCCGGCGATCCCGACGGCCCTGCCGATGTCCTCCATGCTGACGTCGGTGAACCCGCGCCTGCGGAACAGCTCCGCGGCCTCGGTGAGCACCTGCTCGCGCCGCGACGGCCTGCCCAGGGCCAGTGCGGGCGGCGTGACCGCAGCGGACGGCTCGGCGTCGTCGGGCTCGGGCAGGTCCACGTGCAGCACGCGCAGCGCCAGCGTGGTGAGCAGGTCGGTGAACCGGCGCTTGGGCAGTGTCGTGCGGTGGACGGACACGCTGCCGAACACCGACAGCGTCGCCCAGCACAGCAGCTCGGCGTCCTCGCCGGGAAGTTCGGGACGCTTGCGCATGAGCACCTTCGCCCACGCCGCCAGCATGGCCGTGGAGCGGCGCCGGATCTGTTGCTGGGCGTCGGCGTCGAGGTGGCGCCCCTCCCAGCGCCACAGCGCGGCGACGTCCCTGCGTTCCACCGAGCGGGCCGCGAGGCCGGTGAGCAACTCGCGGATGCGGGCGTACGACTCGGTGCGGCTCTCGTCGAGCGCGGCCTCGGTGGCGAGCTCCATGTCGCCCAGCCCCGTGAGCAGTACGTGCGCGAGGATCGCCTGCTTGTCGGCGAAGTGCCGGTAGAGGGCGGGGCCCGTCACGCCGGCCGCGGCCGCGATGTCGTTGATGCTCACACCGTGGTAGCCGCGCTGCCGGAACAGCTCGGACGCGACCGCGGCGAGCTGGGCCTTCCGGTCGCGCGGACGCCTGTTCCTGCTGTTTCCATCACCCATAACGTGAGCCCACTCTAGCGTTTGTTGTCAGGGAGACAACCCGTTGACAACCTCGAACGATGCGGGATTATGTTAGTAGCGATTAGCACCACGAACGGCAATCTGCGCCAGGAAGGACCTCAGGCGTGAGTACAGAGGCGTTCATCTACGAGGCGATCCGTACGCCTCGTGGCAAGAACAAGGGCGGTTCCCTCCACGGAACCAAGCCGATCGACCTGGTGGTCGGCCTGATCGACGAACTCAAGGCGCGGCACCCGGGCCTGGACCCCGCGCTGATCGACGACATCATCCTCGGCGTCGTCTCGCCGGTGGGTGACCAGGGCGCCGACATCGCCCGCGCGGCCGCCATCGCCGCCGGGCTGCCCGAGACGGTCGCGGGTGTGCAGCTCAACCGCTTCTGTGCCTCGGGTCTGGAAGCCGTCAACCAGGCCGCACAGAAGGTCCGCGCGGGCTGGGACGACCTCGTCATCGGCGGTGGTGTCGAGTCGATGTCGCGCGTGCCCATGGGCTCCGACGGTGGTGCGATGTTCACCGACCCCGCCACCAACTACGACTCCTACTTCGTGCCGCAGGGCATCGGTGCCGACCTGATCGCGACCACCGAGGGCTTCACGCGTGAGGACGTCGACGCCTACGCCGTGCGCTCGCAGGAGCGGGCCGAGGCCGCGTGGGCGGGCGGTTACTTCGCCAAGTCCGTGGTGCCGGTCAAGGACATCAACGGCGTGACCATCCTCGACCACGACGAGCACCGCCGCCCCGGCACCACGATGGAGGCGCTCGCCAAGCTGCGTCCCGCGTTCGCCGACCTCGGTGACTTCGCCGGGTTCGACGCCGTGGCGCTGCAGAAGTACCACTGGGTCGAGAAGATCGACCACGTGCACACCGGTGGCAACTCGTCGGGCATCGTCGACGGCGCCGGGATCGTGCTGGTGGGCAGCGAGGAGATCGGCAAGCGGATCGGCATGGAGCCGCGTGCGCGCGTCGTCGCCACCGCGGTCACCGGTTCCGACCCGACGATCATGCTGACCGGCCCGACGCCCGCCACCGAGAAGGTGCTGGCCAAGGCGGGTCTCACGGTCGACGACATCGACCTGTTCGAGCTGAACGAGGCGTTCGCCGCCGTCGTCCTCAAGTGGATGAAGGACCTGAACCTCCCGGAGGAGAAGGTCAACGTCAACGGCGGCGCCATCGCCATGGGCCACCCGCTGGGCGCGACCGGCGCGATGATCCTGGGCACGATGGTGGACGAACTGGAGCGCCGCCAGGCTCGGCGCGCGCTCGTGACGCTGTGCATCGGCGGTGGCATGGGCCTCGCCACGATCATCGAGCGCGTGTGAGGGACGAGAACAAACGATGACTGAATCCAAGACCATCCGCTGGGAGAAGGACTCCGACGGCATCGTCGTGCTGACGCTCGACGACCCGAACCAGTCGGCGAACACGATGAACGCCGACTTCCGCTCCTCGCTGCGTGTGATCGTCGATCGCCTGGAGGCGGAACAGGACTCGATCACCGGTGTGGTGCTGGCCTCGGCGAAGAAGACGTTCTTCGCGGGCGGTGACCTCAACGACCTCATCAAGGCGACGCCCGCCGACGCCGAGGCCATCACCGAGATGTCCAACGCCATGAAACAGGACCTGCGCCGCCTGGAGACCCTGGGCAAGCCCGTGGTCGCCGCCATCAACGGCGCGGCCCTCGGCGGCGGCCTGGAGATCGCGCTGGCCTGCCACCACCGCATCGCAGCGGACGTGAAGGGCGTCCAGATCGGTCTGCCCGAGGTGACCCTCGGTCTGCTGCCCGGCGGCGGTGGCATCGTGCGCACCGTTCGCCTGCTCGGCATCCAGAACGCCGTGCTCAACGTCCTGGTGCAGGGCCAGCGGCACCGGCCCGCCAAGGCGCTGGAGCTTGGCCTGGTCCACGAGCTCGTGGGCTCGGTCGACGAGCTGCTGCCCAAGGCCAAGGAGTGGATCAAGGCCAACCCCGAGGCCCAGCAGCCGTGGGACGTCAAGGGCTACAAGATCCCCGGTGGCTCGCCGTCGAACCCGAAGTTCGCCGCCAACCTGCCCGCGTTCCCCGCGACGCTGCGCAAGCAGCTCAAGGGCGCGCCGATGCCCGCTCCGCGTGCCATCCTGGCCGCGGCGGTGGAGGGCGCGCAGGTGGACGTCGACACCGCGTCTCTGATCGAGACGCGGTACTTCGTCAGCCTCGTCACCGGCCAGGTCGCGAAGAACATGACGAAGGCGTTCTTCTTCGACCTGCAGCACATCAACTCCGGTGGCTCGCGGCCCGACGGCTACGAGAAGTACCAGGCGCGTAAGGTCGGTGTGCTCGGCGCGGGCATGATGGGCGCCGGTATCGCGTACGTGTCCGCGAAGGCGGGCATCGACGTCGTCCTCAAGGACGTCTCCAAGGAGAACGCCGAGAAGGGCAAGGACTACGCCCGCAAGCTGGAGAAGAAGGCTCTGGCGCGCGGCAAGACCACCGAGGAGAAGTCCAAGGCGCTGCTCGACCGGATCGTCACCACCGGTGACGCGGCCGACCTCGAAGGCGTCGACTTCGTGATCGAGGCGGTCTTCGAGAACACCGAGCTCAAGCACAAGGTGTTCGCCGAGATCGAGAACATCGTCGAATCCGACGCGGTGCTCGGCTCCAACACCTCCACGCTGCCCATCACCGGCCTGGCCGAGGGTGTGAAGCGGCAGGAGGACTTCATCGGCATCCACTTCTTCTCGCCGGTGGACAAGATGCCGCTCGTGGAGATCATCCGCGGGGAGAAGACCTCCGACGCCACGCTGGCGAAGGTCTTCGACTACACGCTGCAGATCAAGAAGACGCCCATCGTCGTCAACGACAGCCGGGGCTTCTTCACCAGCCGGGTCATCGGCACGTTCCTCAACGAGGCCGTCGCCGCGGTCGGCGAGGGCGTGGAGCCCGCCACCATCGAGCAGGCCGGTGCGCAGGCCGGGTACCCGGCGCCGCCGCTGCAGCTGATGGACGAGCTGACGCTGACGCTGCCGCGCAAGATCCGCGCCGAGACGAAGGCCGCGGTGGAGGCGGCGGGCGGCACGTGGACGCCGCACCCGTCCGAGGCCGTCATCGACCGGATGCTCGACGAGTTCGACCGCAAGGGCCGCTCCGCCGGGGCCGGGTTCTACGAGTACGACTCCGAGGGCAAGCGGGCCGGGCTGTGGCCGGGGCTGCGGGAGGCGTGGGGCAGCGGCAGCGGTGACGTGCCGTTCAGGGACCTCCAGGAGCGGATGCTGTTCGCCGAGGCGCTGGAGACCGTCAAGTGCTTCGACGAGGGCGTGCTCAACTCGGTGCAGGACGCCAACATCGGGTCGATCTTCGGCATCGGCTTCCCGGCGTGGACCGGCGGTGTGGTGCAGTACATGAACTCCTACGAGGGCGGGCTGAAGGGCTTCGTCGCGCGGGCGCGTGAGCTCGCGCAGCGCTACGGCAGCCACTTCGAGCCGCCGGCCTCCCTGGTGGAGAGGGCCGAGAAGGGCGAGCTCTTCGAGTAGGACCGCAAGGAGCGAGCCGAGGGCCACCGTCCCGTGCCGGGCCGGTGGCCCTCGCCGTCAGAGCAGGGGCGGCACCATGGCTTCGATGAGGTGGGGGCCGGGTTCGGACACCGCGCGGCGGAACTGCTCCGCGAGCTGCTCGGCCGTCTTCGCGCGGGTCGCCGGGACGCCGAAGCCCTCGGCCATCCTCACGAAGTCGAGGTCCGGTGTGGACAGGTCGAGCAGCCCGCTGGCCTTCGGCCCGGACGACTCCGCGCCGACCCGCTGCAACTCCATCCGCAGGATGGCGTACGCACGGTTGTTGAGCACCACGGTGGTGACGTCGAGGTTCTCCCGCGCCTGCGTCCACAGTGACTGAACGGTGTACAGAGCACTGCCGTCGGACTCCAGGTTGATCACCGGTCGGTCCGGAGCCGCGATGGCCGCGCCCGTGGCCACCGGCATCCCCTGGCCGATCGCGCCGCCCGTCAACGTCAGCACGTCGTGGCGGGGAGCTCCCGCCGTCGCCATCGGCACGAGCAATCCGGACGTGTTGGCCTCGTCGGAGACGATCGCGCCCTCGGGCAGCAGCGCGCCGATCACCTGCGCCCAGTTCTGCGGCGTCAGGTCACCGGTGGGCAGCTCCGGCCGCTGGGCGGGTGCGAGGTCCGGCTCGACATCGGCAGCCACCTCGTCCGCCAGCTCCTCCAGCGCGGCGACGACGTCGTCGCCCACCTCGGCCAGGGTGTGGACGTGTGCGCCCTCCGGTACGAGGTCGCTCGCCTTGCCCGGGTAGGCGAAGAACGACACGGGCGCACGCGTGCCCGCGACGACGACGTGCCGCACGCCGTCGAGCTGGTAGGCCACCTGCTCGGCGAGGTAGCCGAGCCGTTCGATGTTGGGCAGACCGGCTCCGCGCTCGATGCGTGCGGGGAACGTCTCCGCGAACGGCTTGGCGCCGGTGGCCTTCGCGATCCGGCTCAGCGCACGCAGGCCCGCTTCGCGACAGGCGACCCCACCGACCAGCAGGGCCACGGGCTCGCCCCCGCGCAGCACCTCGGCGACCGCCTTCACCACGTCCGACGCCACCGGACGCGGGGCGCGTGGAGGCACCGGCGCGGCGGGTGTGCCGCCGTCGCCCCACGAGACGTCGGCGGGCAGGACCAGCGTCGCCACCCGGCCGGGAGCGTCCTGGGCCGCCGCGACCGTCGCCGCGGCGTCGGCGCCGACGTCGGCCGTGCTCGGCGACCGCCGCACCCAGCCGTTCAGCGATCCGGCGAGGGCCTCGATGTCGGACTCCAGCGGAGCGTCGAACTTCTTGTGGTAGGTCGCGTGGTCGCCGATGACGTTGACGACCGGCGTGTTCGCGCGGCGGGCGTTGTGCAGGTTCGCGAGCCCGTTGGCGAGGCCGGGACCGAGGTGCAGCAGTGTCGCGGCGGGTTTGCCCGCCACCCGGCCGTACCCGTCGGCGGCACCGGTCACCACGCCCTCGGACAGCCCGAGCACGCCCCGGATCTGGGGCACGTCGTCGAGTGCGGCGACGAAGTGCATCTCGGACGTCCCGGGGTTGGTGAAGCACACGTCCACGTCGGCGTCGACGAGCGTGCGGATCAACGACTGGGCACCGTTCATGGCCATGTTCAATCCTCCCGGCCGAAGAGCACACCGGGGTTCAGAATCCCGGCGGGGTCGAACGCCCGCTTCACTCGGCTCATCAGTTCGATCTTGACTGGGTCCTCCAACCGGAGGAAGTGGTCCTTCTTCGCGCGTCCGATGCCGTGCTCGCCGGAGATGGCACCACCGAGTTCCATCCCCGCGGCGAAGATCTCGTGCAGGAGCCGGGCGCGCTTGTCCGGGTCCTTCTGGAACACGGCGAGGTGCACGTTCCCGTCACCCGCGTGGCCGCAGCCGACCACACCGGACTCCGTGCGCGCCGCGGCGGCCTGCGATTCGGCGAGGAACGCCGGGAGTGCCGAGCGCGGCACCACGACGTCGATCACCTCGTCGGCGCCTGCGGCCTTGGCGGTCCAGAACGCCTTCTCCCGCGCCTCGATGAGCTTGCGAGCGGACGGTCCTTCGAGCACGTAGGAGTCCGAGGCCCCGAGCTCGGCGAGCAGTGCTCCGACGGCCTCGACGTCGCCCGCGAGCCGGTCGGCGTCCCGGTTCTCCAGACCCACGACGAGGTAGGCCTGCGACGCCTCGCGTACGTCGTCGGGGATGCCGAGCGACAGCTGCGCGGTGTGGGTGATGGCGGCCATCGTGAAGGCGTCGATGTATTCGAGGATGTGCGGCGCGAGACCGCTGGAGACGATGCGCGGCACCGCGTTCATCACCGTGTCGAGTGTGGGGAAGGGCGCGAGCACCGTCGCGCCGTGGGCGAGACGGGGGTGCAGTTTGACGATCACTTCGGTGGCGAGCGCGAGCGTGCCCTCCGAACCGATGATGAGCTGGGTGAGGTCGTAGCCGGTGGAGGTCTTGACGGTGCGGCCTCCGGTGCGGACGAGCTCGCCCGTCGGCAGTGCCGCCTGGAGGCCGAGGATGTTGTTGCGGGTGACGCCGTACTTCACGGCGCGCATGCCGCCCGCGTTCGTGCCGACGTTGCCGCCGACGCTCGCGCTCATCTCACCGGGGTAGACGGTGTAGCCGAGGCCGACCTCGGCGGTCTTGACGTCCAGATCGGACAGTGTGACCCCGGGCTGCACCACGGCGACGTGGTTGGTGGTGTCGATGTCGAGAATCGCGTTCATCCGCTCGAAGGACACGACCATGCCGCCTGCCAGGGGGCGCGCCGCGCCGGAAAGGCCGGTGCCGGAACCCCGCGCGGTCACGGGTACGGATTCCTCGGTGGCCAGCCGCAGCACGGCGGCGACCTCTTCGGCGGTTCCGGGTTTCACCACGTGAGCGGGCCGGACCCGGTCTCCGGCGAGCGTCTCGTCGCCGGTGTAGTCGTCACCGACGGCGTCGCCGCTCGCCACGTTGTCGGCGCCGACGATCTCGGCCAGCCGCTGTGCTACGTCGCCCATGGGCGAGCAGCCTAGTACGGTCCGGCTCCCGTCGGCTATGAATCATTCTCGCGTTTTTGGCTTCGGACGAAAGCGGGGCCGACCCCGCGCCTGGTGCCGGCCCCGCTTTCGTCATGCCTGTGACGTCGTTTCTCAGACCAGCCAGCCGAGCAGGTGGGCGAGGTGCGCCAGCAGCCCGGTGAGGAGGTCGGTCGAGTGCACGGCGATGATCTGCATGAGGGGCTCCTTCACCAAAAGGATTCGTTGGCAGTACAGCGAATTGGTGTGCGCACACCGCTTTCGAAAGCGAGATCGACAATTCCAGGAGGAGGCGCTCGCTGTCAAAGATCCAGGTGTGCGGACGGAGCCCGAGGTGAAATCCCCTCAGTTTAAACACGTACCTCTTTCGGGTTTTACAGAGGGGCCAGTGTTTTCAGTCGGACGTGACAATTCGTGTTCGCCCGACCGGGTCGTTCTGCTGCGATGAGTTTTCACGTGTCCGTTTCGGACCTCCGGTCCACTCCAAAGAGTTACCACGTCAGTACTATGCGTGAATATCGCAACATTACCCGGTCGGGTGAACACCGCTGTGTCAAGCGCGGGCGAACGTCATGGTCTCCCCCTCGACCCCGCGCAACCACAGATCCTGGGCCGCGGCGGCCATCTCGTCGAGGCCCTCGATGATCGTGGCGAAGACGTTTCCCGGCACCCAGCCGGCGTCCCCGTTGATCAGCAGATTGTTGCGGCCGTAGAAAATGGCGAGATCGGTCGCGCCCTGCGCGCTGTGCGCCTCGCTGCCCTCGTCGTAGCCGTACGCGGGGTTGCCGATCTCCCACGCCTCGAACCCGAAGTACACGACGTCACCGGGAATGGGTGTCACCGTGGGGTTCTCACGGCCCGGTTTCGGGTCGGCGAACGGCGGGACGAGGGTGTAGACCTCGTTGCGGGCGTACTTCGCGTGGTACGCCGAACCGCTCTGGGGCAGGGCGTCCCACACCGCCCGGCACGTCCTCGGTGCCTCGGCGTCGAGCAGACGAGCGCGGCAGGAAACACCGCGCTTGTCGAGCGTGATGGTGATGTAGCGGGCCAACGGGTACTCCTCGTCAGACGGGATCGGTCACCGGCTCAGGCGCCGGTGACCGAGGCGACGACGTCGGCCCAGATCTCCAGCGCTTCGTCGATCTGCTCGGCGGTGACGACCAGTGGCGGGATCATGCGAACGACGTTCATGAACGCCCCGCACGTGAGCAGCAGCAGGCCCTTCTCGGCCGCGGCCTTCTGCACGGCCTGGGCGGTGGCGCCGTCCGGCTTGCCGTCGGCCGTGACGAACTCCGACCCGACGAGCAGCCCCAGCCCGCGCACGTCACCGATGCCCGGCGTCTTCTCGCCGACCGCCTTCGCGCCGTCGAGCAGTTGCCTGCCCCGTGCCGCCGCGTTCTCGACGAGGTTCTCCTCCCGGATCACGTCGAGGGTGGCGATGGCCGCCGCACACGACACGGCGTTGCCGCCGTAGGTGCCGCCCTGAGAGCCCGGCCAAGCCTTGCCCATGAGGTCCTTCGACGCGGCGATGCCCGACAGCGGGAAGCCGCTGGCGAGGCCCTTCGCGATGAGCACGACATCGGGGCGGACGTCGAAGTGCTCGTGGCCCCAGAACCGGCCGGTGCGCCCGAAACCGGTCTGGATCTCGTCGACGACGAGGAGGATGCCGTGCTCGTCCGCGCGGCGCCGCAGGCCCGCCATGAACTCGGTGTTCGCGGGCACGTACCCGCCCTCGCCCAGCATCGGCTCGACGAAGAACGCGGCCGTCTCCTGCGGCGAGGTCTGTGTGGCGAACAGGTAGTCCAGCTCGCGCAGCGCGAACTCCGTGGCCGTCCGCTCGTCCCACCCGTAGTGGTAGGCGTACGGGAAGGGCGCCACGTGCACGCCGCCCATGAGTGGCGAGAAACCCGCGCTGAAGCGGGTGCCGGAGGTGGTCATGGACGCCGCGGCCACCGTCCGGCCGTGGAATCCACCCTGGAACACGACGACGTTGGGTCTTCCGGTGGCCTGCCTGGTCAGGCGCAGCGCGGCCTCGACGGCCTCGCTGCCGGAGTTGGCGAAGAACAGGGAGTCGAGTCCCTTCGGCAGGACCTCGCCGAGCCGTTCGCTCAGTTCGAGCAGGGGCCGGTGCATCACGGTGGTGTACTGGCCGTGGATCAGTTTGCCGACCTGTTCCTGGGCGGCGGCCACCACGCGGGGGTGGCAGTGTCCGGTGCTGGTCACACCGATGCCCGCCGTGAAGTCGAGGTGTCGGCGTCCGCTCGTGTCGTAGAGGTAGGCGCCCTCGCCGTGATCGACGACGACAGGGGTGGCCTGCTTGAGGATCGGGGAAAGCTGGGCCATGTCAGCGTGCTCCTTTGGGACGCGGCGGTGAACGGGGTCGGACGGCGGTGAACGGGGTCGGACGGCGGTGAACGGGGTCGGACGGCGGTGGACGGAGTTGGACGGAGTTGGACGGCGGTGGACGGTGTTGGACATCGGGGGTGAGGGTGTGCTCACCTCGGTCGTGAGGGGAGCCCCGCATGTGTCGCGGTCGTGTCACCCTCGGGGTTGTAGATTGTCAACAATATTCGTAGCATGGCGCTCGCAGCGGCGCAATCAGCGACAGCAGGGAGTCTTCATGAGCGCGGTGACCGAGTCGGGCGTGGTGGACGCCGTCACCAAGGAGCTGTTCATCGGCGGCAAGTGGACGCCCGCCACCAGTGGCGCGACGTTCCCCGTGCACGACCCGGCGACGGGGGCGGTGCTCTGCGAGGTGGCCGATGCCTCCGCCTCGGACGGCATGGCGGCTCTGGACGCCGCCGTCTCGGCGCAGGCGGAGTGGGCGGCCCACCCGCCGAGGGAGCGAGGTGAGATCCTGCGCAGGGCCTACGACGCGCTGTTGGCGCGCCAGGAGGAACTGGCCCTGCTGATGACCCTCGAGATGGGCAAGCCGCTGGCGGAGTCCCGCGGCGAGGTCGCCTACGCCGCGGAGTTCTTCCGCTGGTTCGCCGAGGAGGCGGTGCGCATCGACGGCGGGTACGCCGTGGCTCCCAACGGCAGCGGCCGGTTCCTCGTCACCAAGCAGCCAGTGGGGCCGTCCCTGCTCATCACGCCGTGGAACTTCCCGATGGCGATGGGCACGCGCAAGATCGGTCCGGCCGTGGCGGCGGGCTGCACCATGGTCGTCAAGCCCGCCGAGCAGACGCCGCTGTCCATGCTGGCGCTGGCGCGGATCCTCGCCGACGCGGGACTGCCCGACGGCGTCCTCAACGTCGTCACCACGTCCGACGCGGGTGGCGTGATGGAGCCGCTCATCCGTGACGGCAGGGCCCGCAAGCTGTCGTTCACCGGCTCGACGGCGGTCGGCAGGCTCCTGCTGGAGCAGTGCGCCGACAAGGTGCTGCGCACATCGATGGAACTGGGGGGCAACGCGCCGTTTCTGGTGTTCGACGACGCCGACCTCGACGCCGCCGTGGAAGGCGCCATGCAGGCCAAGATGCGCAACATCGGTGAGGCGTGCACGGCGGCCAACCGTTTCTACGTGCAGCGCGGTGTGGCCGACGAGTTCGCCCGCAGGCTGACCGAGCGCATGTCCGCGTTGCCCATCGGCCGTGGCACGGAGGAGGGCGTCGTGGTCGGCCCGCTGATCGACCACGATGCCGTGACCAAGGTGGGCGAACTCGTCGAGGACGCGGCCAGGCGCGGTGCCGAGGTGCTGACCGGCGGCGCGACCGTGGACGGGCCGGGCAACTTCTACCAGCCGACCGTGCTCACCCGCGTGCCCGCCGACGCGCGCATGTCCCGCGAGGAGATCTTCGGCCCCGTCGCGCCGATCTCGGTGTTCGACACGGAGGAGGAGGCCCTCGCCGCCGCGAACGACACCGAGTACGGGCTCGTCGGGTACGTCTACACCAACGACGTCAAGCGCGCCCTGCGTGTCAGCGAGCGATTGGAGACGGGCATGGTGGGCCTGAACCAGGGCATCGTGTCGAACCCCGCGGCACCGTTCGGCGGTGTCAAGCAGTCCGGCCTGGGGCGGGAGGGCGGCACCGTCGGCATCGACGAGTTCCTGGAGACCAAGTACGTCGCGGTGAGCCTGTGAGTGCGCCGGTGAGGACCTACGAGATCGCCACCATCCCCGGCGACGGCATCGGTGTGGACGTCACCGTCGAGGCACGCAGAGTGCTCGACGCGGCGGCGGCCGAACACGGCTTCGCGCTGCGCTGGACGGAGTTCGACTACAGCTGCGAGCGCTACAGCGACACGGGCGCGATGATGCCGGAGGACGGCGTGTCGACGCTGTCCGGCTTCGACTCGATCCTGCTGGGCGCGGTCGGGTTCCCCGGCGTCCCGGACCACGTCTCGCTGTGGGGTCTGCTGATCCCGCTGCGACGTGCGTTCTCGCAGTACGTCAACCTCCGCCCGGTGCGGTTGCTGCCCGGCACCACGTCGGTGCTGGCGAACCGTACGGCCGACGAGCTGGAGATGGTCATCGTCCGCGAGAACTCCGAGGGCGAGTACTCCACGCTCGGCGGCAGGCACAACCAGGGGCAGCCGGGGGAGTTCGTGCTCCAGGAGTCGGTGTTCACCCGCGTCGGGGTGGAGCGCATCATCCGGTACGCGTTCGAGCTGGCCCGCACCCGGTCGAAGCGTGTCTGCTCGGCGACCAAGTCGAACGGCATCATCCACACGATGCCGTTCTGGGACGAGGTCTTCGAACTCGTCGCCGCCGAGTACCCGGACGTGGCGGCCGAGCAGTGCCATATCGACGCGCTCGCCGCGAGGGTGGTGCAGCAGCCGGAACGGCTGGACGTGATCGTGGCGTCCAACCTGTTCGGCGACATCCTGAGCGACCTCGCAGCGGCGGTGACGGGCGGACTCGGCATGGCCCCCTCCGGCAACATCAACCCGGAGCGCACGCACCCGTCGATGTTCGAGGCCGTGCACGGCAGCGCCCCGGACATCGCGGGAAAGGGCATCGCGAACCCGGTGGCGCAGATCCTCGCGGGCGCGATGATGCTCGAACACCTCGGTGAGACCGAGGCCGCGCGGGCGGTCGACGCGGCCGTCGAGAAGGTGCTGGCCGAGGGGCGCGTGGCGACTCCCGACCTCGGGGGCGAGGCCACGACGGAGCAGCTCGGCACCGCCATCGCCGAGGCCGTTTAGCACGCGGCGGACCTGCGGCGGGTGTCAGTCCGGCGGGAGTGGGCACCCTGCGCTTCATGAGGGTGTTCGGTGTCCCCCTGCCGGGGCCGCTGTCCGTCGTGGGAGCCGCCGTCGGCACCGCGCGCGGCGTCGTGTCGCTCGTGGGCACGCCCCCGCCCCGCGTGGTGGCGGGTTCGGACCACCTCTACGTCGACGTCCACGGCATCCACGGTGAGGGCGGTGCGCGGATCGCCCGGCGTATCGAACGCGCCGTCGAGGCTCATCCGGGAGTGGCGTGGGCCCGGGTCAACGGCCCTTCGTCGCGGCTGTGCGTGGCCGTGACCGAACCCCGGCCCCGGCCCTCGGAGATCGCGGCGATCGTTCGCAGGGCCGGCAGCACCCCGGCCGCACCCGACGACGAGGCCGCGGAGGACGAGATCCAGCACCCGGCCGACGGCCTGCGCGGCACGCGGGTGGTCCCGACCCTGGCCGTCGACCTGCTCGGCTTCGTGATGTCCCTGCTCACCCGGATCGCCCCGTGGGCACCGCTGCCCCCGGAGGTGGCCGCGCTCATCGGCGTGGCCGAACACCACCCGGCCGCCAAGGACGTCGTGGCCCGCCGTGCCCGCAGTCACACCAGAGCCGATTCGCTCACGTCGATGACGGGAGCGGTCACGCAGGGACTCGCGGCGGGCAACGAGGGCATCGTGCTGGACGTGGTGCAGCGGGTGGGCCAGTGGCGGGAGGCCCGGGCACTGTGGCGTGCGTGGTGGAACGTCGAGAAGGACGTGGTGACGGGCCCGGACGCGGTGGCTGCGGAGGTGTTGCCGACGGCGAGGCCGCCCAGGGAGGGGGAGGTCGAGCGCTACCAGCGGACGGCGTTGCGGGCGGGCCTCGTGGCAGGCACGGCGGCGTTGCCGTTCCTGGGGCCGCGCAAGGCACTGGCCGTGGGCCTGGCGACGATGCCGAAGGCGGCCGAGACGGGAAGGTCGGCGTTCGGCAGCGCGCTGGGGCGCGCGCTCGGCAGGCGAGGGACGGTGGTCATGGACCGTTCCGTGCTGCGCCACCTGGACTGTGTCGACGCGGTGGTGCTCGACCGTGCCGCGTTGAGCACGGGCAGGCTCGCCCTGTCGGATCTCGTCGCGCTGCCGGACGCCGATCCGCACGAGGTGGCCGAGCGGGCCTGGCGGCTCTTCGGGACGGGGGAGCGGGCGGAAACCGAGGTCACCGACGGCGACTGGTGGCTGGGGCCCGTGGACGGCCGGGAACTCGACGGATCTCGTGGGGAACAGGAGCGTGAGCGTCTCGCCCGGCGAGGCACCGCGCGGGTGCTCGGGCTCGGCCGGGGCCGCCGCCTGCACGCGGTCCTGGGACTGCGGAACGAGATGCTTCCCGGCGCTCACCTGCTGTCACTGGCCGCCCAGCACAGCAGACTTCCCGTGCACGAGACCGACGATCCGGTGGACGCGGTGCGGGACCTCCAGCGCCGTGGTCACGGCGTGCTGCTGGTGTCCGGTGACTGCCGCGCGCTCGCCATGGCGGACTGCGGGGCGGGAGTGCAGCTCGAAGGGCAGCCGCAGCCGTGGGGCGCGCACGTGCTGGTGGGCACGGACCTCGGGACGGCGGCGTTGCTCATCGAGGCCGTCGGCGCGATGAAGACCATGAACGCCCAGAGCGTCCGCATCAGCCAGACCGCCTCGGGGGTCGGCATGGTCGCGGCGTTGCGTGGTGGCCGGACCAACCCCACCAGTCGGGCGATGCACGCCGTCAACGCCGGTGCGGCCATCGCGTTGGTCAACGCCCGCAGACACGCGGCACGCCTGCGGGAACCGCGTGCCGTGGAGGTCGCCGACACGGTGCCGTGGCACGCCATGCCGGTGACCGCCGTGCTCGAACGGCTGTCCTGCTCGGACGGCGGGCTGACCGAACGGGAGGCCGCCCGCAGGAAGGTCGAACGCGGAGGCGGGCGCGAGCTGGGTACGAGCTTCGGCAGCGCGTTCCTCGCCGAGCTGGCCAACCCGTTGACGCCCGTGCTGGCGGGAGGCGCCGCGTTGTCGGCGGCCGTGGGATCGCCGACGGACGCCGGGCTGGTGGCGGCGGTGGTCGGGATCTCCGCGCTGGTCGGTAGCCTCCAACAGCTCGGCACCGAGCGCAGGCTCGCCGACCTGCTGCGGCGCTCGTCGGTGAGCGCGACCGTGGTGCGGGACGGGGACGAACGGGTGCTGACCGCCGAGGACCTCGTGCCCGGCGACCTCGTGGCCCTCACGGCGGGCGACGTGGTGCCCGCCGACTGCCGGGTCGTGGAGGCAAGCGGTTTCGAGGTGGACGAGTCCTCCCTCACCGGGGAGTCACTGCCCGTGGCCAAGACGCAGGCGCCTGTAGTGGCGTCGGAGGTGGCCGAACGCTCGTCGATGGTCTACGAGGGCACCACCGTGGCGGCCGGGCAGGCGACGGCCGTGGTGGTGGCCGTGGGCGACGACACGCAGGCCGGGCGCAGCATGGCCACCGCGAGGGAAGCCGCTCCCACGACCGGTGTCGAGTCACGGCTCACCGAACTGACCCAGCGCAGTCTGCCGCTGGCGGTCGGATCGGCGGCCGCGGTCGCCGGTTCGGGGCTGCTGCGGGGAGTGCCGTTGCGCGAGAGCATGGGCGCGGCCGTGAACCTCGCCGTGGCGTCGGTGCCCGAGGGGCTGCCGTTCCTCGTCAACGCGGCGCAGTTGGCGGCGGCGCGGCGACTCGCCGAGCTCGGAGCACTCGTACGCAATCCCCGCAGCATCGAGGCGCTCGGCCGGGTGGACGTGCTCTGCTTCGACAAGACGGGCACGCTCACCGAGGGCAGGCTCAGCGTCAGCGAGGTGGACGACGGACACGTGCGGTCGCGTGTGGACACCCTGACCGAGTCGCTGCGGCCCGTGCTGGCCGCGGCGCTGCGGGCGACCCCCCACTCCGACGTTCCCGAAGAACTGCCGCACGCCACCGACCGAGCCGTGGCGGAGGCCGGCGCGAGACTCGCCATCACCGCGGGGTCGGGAGCCTCGGGCTGGCGGGAGTTCGCGACGGTGCCGTTCGAACCCTCCCGCGGTTTCCACGCCACGGTGGGCCGCACCCGAAAGGGGCTGCTGCTCAGCGTGAAGGGCGCTCCGGAGGAGGTGCTGCCCCGGTGCGACGTCGACGCGCGGACGCGCAGGCGCCTGTCCGCCCGGCTGCGGACACTCGCGCAGGCCGGCCACCGGGTCCTGGCCGTGGCCGAACGACCGATCGAGGGTGACTCGCCGGAGACCGGGTGGGACGAGGACTCCGTGACGGGGCTGCGGTTCCTCGGGTTCCTCGCCATCGCCGACCCGGTGCGCGGCAGCGCCGCACCGGCCGCCGCCCGCCTGCGCGACGCGGGCGTCCACATCGTCATGCTGACCGGTGACCATCCGGCGACAGGCGAGGCGATCGCCGCGGAGATCAACGGCCACGACGACGGGCTCCACGTCATCACCGGTGCGGAGTTGGACGAGCTCGACGAGGCCGGGTTGCGGGAGATCCTGCCCGAGGTCGACGTGATCGCGCGGTGCACGCCCGCGCACAAGGTGCGGATCGTCGAGGCGTACCGCGCGTTGGGCCGGACGGTCGCGATGACGGGGGACGGTGCCAACGACGCACCGGCCATCCGGCTCGCCGACGTGGGCATCGCCCTCGGGGGCAGGGGAACGCCCGCGGCCCGCGCGGCGGCCGACGTCGTGGTGGCCGATGACAAGCTCGAAACGATCATCGCCGCGCTCGTGGAGGGCCGGGCCATGTGGGCGTCGGTGCGTTCGGCGCTCGGCGTGTTGCTCGGCGGCAACCTCGGTGAGATCGCGTTCAACGTGCTCGGTGCGGCGCTCACCGGCCGTTCACCGCTGAACGCGCGGCAACTGCTGCTGGTCAACCTGCTCACCGACCTCGCGCCGTCGATGGCGATCGCCTCCCGGCCACCGGAGGGGGACACCGTGGACGACCTGCTGCGGGAAGGACCGGAGAGTTCGCTCGGCAAGCCGCTCTACAGCGAGATCGGTGTCCGGGCGGGCACGACCACCCTGGGAGCGACCGCCGCCTGGACCCTGGCGAGATTCACCGGGCGCAGGCGCAGGGCGAGCACGGTGGCGCTGGCGGCGCTGGTCGGCACACAGCTCGCCCAGACGCTCGCGGAGGGATGGCGCAGCCCTGCCGTCCTCGCCAGCGGCCTCGGGTCCGCGGCGGTGCTGGCCGGCATGGTGCAGACTCCCGGGGTGAGCCACTTCTTCGGTTGCACGCCGCTCGGCCCGGTGGGCTGGACCACGGCCGTGGGCAGTGCCGCCGCGGCCACGGCGCTGGGAGCACTGGCCTCCTGAGACCGGCGCCCGGACGCCGACGGCGCTGGTTCCGGAAAGGGAGGATCGTGATACGCGCAGCACGAGAAGGTGACCTGACGATCTGCCAGGAGATCGAGCGCGCGGCGGGAGCGCCGTTCGCCGACCTCGGCATGTCGGCAGTGGCCGAGGACGAGCCACCGGGCCTGGACGTTCTCCGTGCGTTCCAGCGCTCGGGCCGGGCGTGGGTCCACGTCGACGACGACGACGTTCCGGCCGCCTACCTGCTTGCCTCGATGGTCGACGGTGCCGCGCACATCGAGCAGGTTTCGGTCTGCCCCACACACGCGAGGCGACGCCTGGGCCGGGCACTCGTCGAACACCTCGCCCAGTGGGCCCGCCGACGGCACGTCGAAGCCCTGACGCTGACGACCTTCACCGAGGTGCCGTGGAACGGCCCCTACTACCAGCGCTGCGGATTCCGCTACCTGACCGACGCCGAAGTGGGACCCGAACTGCGCGCGATCCGGGCGGACGAGGCCGCACGTGGCCTTGATCGGTGGCCAAGGGCCGCCATGCGCCGCGACCTGCGTCGCTCGTCCGCCGTCACGGCTCCGGGGTGGCACCCGTGACCAGGCTCTTCTCCGGCGCCAGGCGTTGCACGGCGTCCTCCATGTGCGCTTCCAGCAGCGCGAGCAGGAGTTCCTCGTCGCCGTCACGCAGGGCCTCGATGATGCGGTTGTGCTCGGCGATCCGCTCGTCGACGCCCTGGGAGTTGCGCCGGTACGTGCTCTGCAGCGCGGACAGACACATCCGGGTCTCGATGAGCAGCGTGCTGGCCATGCGCGCGAGCCGCCTGCTTCCCGCCGCCCCGATGAGCGCCTCGTGGAAGGCGAGATCGGCCTCGCTGAGCGCGGTGGGGTCGTCCTGCTCGTCGGCCTCGGCCATCGCGGCGACCGCGTCCGAGAGGACGTCGGCGACGCGGTCGCGGTCGGGCCCGCGCACGACACGTTGGGCCGCCGCCCTCTCGACGGCCGAGCGGGCCCAGTAGATGTCGTGCACGTCGTCGGGTTCGAGGTCGATCACGAACAGGCCGCGATGCGGTTCGCTGCGCAGCAGCCCTTCGGAAACCAACCGCTGCATGGCCTCACGCAGCGGGCCGCGTGACACCTCGAACCGGGAGGCCAGCTCCGCCTCGCCGAGCTGGGTACCCGGTGGCAGGGTGCCGGTCATGATCGCGTCCCGGAGCTGACGGGCGATGATCGACGCGGTCGACTCCCGGTTGACGGGTTCGATGTCGGCCAGCATGGCTACGTGCCTTTCCTTCGGAACAGGGTGCCCAGTCCGGGCACGGTGGGGATGTCACCGACGAGACGCAGACCCTCCCACACGGTCACCTGGTTGGCGGTCAGGACGGGTTTGCCGAGACGCTGTTCGAGGAGGTCGACCAGCGCGAGTGTGCGCATGGCCGTGTCGGGTACGAGCAGCGCGTCGGCGTCCGGCCGGTCGCGGCCGGCGATCAGCTCCACCACGGCGTCGGGGGAGAGCCGACCGACCTCGGCCGCAGTGACGATATCGGCACTCGACATGCCCACGACGTCCACACCGCCACGGCGGAGGAACTCGACGAACAGCTCGGCCACGTCGTCCGGGTAGCTGGCGGCGACGGCCACCGTGCGCACACCGAGAGCCCTGGCGGCCCGGACGAACGCGAACGAGGTGCTGGAGGCGGGCAGCCCGCCCGCCGCGGCGGAGAGCTGCTCGACCTGCGTGTGCGCACCGTCCCAGCCGTAGACGAAACTACCGCTCGTGCACGCCCACACCACCGCTGCGGGCTCGTGCGCGGCGAGTTGGGCGGCTCCTTCCGCGAGCCGGGCCGGGCTGCCGAGGTCGAGCAGTTCGGGAACCGCGTGGAGGTCGATGCCGTAGATGTGCTCGACCGGCAGTCGCGCCGTGCCGCCGAGGAGCTTCTCGGCGTACGGGTAGTCGTCCTCGGCGGCGTGGTCCGGATAGATGAACCCGACCGAGACGGCCGTGCTGTCCTGCTGGGTGGGCGACAACGGGCACCTCCTACGGCAGATTGTTGACAATCCTACTCAAAAATCAGGACACTTCGCGCAACCACTGGCCCGGTCCCACGATCGGCAGCTCCATGCGCCGCAGGCAGTCCCACATCGTGAGCTGGTTGGCCGTGAGCACCGGCTTGCCGAGCGCCTTCTCGAGCGGCTCGATGACGTCGTAGGTGGGGAGGTTCGTGCAGCTGACGAAGATCGCCTGAGCCTCGGTGTGGTCGGCGGCGAGGATGCGTTCGGCGATCGTGCGGTAGCTGACCTTCCAGATGCCGCCGCCGAGACCGAGATGGTCGCTGGTCACGGTGTCGACCCCCAGTTCGCCGAGGAACTCGTGCAGCCGTTCGGTCAGGTCGGCGTCGTAGGGCGTGAGCACGGAGATCCGGCGCAGGTCGAGCCGTCGCAGCACCTCGGCGAGCGCTCCCGAGGTGGTGACGGCCTCGGGCGCGCCCGCGTCGCAGATGACCTTGCGCAGCGACTCCTCGGCGCAGACCCCGTTGACGAAGCTGCCCGACGTGCACAGATAGGCCACGACCTCCGGCTCCACGTGGAGGACGTCACGTGTGGCGGCGGCGAGGTGAACCGAGTTGCTGACCAGGTGGGCCATCTCCATGCTGACGGGAACGGGCTCGTACGGAGTCCGCGCGAGATGCAGTGACACCTCCATGGGCACCCAGCGCCACAGTTCGCGTTCGAGGGCGAGGTCGAAGGGTGCGATCACGCCGATGCCGCGCTGCGCGAGCGGGCCGTCGAACGAAGGGATGTCGAGTGCTGCGAAATCCAAGGGTCGACCTCCGACGGCTTTTGTGCATGAAGGGACCTCCGGGGGGACTCCTCGGATTGTTGACAATCATACGACTGCCTCATACCGTGTCAACGTGAGCGGCACGGAAAGTCCGGTTCTCGCCGTTTTGTGCGGCGACCGGCGTCCCCCGGACATGGAACCCATCGAACGAGCGGCGACAGTTCGTTACGCCCGCGCGGACGAACTCCCCGACGCCCTTCGCGGTGCCGACGCGCTGTTCGTCTACGACTTCCTGTCGCGGGCCGTCCCCGGCGCGTGGCACGCCGCCGACCGGCTGAGGTGGCTGCACATCGCCAGCGCGGGCGTCGACCCGGTGATGTTCCCCGAGCTGCGTGACAGCGACGTCGTGCTCACCAACTCCCGTGGGGTGTTCGACTCGGCGATCGCGGAGTACGTCCTCGGCGTGGTGATCGCCTTCGCCAAGGACTTCGCCGGTTCGCTGCGCCTGCAGCAGCAACGCGCGTGGCGGCACCGCGAGACCGAGCGCGTCGCGGGCACCTCCGCCCTCGTCGTGGGAACGGGCCCGATCGGCAGAGCGATCGCGCGCCTGCTGGGTGCCGTGGGTATGCGCGTCACCGGAGCCGGTCGCCGTGCCAGGGACGGTGATCCCGACTTCGGGCGGGTCGTGGCGTCGGAGGACCTCACCCGGCACCTGCCCGACTTCGACGTCGTGGTCGCCGTGGCCCCCCTGACCGAGCAGACCAGGGGCATGTTCGACGCGCGCGCCTTCGCGGCGATGCGGCCGGGCGCCCGGTTCGTCAACGTCGGCCGGGGCGAGCTGGTGGTCACCGAGGACCTGGTGTCGGCCCTGCGCGGCGGACACCTCTCCGGCGCGGCTCTCGACGTGTTCGAGCAGGAGCCACTACCGCCCGAGAGTCCGTTGTGGGCGATGGAGAACGTCCTGGTCTCCGCGCACATGTCCGGTGACTTCGTGGGCTGGCGCAACGCGCTCGTGGAGGTCTTCGCCGACAACTTCGCCCGGTGGTGCGGTGGTAGACCCCTGCGCAATGTCGTGGACAAGCGTCTGGGCTATGTACCCTCGACGCCCTGACGCGCGAGCGGCCGTCGTCGACGAGCACGAGGAGAGTCATGTCGAGCACACCCATGCTGACCGCGAGCGAACTCGTCGCCGCGTACTCGTCCGGTGAGCTGTCGCCCGTCGAGGCCACGCGGGCCGCGCTCGACGTGATCGTCGAGCGCGACTCCGACTACCGGGCGTTCACACTCGTCGACCCCGAGGTGGCGCTCGACGCGGCCCGCGGTTCCGAGGAGCGGTGGCGCGAGGGAAACCCGATCGGGTGGCTCGACGGCGTTCCCGCATCGGTCAAGGACATGTTCCTCACCCAGGGCTGGCCGACGCTGCGCGGATCGCTGTGTATCGACCAGGACCAGGCGTGGGAGGTCGACAGCCCCGTCACCGCCCGGATGCGGGAGAACGGTCTCGTGCTGCTCGGCAAGACCACCACGCCGGAGCTGGGCTGGAAGGCCGTGACGGACAGCCCGCTCGACGGCATCACACGTAACCCGTGGAACCCGGCGCTGACCCCCGGCGGGTCGAGCGGTGGCAGCGCGGTGGCGGTGGCCACCGGGATGGGGGAGCTGTCCGTCGGCACGGACGGCGGTGGGTCGGTACGCATTCCCGCGTCGTTCTGCGGCGTGGTCGGGTTCAAGCCCACGGGAGGTCGCATCCCCCTGTACCCGGCGGGTCCGTTCGGCCCGCTCTCGCACGCGGGTCCGATCGCTCGCTCTGTGGACGACGTGGCGCTGCTCCTCGACGTGCTCACCACGTCCGACCACCGCGACCCGTCGTCGCTGCCGCCGCCGCCCGGCACCTACCGTGAGGCGGTTCGCCGTGACGTGCGGGGGCTGCGCGTGGCCTACTCGGCCGACCTCGGCTACGTCGACGTCGATCCGGAGATCGCGCAGATCGTCGTGGCGCTGGTGGCGAAACTGAGCGAAGCCGGGTTGACGGTCGAGGACGCCGATCCGGGCTTCAGCGACCCGGCCGCCGCGTTCGGGGTGTTGTGGTCCACGGGGGCCGCCAAATGGCTCGACTCGTTCCCACCGGGATCCGAGGAGAAGGTCGATCCCGGCCTGCGTGAGGTGTGGGAGCGCGGCCGGACCTACTCCGCGAGCGACTACCTGGAGGCCAACGCCGAGCGAATCGCGTTGGGCATCCACATGGGAGAGTTCCACACGGCCTACGACGTGCTGCTCACGCCCACCATGCCGATCGCGCCGTTCGAGGTGGGACACGACGTGCCACCCGGCGGCGACTACGGGAGCTGGCCGGAGTGGACGCGGTTCACCTACCCGTTCAACATGACGCAGCAGCCCGCCATCACCGTGCCCGCGGGGTTCACCTCGAAGGGGCTGCCCGTGGGACTGCAGATCGTCGGGCCCCGCCACTCCGACGACCTGGTGCTGGCCGTGGCCAAGCTGGTCGAGGAGATCAGCCCGTGGCCGACCGATCGCCCAGCGGGTTCCCGGGACTGACCCGGCGCTCCACCGAACCACCGTGTCCGCAGCCTGTGTACGGGTGTTCGCAGTTTCCGTACGGCGGTGTGTACAGGAAGTGCAAACACGCGTGCGAGAAGTGCGGACACGCGTACGTAACCTGCGGACACGGTGTTGGTGGTTACAGCACCGCGCGTTCCAGGGCCGCCAGGCCGTCCTCCAGGTGGGTGAGGAGACGTTGGAGGTGCGGTACGCGGCGGCGACAGCCCGTGATGCCGACGTCGAGTGTGTCGCCGCTCGTGGTCGTCGTGATGTTCAGGGCCAGCCCGTCGAGCAGCACCGAAGCCGGGTAGAGGCCGTCGAGGCGGGCGCCGTTCCAGTACAGCCGAGTGCGTGGACCCGGCACGTTCGAGATCACGACGTTGAACGCCGGGCGGGTGTGGGTGACGAACCCGGGCAACGGTGCGGCGGCGAACGGCGCGACGTTCAACGCCGACAGCAGCAACGCCTGCAGCGGCGACAGGTCGCTGAACAACCGCTTGCCGTCCGCCATCGATCGCCGGATCACCGCGAGCCGGTCGGCCGGATCCGCCAGGTGGGTGCCGAGGTCGCACAACAGCGCACCGATGCGGTTGCCCGACGTCTCGCCCCCCGCGTGCGGGCGCAGGGACACCGGAACCATCGCCACCAGCGGTGCGTCCGGCAGGGCGTCGTGATCGAGCAGGTAGCTCCGCAACGCGGCCGAGCACATCGCGAGCATCACGTCGTTACGGGACACGCCCGCCGCCGAGGCCACGGCTCCGAGTCGTTCCAGCTCCCACGACTGCGCGGCGAACCGGCGAGCACCGCCCACCGGAACGTTGAACATCGTCCTCGGCGCCTGCAGGGGCAGGGTGAGCCGGTGTTCCCGGAACGCCTCGCCTGCCACGCGGGCGGCGAGCGGCGCCATGCCGGCCAACTCGCTCACCGCGCGACGGCCGGCCCGCAGCATCGTGCGTGGGCGCAGGCCCGGGCGCTCGCGGTCGCCCCGCACGTCGCGGGAGCCCCAGGGAGGCGGACAGTCACGCGCGGTCGGGTCGTCGGTGAGAAAGCTCTGGAGATGGCGCAGTGCCGACACTCCGTCCAGGAGCGCGTGGTGCACCTTGCTGTAGAGGGCGAAGCGGCCGTCGGCGAGACCCTCCACGAGGTGGATCTCCCACAGCGGCCGGTGCCGGTCGAGCGGCGTGCTGTGCCATCGCGACGTCACTTCGAGCAGTTCGCGGATGCGCCCGGGACGCGGCAACGCCGAGTGCCGGAAGTGGTAGTCGAGGTCCAGTTCGGTGTCCTCGACCCACGACAGGTACCCGCGGGTGCTCAGTGGGGTCGCGGGCCGGAGCCGGAACACGTCGCGGACACTGGAGTTCGTGAGCAGGTCCTCCCGCAGTGTTCGCAGGTGGTCGCGGTCCGCGTCGGCAGGAGGGGTGAACAACGCGAGGCCACCGACGTGCATGGGGTGCTCCCGCGTTTCGAGCGCGAGGAACATGGAGTCGGTGACCGGCATCAACCTCATCAGCGCCCCACCTCATCGCCGTCCCAGCACGCCGTGCCGGTGAGTCTACGGTTCACCGGAGTACTAGCGTCGGCGCCATGAGCATCGAGACGGACCCGGAGACCGGGCAGTTCCACCGCGCTCCCAATCACTTCGCCTCCCGTATCACCGCCGACGGCCGTGACGGGTGGCCCGTCGAACCCGGCCGCTACCGCCTCGTCGTCAGCCGCGCGTGCCCGTGGGCCAGCCGGGCACTCGTCGTGCGACGGCTCCTCGGACTGGAGCACGCGCTGTCGGTCGCCGTGGCCGACCCGATCCAGGACGAACGCAGCTGGCGCTTCACCCTCGATCCGGACGGCCGCGACCCCGTGCTCGGTATCCGTTTCCTCGGCGAGGCCTACGCCAAGGCCGACCCGGACTACTCGGGTGGCATCAGCGTGCCCGCGATCGTGGACATACCCAGTGGGAAGGTGGTGACCAACGACTATCCGCAGATCACGCTCGATCTGTCGACGGAGTGGACCGCCCACCACCGGCCCGGCGCTCCCGACCTCTACCCCGAGGCACTGCGGGACGAGATCGACGAGGTGAACGCCGCCGTCTACGCCGACGTCAACGCGGCCGTCTACGAGGCGGGGTTCGCCACGAAGCAGGAGGCGTACGACGACGCCTACGACCGCCTGTTCGCACGCCTCGACGCGCTGTCGGAGCGGCTGGAGACGCAGCGCTACCTGGTGGGTGACACGATCACGGAGGCGGACGTCCGGCTGTTCACCACGCTCGTCCGGTTCGACGCCGTCTACCACGGTCACTTCAAGTGCAACCGCGACAAGCTCACGGAGCTGCCCGTGCTGTGGGCGTACGCGCGGGACCTGTTCCAGACTCCCGGGTTCGGTGACACGGTCGACTTCGACCACATCAAGCGGCACTACTACCAGGTGCACGAGGGGATCAACCCGACGCGGATCGTGCCGAAGGGCCCCGACCTGTCGTTGTGGGCCACGCCCCACGGCCGCGAGGCGCTCGGCGGACGTCCCTTCGGCGACGGCACTCCACCCGGGCCGCCTCCGCGCGAGGAGACCCTGCCCGCCCAGTGGTGACGAAGATCGTATCCTCGCCGCGTGGCGGTGAACGGTGCGCGCAGTCTCGTGAGGACTCTGACCGAGCTCGGAGTCGACGCCGCCTTCGGGCTCCCCGGTGCGCACAGCCTGCCGATCTGGGACGCGCTGGCCGACAGCGAACTCGGAGGTATCCGGCTCGTCGGTGTGCGGCACGAACAGGCAGCGGCCCACGCAGCCGACGGCTACTCCAGGGCGGTGGGCTCGCTCGGCGTCGCCCTCGTGACGACGGGCCCGGGCGCGGTCAACACGTTGCGCGCGGTCGGGGAGGCGAGGGCGTCGGCCTCGCCCGTGCTGGTGATCGCCACGGACGTGCCTTCCACCCCGCGAGCAGCAGGCACCGGACGTGGCTCGGCGCAGGAGATCGACTGCCAGGAGAGGCTCTTCGAGCCGCTGACGAAGGCGGCCTTCACGGTGGAGCAGCCGACCGAGATCGCCGCCGTGGTGCGCCGGGCGGCCGAGATCGCGATGCGGCCGCAGAGCGGTCCCGTGTACGTCGGTATTCCGGCGGACTTCCTCGGTGAGCCGGTCATGGAGCAGCCGGAGCCCGCAGGCCCGGTCGTGCCCGGACCGCCGTCGGTGGCGAGCGAGGACGTGGAGCGCGCGCGGGAGGCGCTGGTGGAGGCCCGGCGTCCGCTGATCTGGGTGGGCGGAGGTGCCCTGCGCTCGGGGGCGGGTGAGGCGATCGGCGGCCTCGCCGAGCGGCTCGCCGCACCCATCATCACCACGTTCGCCGCGCGCGGCATCGTGCCGCCCGATCACCCGTGCCTGGCGTCCAACCCGGTGCACGCGCCCGAGGTGGGTGCGTTATGGGACGAGGCCGACGTCGTGCTCGCGGTGGGCACCGACTTCGACGGCACGATGACGCAGAACGGGCGCATGCCGCAGCCGCCGGGCCTCATCGCGGTGAACATCGACGCCGAGGACGCGGCGAAGAACTACCCACCGGATTTGCTGCTGCTCGGTGACGCGCGGGAGGTCGTGGAGGAGTTGTCGCTGGGCATCTCCCCGAAGCCCGGTCTCGACGAGCTGACGCGCAGGCTCGACGAGATCGAGGTGCGGGTGCGCAGACGGGTGCGCAAGGAGGAGCCGCACGCCGCCGAGTTCCTGTCCGCGCTCAAGGAGACGCTGCCCGAGGGCTCCGTCCTCGTGTCGGACATGTGTGTGGCGGGGTACTGGATCGGTGGCTTCCACCGGGTGTCGGGGCCGAGGCAGCTCGCCCTGCCGACGGGCTGGGGCACCGTGGGTTTCGGTTTCCCCGCGGCGTTGGGCGTCGCCGCCGCGGGTGCGGTGCGGGCCGTGTGCGTGACGGGTGACGGCGGATTCCTGCCCGGATGCGCGGAGTTGGCGACAGCCATCCAGGAGAAGCTGCCCGTCACCGTGGTGATCGTCGACGACGGTGGTTACGGCATGTTGCGCTACGACCAGGCTCACGCGGGGTTCGAACACCACGGCGTCGACCTCGTGACGCCGGACTTCGTGGGGCTCGCCAAGTCGTTCGGCGTCTACGCCGATCGCGTCGACGGCTTCGGGAGGGCGTTCCGGCGGCTGCTGCGCGAGTTCACGCGCTCGGACGAGCCGAACGTGCTCGTGGTGAGCGCGGAGCTGCGCCCGCCGCTGAACACGTCGTCCCGCTGGTATCGGTAGCAGAACACGTGGTAGTACAGCGGGGCACTCGGGAAGGGACGACACCATGACGACCAGCCGACCACCGGCCGAACGGATCCTGCGCGAGTTCGACACCATCGCCGTGGTGGGACTCAGCCGCGACCCCGCGAAGGAGGCGCACTCGGTGCCTGCCGCGATGCGTGACGCGGGCTTTCGGGTCATCCCGGTGAACCCGGTCGCCGAGCCGGGGAGCGTGCTGCTCACCGAGACCGTGTTCCGCAACCTCGGCGAGGCGGCGGAGGCGGGCAGGCCGATCGAGGTCGTCAACGTGTTCCGGCCTTCACCCGAGGCCGCTGCGGTGACACGGGACGCCGTGCGGGTCGGTGCGCGGGCGGTGTGGCTGCAACTGGGCATCGCGTCGGCCGAGGCACGGGCACTGGCGGAGGACGCGGGGATGCTCTACGTCGAGGACGAGTGCATGGCCGTGGTCCGCGCCCGGCTCGGGATCGTGAAGAGCGCCGGAGAAGGCGGAGAAAAGGGCTCTCGGTGACGAAGGTCTCGTAGTAGCATCGCGGTCATGCGCACCCGATGTTGACTGACGCGACCGCGACGTCCGACCGGACCCGAACGCGTACTCGTTCGCCGGCTGCGCCTGTGGGCGTTGCTTTCGGAATCCGTTCCGTTCTATCCGCTGTACGCGCTGTTGTTCGCCGACGTCGGACTGTCGGACGCCGAGATCTCGTGGTTGTTCGTCGCCTGGTCGGTGACAGGCATCCTCGCCGAGGTGCCCAGCGGCGCGCTGGCCGACCGCTTCTCCCGCCGGGGTTCGATGGCGCTGGGTGGGCTCGCCCAGGCTTCTGCCTACGTGTTGTGGACCGCTTGGCCGGGGTTCACCTCGTTCGCTCTCGGCTTCGTGCTGTGGGGAGTCGGTGGGGCTCTGGTGTCCGGGGCGATGGAGGCGCTGCTGTACGACGGGCTGTCGGCGGTGGGCGCTGCCGAGAAGTTCGGCCGGTTCTACGGGCAGCTCGACGCCATCCAGCTCGCCGCCAACGTGCCCGCCGCCGTGGCTGCCACCACGTTGTTCGCCGCCGGTGGCTTCTCACTGGTCGGCTGGGTGAGTGTCGGTGTCTGCGCGGCGGCGGCCGTATCGGCCGCGTGCCTTCCGGAGCCGCCGAGGGCGCAGCCGGACAGTCCCGAGGAGGTCGGGCAGCCGGACAGCTACGTCGGCGTGCTCCGGGCCGGAGCCGTCGAGGCGCTGACCAACCCGGTGCTGCGCGGGGCCGTAACGGCGGTGGCGCTGCTGACGTCGCTGGATGCGATGGAGGAGTACTTCGGTCTCCTGGCCCGTGACTGGGGTGTGCCCACGCAGTGGATCCCCGCGGCGGTGGTGGGCATCCCGATCGCCGGAGCGCTCGGTTCCGTGTGGGCGGGGCGGCTCACACACGTTCGCCCGAGCACCCTGGCGTCGCTCTTCGGCGCGGCCGTCGGTGTGTTCGCCGTCGCAGTGCTGGTGGGGCAGACGGGTGGACTCGTGGGCGTGGCGGTGTTCTACGCCACCTACCGGGCCGTGCTCGTGGTGGCCAACACCTGGGTGCAGGAACGCATTCGTGGCGGTGAACGCGCCACCGTCACGTCGTTCGTCGGGCTGGGCACAGAGCTGGCGTGCATGCTGGTCTACGCCGCGTGGGCGCTGGGACAGGCCGATGCGGTGGTCGTGTTGTCGGTGGCGATCGCGCTGTTCCTGCCGTACGGGCTGCGCCGTCCCGGCCCGCCGCGCCGTAATCGGCCACTGTGGACCATGACGGCGAGAGAACGTGCGCGGTGAGTGACCCTGCCCCGCTGCCACCACACCCGTGGGCGGCGGACCCCACCGCGCCCCGGTGAAGGGTGAGGCTGGTCACGCGGAGCAACCTTTCCGATTCCTGCTGTTGAATTTGATCTGCTGAATGGCGACGCTGTGCTTCCTTTTGGTCGGGAATCAGTGTCGGATCCCACTGCAACGACTGCAATTGGATACGGGCAGTCAGCTATTTCGCTACGCGAACGAGATGGTGGGTACGTGACCCGTGCCGCTGTGGAGATCATAATTCCCGATCGAGAGTGAACGACGTCATGTTCAGACATTTTCGCTGGTCAGAGCGACGAAACCTGGTTGGGTAAACCGCACTGGCGCGGGCCAAACGCAGTCGATCTGTGTTCCTGGCCACCCGTTAGTGATTTTTGGTGTTTCCGTTTCGTAATCTCGCACAGGTCTTCGCGTTGACCGAACCTTTCCCCCGAGGGGTCGCGCGAAGCAGCCGTCGGTCGAAGCCCCCGAACAGTACCGGCGGTACCTCAGCGAGAAGGAGATCCACGCTCGTGGCAGACCACAAGATGTTCGAGCGCGTGAAGAAGATGATCGCGCTTCAGGCCCCGACCCGGAACATCTCCGCGCCTGCGATGTCGCTCGGCCGGTCCATGCGGGACGTCGCCCGCGGCTACGCCTCGGTCGGTGTGCTCGCTCTGTTCGTCACCGGAGTGGCGAGCCCCGCTGTGATGGCGGGCACGGACGAGGAAGCAACGAAGGTTGTGGCGGCTGACACCGCTGCCGTCGTCCAGCAGAGCAACGCCCAGCCGGGCAAGAACGCCGACGGCGGTGACAAGGCGGAGAACGCGGAGAACAAGAACGACGCCGCCGGTCCCGTCGGCGGTGGCGCTCCCGCCCCGAGGAGCGGTGACCCCGCCGCGCACGACGAGCCTGCCGTCGCAGAGAAGCAGGAGGCCGCCCCCGAGCCCGCGGCGCAGCCGGAGCCAGCCCCGCAGCAGGCCGAGCCCGCAGCGAACGCCCAGGGCGGCGGTGCCCAGCCTCCGGCACCGGTCGAGCCGGTCGACGAGCTCGACGGCTGGATCCGGACGGCGATCGACGTGATGCAGGCCAACGGCATCCCCGTGTCCGAAGCGGACATCCCCAGCATCCGGACCGTCATCGAGAAGGAGTCCAGCGGTGACCCCCGGGCCATCAACCTGTGGGACATCAACGCCAAGCGCGGTACTCCGTCCAAGGGTCTGATGCAGACCATCGACTCGACGTTCAACGCCCACAAGCTGCCCGGCTACGACGACATCTACGACCCGGTGTCCAACATCATCGCCGGCACCCGGTACACGTTGAGCCGCTACGGCAGCTTCGCCGAGCACCCCGGCCTGGCCCAGATGGCCGCGGGTGGCGGCTACCGCGGCTACTGATCCGACAGCGGACGTTTCCTGTAACACACGCCACACCCGGCCGGTGAGTCATCGGCCGGGTGTGGCGTGTTCCGTTTCGTACGGAGTGGACGGTTCCCTCAACGCTGCCCCGGATGCGTTGGGGAAAGCGGTCCCAGCGGTTTCTTCCCTCCGGGGGCGGAGCGCGGCGGCAGAGCGTCGGTGAGCACCGGCCTCCAGGTGGTCCAGCACCGGCGCGTCACACGGGAGGAACGGAGGTGCCGGGAGCCGCACCGGGTTCGTCGCGCTCGGCCGCGACGAGCTCCTTCACGGCCGGAGCGATCCGGTCGCCGAACTCGGCGACCGTGTCCGGGTCGTCGGTGGCGAGGACGAACGTGGACACGCCGTACTTCAACACGATGTCGGTCAACACCCGTGGGTCGAGGTCCTGCGGAGTGATGTTCAACCAGCGCCGGATCTCGGTCGGCTTCCGGCCCGCCTCGACCGCGGCGGCATCGATGATCTCGTTCATACCGGCGAGGGCTTCCGGGCCGGGGAGGTAGGGAAGCGAAGGCAGCCAGCCGTCGGCCGCGCGTCCGACCAGGCGCAGCATCCGGGGCTTGTAGGCGCCGAGAACGATCGGGACGTCGTGCGCGGGTGCGGGCCCGCGTTTCGCGCCCACGACCTGGTAGCGCTCACCGTCGTGGCGCACACCACCGCGCTGGGAGGTGTCCCAGAGGTCCCGGATGATCTCGATCGCCTCCGCGAGTGCGGCCACGGCCTCGCCCGGTGTCAGCCGCCGGCCTCCCATGGCCTCGATGGCGTCCCAGAACCCGCCTGCACCGAGACCGAGTTCGACCCGGCCGCCGCTGAGGAGGTCGAGGCTTGCCGCGGCCCTGGCGAGGACCGCGGGAGGTCGCAGCGGCAGGTTCGCGACGTTGGGTGCGAGCAGCACGCGCTCGGTGCGGGCGGCGACGAACGACAGCAGCGTCCAGGTGTCCAGGAACGCGGGTTGGTACGGGTGGTCCTGGAACGTGACGAGGTCGAGCCCTGCCTGCTCACTGAGCTGGGCGAGGTGCACCACCTGTTCCGGTTGCGCCGCCTTCGGCGTGAGGAACGTGCCGAACCGCGGGTCGTGTCCGTAGCCGCCCATGTGCAGCCCCCTGGTAGTTGAGAGATGAAGTGTATCCCGTCACACCGCCGTGGTGTCGTTCTCGAACCGGACGGGCATCCACCGGGCACCCCGTTTCGTGAGCGAGGAGGCGGCATGACCTACGGCAGAGAGGTACGGCACGGCCTGCGGGAACCCACGCGCGCACTGCGGAGCGCGATCCCCGGCGCGTATGAGGGATACGCACGGTTGCACGGCGCGGCAATGGAAGCGGGCGCACTCGACACCCGGACGAAGGAGCTCATCGCGCTGGCCATCGCGGTGAGCGAGCAGTGCGACGGCTGCGTCGCCGCGCACGCCCAGGCCGCCGTGCACCACGGTGCCCAGCCGCAGGAGGCCGCGGAGGCGATCGGTGTGACGTTCCTGATGAACGGGGGGCCCGCCACCGTGTACGGCGCGCGGGCGTACGCGGCGTTCCTGGAGTACTACGAGGAGAAGGAGCAGCGGGACTCCCGTTGAGACAGGGCAGGGGCGGGCTCGCGTCCTGACCGCGGATCACACGAAGTGGCACGCGAGTGTCCGCCTCCCCGGCCAGGCTGGTTCGCCGTCCGAGCCGTGATTCCGGGGGAGCGAGGACGAACCAGTCCCATCCGTACAGAGGCGCGCCGGGACACGTGTCTCCACAGCGGATGCCGCCACCGCAGGTGCCGCTGTGACAATCGCCGCCGGGACCACCGGGGCAGGTGCCGCAGTGGCAGATCCCGCCTCTTCCCTCTTCGCCGCAGTCGGCACCGCCCCCCGCACGGGTACTCACCCCACTGGCAGCGACCCCCAGCAGCCGCGACGGGTTCCGGTCGGTGTTCTCGTCGGGGTCAGCCTCCGGGCGTCTGCTCGTCGTGGTGTTCGCCTGCACCGGTTTCTTCGCCATCGTCGGCGACGTGGGATTCGACGCGGTGATGCCGGGCTGAGTCGGCAGGCGAGCCTGTTCACCGCGATCGTCTACATGGGGCTACTGCTGTACCCGGCGTTCACGGGAGGACGGCGACACGAGCCGAACTCGCCGTGGCTGCGCGGGGCCACCGCCGTGTTGCTGCTGCTCGTGCCGGGCACGTTCCTGACGTTGATGGGCGGTGACCTCAGTGAGACCGGGTCGCTGTTCGAGCACCTGCCGACGCCGCTCGTGGTGCTGGTCGACTGGATCGCCGTCGGGCGCGGCCAGGCGGCGGTGATGTGGTGGCACCCGATCACCTGAGTAGGCCCTCCGCTGGCGTATCTGGTGCACTTCCTCGCCGCGGTGCTGTTCGGCCGGGTACCTGCTCTACGGCTGCGCGAAGGTGAAGTCCCTGGTGGCGGCAGGTGTGACGTCCCCGCAACCGCCGGTCCGGTACTGAGCTGTTGGACGGAAGTTTTCGAAATCCGCATTGACTCCGCGAGATCGTCACCGCACGATGCGGACCGTGCGACGAACCCTGCACGACGCACTCATCTTGCGGAGGCGCAATGCGTAGACGGATCGGATATGTGCTCGCCGTTCTGGCACTCGTACTCAGTGGCACCGTCGTGACGGGCGTGCTGGCGCCCGCCACCGCGTCGGCCGACGAGTGCTACACGTGGAGCCGCGTGCTCAAACGCGGTATGAGCGGCAGTGACGTGAGGGAACTGCAGATCCGGGTGGCCGGCTGGGTCGCTTCGGGAGAGAACCTCGCCATCGACGGCAGCTACGGCCCCGCCACCGAGGCGGCGGTCAAGCGATTCCAAAGTGGATACGGACTGAGCGCGGACGGCGTGGCCGGTACCAACACCTTCAACAAGATCTACCAGTTGCAGGACGCCGACTGCACGCCGATCCACTTCAGCCACTCCGAGTTCAACTACAACTGCGGCGCCCGTAACTACAACGGCGGGAAGGTCACGGCGGCCACGGCCAGGGAGAACATGCGCCGCATCATGTGGCAGCTCGAAGCGCTGCGACACAAGCTCGGTGACCGCCCGCTGGTGGTGACCTCCGGCTTCCGCAGCGTGTCGTGCAACTCGTCGGTGGGTGGGTCGTCCACCAGCCTGCACATGTACGGGCAGGCGGCCGACCTCGGGCTGAGCAGCTCGCCGACGCAGTGCCAGATGTTCCACGGCTCGAAGTCGGCCGGTTTCGAGGAGATCCTCGGGCCGGGCTATCCGGGCCACAACGACCACGTGCACGTGGGTAACAAGGCGAGCCGGTTCTGGAGCGCCCCTAACTGCTGACTGCTGACGCCGTGTGGTCGCCGGTCGCGAGGGCGGGCCGACGACCACACGGCGCCGCCGCCGGAGGGCGGCACGGCGGTCATCGGGTGGCGGCCTCGACGAAGCGGTCCAGCGTGCCGGTCCAGCCACCAGGGGAGTCGAACACCGCGTACATCCTGTCGGCCTGGTCGCCGTAACGTTCGAGGTGGCGATGCCGGAGTTCCACCACTGTCCGGCTGGCGGACTCCGCGGTGAAGGTCACCTCGACCTCCGTCTCCAGTCGCGGGTCGTAGCGGAAGTCGGCGCCGATCTGCCACAACAGCACGACCCGCTCGGGCGGTTCCCACACCGCGACCCGGCCCCACGGGCACTCGACGCCATCGGTTCCGCGTTCGTACCAACGCCCCTCGACTTCGGGCTCGACAACGACCTCGGCGATCGGCGAGGTGCCTATCGAGTGCTCCGTGGGCCAGAACTCGCTCATCCGGGCAGTGAACAGGTCGAAGGCCTTCGCCGGGCTCAACGGCACCGTGACCGTGCGGTGAACCTGAACCTCGGTGGTCTGTTCGCTTGTCATCAAGTCTCCTCGTGATTGTCGGCGGAGGCGTCGTGATGTGCTGCCTCGGCTCTGGCCAGCGCGGCGAACCGAGACAACGTGGTGTCCCAGAAACGGTCGAGGTAGTCCCGCACGGCATCGGCGCCCGACGGATTCAGCTCGTACAGGTGCCGGGTTCCTTCCACCCGGACGATCACCAACTCGGCTTCCTTGAGTACCCGCAAGTGCTGGGAGACCGCCGGCCGTGAGACGGGCAGCTGGTCGGCGAGCACCCGGACAGGCAGGGGGCCTGCGGACAAGCGCTCCACGATCGCGCGCCGGGTCGCATCGCCCAGCGCGTCCAGTACGACTTCGGGAGGAACGGACACTTGGTAAGTATGAACTAACGGTAAGTTGAAAGCAACCATTCCGGGCTTCCCTGATTCGGTCGCGCCTCCACCGGGTGCCCTGCCTTCCGTACTGACGGCACGGTGCGGAAACCAGCCGAGCCCGTGTGGCGGGAATTGTTGAGCGCACTCACCGTGGGGTGGGGCGGTCCCCACGGTGGATGCGGTGGTACGCAGGCGTGTGCGAGCAGGGACCTGCGGACGAGAGTGAACGGTGACACCAGCGCTCCCGTCGAAAGGGTCTCGATGTCTCCTCACAACGTCACCGCGGTCACGACCGCGGAGTCCAGTCGTGCGCCGCGTCCTGTTCGGACCGCTGCGATCCTGTGGGTGGTCGCCATCGCGGCTGGTGTGTTCGAGACGGTGCTGGCGATCGTCGGACTGCTCGGAGAGCGGCCGGTTCCGTTCGGCGAGCTTGTCACGGGTGCGGGTGTGCGGCTCGTCGTCTTCGTCGTGGCCGGTTGCCTCGTCGTCCGGCTGCTCGGAGGGCGGAACTGGGCTCGCTGGGCGTTGACACTGCTGTTGGGGATGCTCGGCGGGGCGTCTCTGCTGATCGATCCGGTCCGATGGCTACTGGACGGCAACGACCTCGGCGAAACCCTCGCGGCCTTCGCCGCCGCTGACTGGCTGTTCGCGGTGAGTCGTGTCGTGCACCTCGGCGCGGTGGTCGCCGCGCTGGTGTCGATGTTCCGTCCGGAGTCGAACCGCTACCTCACCGCCACCACCCACGGTGAAGCGGCGTGCGGCCTGCCGAGGAAGTGACGTTCTCCCGGGAGTCCGGTCTCATCTGTTGCGGGCCATCGCTTCGACACCTCCGACGAGGAGGTCGAGGCCGAACCGGATGTGGCGTTCGGGGTCCTCGCACTCGCTCAACGGGTTCGCCGCCTCGGCAAGACGGGGGAACCGGTCGGGTTCCAGCGACTCCAGAAAGAGCCGCATCCGGCGTCGGGTCTCCGTCAGCTCGGGGTTGTCCGGCCGGGGGACCGCTTCGACGAGATGGGCGAGAGTGCTCAGTGCGTGCCTCGCGATCTGTGTTGCGTCCCTCGGTGAGAACCCGCCGCGCCTCAGGATGTCGAGCAGTGCCTCGGTGATCCGCAGGCTGCTTTCGGACGCCGGGCTGCGGGTGGCGAACAAGGGCGCGGCCGACGGGTACCTGCGCAGAACGTCGATGACCGAGCCGAGGAGGTCCCGGAGCTGTCGAGGCCAGGGCGCTGAAGAGTCCGCAGTGGGCTCCATCTGTGAGTAGAGTTCGCCGACCATACCGTCCAGCAGCTCGTCCTTGTTGCGGAAGTGCCAGTAGAGCGCCATGGGCGTCACGCCCAACTCCTTGGCCAGTCGCCGGATCGTGACCGATTCCAGACCGGCGGATTCGGCGAGTGAGAGTGCCGCGCCGACCACTGTCCGAGGAGTGAGAGGGGGCCTTTCCGTGTCGACTGCTTCGTGTGCCATCGCTGCGCGATTGTACAGCGTAAAGGGGCCCTGTACGGTGTACATGTACGTTGTAGAGGAGTGGGCGATGGGTTTGAAGACGTGGTTCTATCGCGGCGGGCACCCGAATCGGCTCGCCCGCCTGCTCGACCGAGCCACCGCGGCGCTGTACGCCAGGGGAGTGGCCCCGAACCGCCTCGTCACGTTGGAGGTGGCAGGGCGGAGTTCGGGCAGGATCGTCATGCTGCCGCTGGTCATGACCGTTGTCGGTGGCGAGCGCTATCTCGTCTCGATGCTCGGCGGCGGTGCGAACTGGGTGCGCAACGTGCGAGCCGCGCGGGGTGAGGTCGTCCTCCGCCACGGCCGTCGTGAGCGGGTGCGGCTGGAAGAGGTGGGACCCGAGCGACGGGCTCCGGTCCTCAAGGCATATCTGCACCGGGCGCCCAACGCCAGGGCGCACCTGCCGGTCGGCAAGAACGCGCCGCTGGCGGAGTTCGAGCGGGTGGCTTCGGGTTACCCCGTCTTCCGGGTCGTGTCGAAGGGTGAGGCCGGGGGCGCCGGTTGACCACCTGTCACGGTCGGTCGGTGGTGCGGGCGTTCGCGCGTTGGACGGACCGCTGGACCAGCTTGCGCAGCGGGGGCAACCGGATAGCGCGGATCATCAGTTCGCGCGCCAAGACGTGAGCCGTGGAGGGCGGTGCGTACTGACTCATTCCCTTACGGGCCAGTGCCTGTCGTTTGCGGACCTCGGTGCGCAGCGGCTTCTCCCAGTGCGTCAACGCCGAGGGGACGTCACGGCCGTGCGCTTCGAGGGCGGCGCCGAGCTGGTCGGCCCCGGTGAGCGCGAGGGCTGCACCGTAACCGGCGAACAGCGTGACGCACCAGGCCGCGTCGCCGACCAGCACCACTCGACCCCGGCTCCACGAGTCCATCGTGATCTGGCTGACCGAATCGAAATAGGCGTCGGCCGGGTCGGCGGCGAGCTGGCGGAGAACGGCGGGAACGCCTCCGCCCAGATCTCCGAAAGCCGTGGTGAGGGCTCGCCCCGGTCCTTTCGTCAGCTCGGCTTCCGGGTCCGCGTCGCGGTAGGTGAAGAAGGCCGATGACCGCCCCGGCCCCAAGTTGATCACCGCCGCCGTACGTCCAGGGCCGATGTAGGTGGTACCGGCCCCCTCCGGCACGTCCTGCGGAACCCGCTCCAGGGGGAACGCCGCGACAAGGTGCCGGAAGTCCACGCGGAAGTCGGTCTCCGGGCCGAACACGAGCTCGCGGACACCGGAGTGCACGCCATCGGCGCCGACGAGAAGGTCGGCGCGCTCGGAGGTGCCGTCACTGAGTACGACCTCGACCTCATCGGCGCTCTGTGTGACGGTGTGCACGGTGGTGCCGAAGCGGATGGGGACGATGTCGCGTACAGCCTCGAACAGGGCGGATTCCAGATCGCCGCGGAACACCGTGATCGCCCGAGACCCGAGTGCGGACTGAGCGAGTTCGGCTGGAACAGCGAACTTCGGCCGGCCGTCGGCCTTGACGAGGACCGAGGTGAACGCGCCGATGTCCCGGCCTGTCAGTTCGGGGAGCACACCCAGCCGGTCCGCGGCGTCATAGCCGTATCCCAGCAGGTTCACCAGGTAACCGCTGCTGCGCCTTCCCGGCGCGCGCTCGACAACGAGCACGTTCCAGCCAGCCTGGTGGCATCGCAGCGCCGTCGCCAGGCCTGCGATCCCGGCGCCCACGACGATCACTCGGCCTGCCCGCGCAGTACGGCCCGCCCCATTCACCACGGTTTTGCTCCTCCGCTTTGTTTGGTCATGTGTTCAAACCAGTATGAACACATGTTCAAACGCATGGCAAGTCAGCTACAATCCGGACGTGCCCAGAGGCGTCGCCATCCCCGAGCTCAGGCAACAGCTGTTCTCCGCCGTGGAACGCGTGATCACGCGGGACGGCCCTGGCAGGCTCAGCGGACGCGCTGTCACCGCGGAAGCCGGCGTCGCGACCGGACTGCTCCACGCGCACTTCGCCGACCTCGACGACTTCCTGACGGCGTACGCCGTCGATCGGTCCTTCCTGGTTTCCGCAGAGGCCGCGAACCTGCCGGAACGGGCCGGGACCGGAAGCGTGGCGGAGAACCTGTGCGACGCCGTGCTGGCGACGCCGCCGCAGACCCTTCTGACCCTTGCCAGGTTGCTCGTCTCGCGACCGGAACTGACAGGGCGTGTTCAGGCCGTACTCGGCGACCGGACGGCTGGCCTCGGCGCGATCGAGACCGCCGCCGCGCGCTACCTCGCCGACGAGCAGCGGCTCGGGCGGGTCGCCAGTACGGCACAGCCGGCGGTGCTGGCGCTCGCACTTGTCGGCGTACTGCACCACCTCGTGCTCACCGCCACTCCCGAGGCCGAGCTGCACGCACGCATCCGGCACACGGTCACCACACTGGTCGAGGAGGTCACCGCCGCACCCACACGACACGGTGCCCCCGCAAGCCGAGCGGCGACCAAGGGGCACGACCCGAAGTAGTCCCAAGGTCTCTGACCGTGCTTGTGACCAGCGCAGGAGTTGGTCTTCAGCGCCTGCTCCGGGATCCCTCTCGTCGTCTTCGTCCGCTCCGGCGTCCGCTTCGGGAAAGGCCACTTCGTCGAACGGCGCGAAGCGGTTCGAACCTCGACTCACCCACGAGTCCCGACAATCGCTCGTCAATGCCGGGGGCGGCGTTTGTGGAGGTCCACGGCCGTGTCGAGGACCCGATCGATGTCGGCGGCGATGCTGGTGTCCGTGTTGTTCAGGTGCCGCACGATCGCCGCGCCCGCCCACGTGACGGCTGTGGGAGGTACGGGAACCGTCTGGAAGAGCTGCGGAAATCCGTAGATGTGGCGGAGGATCTCCTCCACGACGAACTCGTTGACCGGTCGCCGCTCGCTCCGGTGCCCGGCGGCGACCTCGTCGCTGAACGCCGCGAGGTCCTCGATGTCGCACCGGTTGCCCAGTCGCGGCGCGAGGAGCACGGCGACCACCGAGACGAGGAAGTCGTTTATCTGGCCGGAAACCGGACGCCATTCGTTTCGGGTCGATGGTCGTTGGTGGCGGATCACAGGTTCTCCTGCACTTGGACGTCTTCGCCGTGGTACTGGGGACAACGATGGAGAATCGCGCCAAGAGCACCCGTTGCTAAGCTGACCGGTGGCCGACCGTGCTCACGACGTTGTACAACGCTGAACGCACAAACGAACACCGCTGACGTCAGTCTCGGGGTGGCGGTCAGGCCGGTTCGGGTGGTCGGAGATCATGTCACGAGTTCGGTGTGTTTCTGTGCGGTCAGGATTGGGTGACAACCGGCGTCATCGATCGTCGGTCACCGCATGCCGATCAAGGGAATGCGTGTTGTGGATGTTGGCCGACGGACTCGGGACGGTCGGAACTTCCCGGCACGGTCGATCGAGTTCCGTCCGGTTGTCCTCGATGTCACCGGTGTCGCTCCCGTAGATGTCGTCCGCAGTGGGCCCGGCCTCCTTGGCCACGGTGAGCCAGTCGTCGGCCACCGCTGCGAACGCATCCGGATTCACGTCCTGGAGCTGCTGGTAGGCGATCATGGGATGGATGGTGGGAACCGGGACGCAGTGGGCCAAGGCCATACGGAGGCCAAACCGGCCGGTATGGCTGACCTGCGAGAACGTCAACCCGTGGCCTGCCCTGTCGTCCGGTTCCGCCGCTACCGTCGGGTGATCCGGGCACCGCAGACGGCAGCGGCGATGTCGCGGGGGAGGGAGACCGCGACGATGGCGCTCGATCTCCACGGGCGCCTGTTCCCGAACCGTCTGGGCGAGGTCGCCGTTCGCATGGACCGGGCGGTGTGCGACCCGAATGTGCCCCGCGAACGATCTCGACTGGGGTTGGAACGCTCTCGGCGGCACCGTCGGCGGGATCCGAACTCGCGAGACCCGCTTCGGTAGGGGTTGGGAGCGGTTGGGCTCGTGCGAACTGGCGACCTGTGGAAACAACGGTTCGCGCGATGCTGACGTTGCCGTCGTTGTCCACGGACGACCGGACTCGATCGGGTGTCACCGGGTTCGGTCGGGTAAGACGAGATCGGGCCCCGACTGGCGTTTCCGCTGGTCGAGGCCCGTTTATTGTGCTGCGCGTGGGGCGCCCTCGGCAGGATTCGAACCTGCGACACCTGCCTCCGGAGGGCAGTGCTCTATCCACTGAGCTACGAGGGCCCATCGCGTGTGCGACGAGTGAAGCTTAGCGCATACCCCGTAGGGCCCGTTCCGGTGGGTTGCTTTCCGCGATCCCGGGTTTTGTCGCGCTGGGCGCAGGGAAGCTCCGACGGCGGCGGGAGGCGTCGCTTGGACGCGTCGCGCCATCCTTGCATTCATGCGCATGTGCTTATATGTTCGCCCTCGACACGGTCGGAGGAAGGCGAGGCGATGGGACACGGCCACGGACACGGGCACCTGCCTCCGCAGGGGGCGAGCGCATCCGGACGCTACGTCGTGAGCCTGGGCGTCGCGCTCGTGCTCGGCGCGGTCGTCATGGTCGTCGAGTTCGGCGTGGGGTTCGCGACCTCGTCGCTGGCGCTCATCTCCGACGCCGCTCACATGCTCACCGACGTGCTCGGGATCGGCATGGCGCTCGTCGCCGTCCAGCTCGCCCGCCGCAGCGGGCCGACCTTCACGCGGACGTTCGGCATGTACCGCGCCGAAGTGCTGGCCGCCCTCGCCAACGCCGTGCTGTTGTTCGGGGTCGCCGGATACGTCGTCTACGAGGCCGTCGGCCGCCTCACCGATCCGCCCGAGGTTCCCGGACTGCCCGTCCTGCTGGTGGCGGCACTCGGCCTCGTGGCGAACGTGATCGCCTTCCTCCTGCTGCGCCGGGGTGCCGAGGAGAGTCTCAACGTGCGCGGCGCCTACCTGGAGGTGCTCGCAGACCTCGTCGGTTCGATCGGCGTGCTCGTCAGCGGCGCACTGACCCTCACCACCGGCTGGCGTTACGCCGACCCGATCATCGGTGTGGCCATCGGCGTGTTCGTGCTGCCCCGCACCTTCGTGCTCGCCCGCCGGGCGCTGCGCATCCTCTTCCAGCACGCACCCCACGGCATCGACGTGGCGGCGCTCAACAGTGATCTGCACGGGCTGCCGGGCGTCGAGGACGTGCACGACCTGCACGTCTGGACGCTGACCTCCGGGATGGAGGTCGCCTCGGCACACCTCACTGTCGACGCGGGCACCGACCCGGCCGAGGTGCTCACGTCAGCGCAACAGCTGCTGTCCTCGCGCTACGCGATCGAGCACGCCACACTCCAGGTGGAGCCGAAGGAGTCGGCCCGCCGCTGCGCGCAACTGCGCTGGTGACCGGTCAGGGGAACGGCAGTGGCTGCGCCCCGCGTTCGGCCAGCATCCCGCGCATCGTGTCCATCTCGGCGTCCTGTGAGACGAGCATGCTGTTCGCGAGCGTCTTCACCGCCCGCACAGACGAGTGGTCGTAGCCGTACTGGGCCATCTCGACACCACCCTGGTGGTGGCGCAGCATGAGCTGGAGGAAGTAGACGTCCAGCTCTTCGCCCGACAGCGAGCGCAGCTTGGCCAACTCCTCCTCACTGGCCATGCCGGGCATCCGGCCGTCGTCGGACGCATCGGGCGCATCGGACGCATCGGACACGGCCCCGCCGCTCGAACCGTGGGCGTGTCCCTGCGGACCCGACATCCACGTCATCGGTTCGCCCAGCGGCTCCTCGGGCTGGCTCCACAACATGAGCCAGCCCTTCATCCGCCCCACCTGTTCGAGCTGAACACTCGCGATGTCGAACGCGAGCTGCTTGATCGCCGGGTCGTCACTGTGGTCACGAGCCCAGTTGGCCATCGTGACGGCCTGGAGGTGATGCCGCGACATGTCCTGGGCGAATCCAACCGCGACCGAGCCTGCCTGCGGGGACGCCGGGGGCTCGTCACCCGCGCGACTCTGCCCGATGACGAGCCCGATCGTGGCTCCGATCAGCAGCGCCGCGAGGGCCGCGGCACCGAAGATCACCGCGCGGGACCACGTGGGCGGCGCGCTGCGCGGAGGGCCCGCCGTCTCGGCGGACGTCTCCGGGCCGGACTGCTCCTGCGCCGCCATCACTCAGCCCTCGCTCGGCGTCGACGACTCCGACTGCTGCTGCGGCAGCTGGGTTCCCATGCTCTCGTCAGCGGCGCCCTCGCTGCCCTGGTAGTCCATCGGCTTGGCGTCCGGACCGGGAGGCTCGGCGTTGAACGCGGGCGGGTTGTCCGGGTCGAACATGCCCGGCCCCAGCGCGTCACAGGAGGCGCCGATCTCCGGGTAGGTGTTCGGGTTGCGGCGCAGCGCGGCGATGAACTGGTCGATGCGCTCGTCCTCGACGCTGTCGAGCTTGAGCTGGTGGCCCCACGACTGCAGCGAGATGGGCGAGTCGAGCCCGGGATACGGCGACATCATCATGAACGGCTCGCCCTCGACGCGGAGCTTGAGCTGCTCCAGGGCCTCGCCCTTGATCCGGTCCGGGTCGTAGGCGACCCACACCGCACCGTGTTCGAGCGAGTGGACCATGTTCTCGGTCCGCACGGCCTGCGGGTAGACGACGCCGTTGCACGCGGCCCAGAAGCCGTCGTGCGGGCCGCCGAACGGCGGGGTCTTGTCGTAGGCGACGCGTTCGGTTGGCAGTACGTGAGCACCGCCCACGTACTCCTGCTTCACCACACCCTCGATCTTGCCGGAGGGGTCGGGGTTGTTCTCGCTCGGCGCGAAGCTGGCCGCGGCCTCCTCCCGGTCGCGCTGAGCGCGTTGGTCGCTGGAGGCCACGTAGTAGTAACCGAACACGCCGGCGGCAAGCAGAACGATGCCCACGACCGCGGCGATGGTGCCCCACGGAGTCTGCTTTCCGGCGACCACCGAACCCCGGGCCGCGGCGACGCTGCCCTTCTTCTTCGCGGCGCCCTTCTTCTGCTTTCCGTTGGCCATGGCTCCTGTCGTTTCGTCCGGCGACGGTTACCCGCTCTGAAGTGTAGTGATACTACCGACGACCGGTGTCAACCGTGGACGTCGCCGGACTTACACTCGCCTCGTGACTCCCGCCGCTCTTGCTGATCTCGTTCGCACGTCCGCCGCCCGGATCTTCTCCGATCGTGGGCTCGATCACGGCATCCTGCCCGAACGGGTGACAGTGGAGCGACCTCGCAATCCCGAGCACGGCGACTACGCCACGAATCTCGCCCTCCAGGTGGCGAAAAAGGCCGGGTTGAAGCCCCGGGAGTTCGCGCAGGAACTCGCCGATGTGATCTCTGCCTCACCCGGTATCGACTCGGCCGAGGTCGCGGGTCCGGGCTTCCTCAACCTCCGCCTCGCCGCCGACGCCCAGGGTCAGATCGTGTGGCAGGTGCTGCGGGAGGGGACGGCGTACGGCCGCGGCACGACCTACGAAGGTCGCAGGATCAACCTGGAGTTCGTGTCGGCGAACCCGACCGGTCCCATCCACCTCGGTGGCACCCGGTGGGCCGCCGTCGGCGACGCGCTCGGCAGGTTGCTCGCCGCGCAGGGCGCCGAGGTGACGCGCGAGTACTACTTCAACGACGCGGGCGCCCAGATCGACCGGTTCGTGCGCTCGCTGATCGCGGCAGCGAAGGGCGAGCCCGTGCCCGAGGACGGGTACGCGGGCACGTACGTGAACGACATCGCCGCGCAGGTGCTGCGCGAGGAGCCGAACGCGCTGGCACTGTCGGAGGACGAGCGTCACGAGACGTTCCGCCGCATCGGTGTCGGGCTCATGTTCTCGGAGATCAAGAAGAGCCTGCACGAGTTCGGCACCGACTTCGACGTGTTCTTCCACGAGGACTCCCTGCACGCCTCCGGTGCGGTCGACTCGGTGGTGGAGGAGCTCAAGGCCGGCGACAGCCTCTACTTCGCCGACAACGCCTGGTGGCTGCGCTCCACCGAGCACGGCGACGACAAGGACCGTGTCGTCATCAAGTCCGACGGAGCACCCGCCTACATCGCGGGTGACCTCGCCTACCTGCGCGACAAGATCAACCGTGGCTTCGACCTGTGCATCTACATGCTGGGTGCCGACCACCACGGCTACATCGCGCGGCTCAAGGCCGCCGCGGCGGCGATGGGGCACAGCCCCGACACCGTCGAAGTGCTGATCGGGCAGCTCGTCAACCTCGTCAGTGGTGGCAAGCCGGTGCGCATGAGCAAGCGTGCTGGCACGGTCGTCACGATGGAGGACCTGGTCGAGGCCGTCGGCGTGGACGCCGCCCGCTATGAGCTGTCGCGGTACTCCGTCGACTCCTCCCTGGACGTGGACCTGGACCTGCTGCGCAAGCGCAGCAACGACAACCCGGTCTTCTACGTGCAGTACGCACACGCCAGGCTGGCCTCCCTGCAACGCAACGCGGCCGAGCTGAACCTCGAACCGCGTCCCGACGCGGACGTCAGCCTGTTGACCCACCCGAGGGAGGGTGACCTGATCAGGACGATCGGGGAGTTCCCCTCGGTGTTGAAGAAGGCGGCCGAACTGCGGGAACCGCACCGCGTCGCCCGCTACCTCGAATCGCTGGCGTCGGCCTACCACAAGTTCTACGACGCCGCACGGGTCCTGCCGCAGGGGGACGAGGAGCCGACCCCACTCACGTACGCCCGGCTCGCCCTGTGTGAGGCCGCCCGTCAGGTGATCGCCAACGGGCTGTCACTGCTCGGAGTGTCCGCACCGGAGCGGATGTAGCAGGGCGTCCGGCGACTCGGCGCGCGAGTGCCGAGCCGTGGCCAACTGCAATGCCCCGGCGATGCTTCGGCGTCGCACGGGATCGCCGTAAAGGAACGTAGCAATGTGCGCACATCCCGCGGGGCCCCGGCACGCGGAGGTCTACCCACACGCGGACCAGGCGGGTTTCCCGCCGTCCACTTCGGAGGAAATCGACCGGCTCTACCCGAAGGTCTGGCCACGCAACACCTACCGCGCCCCCGACGGTGTCGTCCGCATCGCGGGGGTGGACGTGCGGGAACTCGCCCGGACGTACGGCACGCCGCTGTTCGTGATCGACGAGGTGGACTTCAAGGCGCGCTGCGCCGAGTACGCCGAGGCGTTCGAGGACCCGGCCCTGGTGCACTACGCCGCCAAGGCGTTCCTGTGCACGGAGGTCGCCCGCTGGGTGGCCGAGAAGGGCCTCAGCCTCGACGTGTGCAGCGGCGGTGAGCTGGCCATCGCGCTGCGGGCGGAGTTTCCGCCCGAACGCATCGCGTTCCACGGCAACAACAAGTCGCTCGCCGAGCTGGAGCAGGCCGTCGAGGCCGGCGTGGGCACCGTGGTGCTCGACTCCTACCACGAGATCGCGCGGCTCGCCGAGATCGCGGAGCGACACGGTGTGGTGCAGGCGGTCATGGTCAGGGTCACCGTGGGTGTCGAGGCGCACACGCACGAGTTCATCGCCACGGCCCACGAGGACCAGAAGTTCGGGTTCTCGCTGGCCTCCGGTGACGCCGCGGAGGCGGTGCGCCGGGTGCTGAACAGCACGTCGTTGAAGCTCGTCGGCCTGCACAGCCACATCGGCTCGCAGATCTTCGACACCGACGGCTTCGAGGTCGCCGCGCGTCGTGTCGTCGGCCTGCTCGCCGAGCTGCGCAAGGAGCACGGTCCGGAGCTGCTCGACCAACTGTCGGTCGTGGACCTCGGCGGCGGCTTCGGCATCTCCTACACCGATCGCGACAACCCCCCGCCGCCCGCCCAGATGATCACGCAGATCCGGGACATCGTGCGCAAGGAGTGCGAGTTCGCCGACCTGCCCGTGCCACGGATCGCCGGTGAGCCGGGACGCGCCATCGCCGGGCCGGGCACCGTGACCCTGTACGAGGTGGGCACCATCAAGGACGTCACTCTCGGTGAGGACGCGGCGCGGCGTTACGTGAGCGTGGACGGCGGTATGAGCGACAACATCCGCACCGCCCTGTACGACGCGGCGTACGACTGCCGGCTGGTGTCGCGGGCCAGCGACGACGGCCAGCCAGGTGAGGTGCGCGCCGTGCTGTCCCGGGTCGTGGGAAAGCACTGTGAGTCCGGCGACATCGTGGTCCGCGACTGCTGGTTGCCGGACACCCTGGCTCCGGGCGACCTGCTCGCCGTGGCGGCGACGGGTGCGTACTGCTACTCGATGGCGAGCAACTACAACAAGCAGCCGAGGCCCGCTGTGGTGGCGGTGCGCAACGGCAACCACAGGCTGTTGCTGAGGCGGGAGACGAACGAGGACATGTTCCGACTGGAGGTGTCGTGAGTGAGCATCGTGTGGGCACTCGCGGGCACCGACCGGGGTGGGCCCCCTTCGCGGCAAGGGCCGCGGATGGGGAGGGTGTCCCGCAGGGCACTGGAGATGTCGCGAGCATGCTGGAGGTGTCGTGAACGAGCGTCGTGAGGCTCCCGTCCGGGTCGCGTTGCTGGGTTGCGGCACGGTCGGCAGTGAGGTCACCCGCCGGTTGCTGGGTGACGCCGACGAACTGGCCGCGAGGATCGGCGCGCCCGTCGAGCTGGCCGGTATCGCGGTGCGTAGACCCGACAAGCACCCGGAGCTGCCACAGCACCTGCTGACGGCCGACGCGGGCGAGCTCGTCGAGTCCGACGTGGACGTCGTGATCGAGTTGATCGGTGGCATCGAGCCCGTGCGCGGTTGGCTGCTGACCGCCCTGCGCAAGGGAAAGTCGGTGGTCACCGGTAACAAGGCGTTGCTGGCGGAGCACGGCGCGGAACTCGCCGCCGCGGCGGGCGAGTCGGGTGCCGACCTCTACTACGAGGCCGCGGTGGCGGGTGCGATTCCGCTGCTGCGCCCGCTTCGGGAGTCTCTGGCGGGTGACCGGATCACGCGCGTCATGGGCATCGTCAACGGCACCACGAACTTCATCCTGTCCGCGATGGACTCCACGGGTGCGAGCTATGCCGAGACGCTCGACGAGGCGACCCGCCTCGGATACGCGGAGGCGGACCCCAGCGCCGACGTGGACGGCTACGACGCCGCGTCGAAGGCGGCGATCCTCGCGTCACTGGCCTTCCACACGCGGGTGACGGCGTCCGATGTGCACCGTGAGGGCATCACGGGCATCAGCGCGTCGGACATCGTCGCGGCGAAGCGGTTGAACCGCACGGTGAAACTGCTCGCGATCTGTGAGCGGGTGACGGCCGGGGAAGGCGCCGACGGCACCGAGTCGGTGTCGGCGCGGGTGCACCCGGTGATGATTCCGAGGAATCACCAGCTCGCGGGTGTGGGCGGCGCTTTCAACGCGGTGTACGTCGAGGCGGAGGCCGCGGGCGAGCTCATGTTCTACGGGCAGGGTGCCGGAGGCGCTCCCACGGCCAGTGCCGTGCTGGGCGACTTCGTGGCGGCTGCCCGCAACCGCGTCGCGGGCGGCCGGGGGCCGCGCGAGTCCGCGCACGCCGCGTTGCCGGTACGGCCGATGGGGCAGACGCCGACGCGCTACCACATCAGCCTCGACGTGGCCGACAAGCCGGGTGTGCTCGCGCAGATCGCGCAGGTCTTCGCCGTGCACGGGGTGAGCATCGCGGCGGTGCGGCAGCGGGACAAGCACTCCACCGCCAGCCTCGTGGTGGTGACGCACCTGGCGCCGGACGCGGCGCTGCAGGCCACGGTCAGCGAGATCAGCAAGTTGGACGTGGTACGGGAAGTGGTCAGTGTGATGCGGGTGGAAGGCGAGGACTCGTGAACGCGCAGAGCTCTTCGGCGGCGGGACAGGGTGTGCGCCCGGGCTGGCCGGGCATCATCGCGGCGTACGCGTCGCGCATCCCGATCCCGGAGGGCGCCGAGATCATCACGCTGGGCGAGGGCAACACACCGCTGCTGTTCGCTCCGCACCTGTCCGAGCTCACCGGCTGCACCGTGTACCTGAAGGTCGAGGGGGCCAACCCCACCGGCTCGTTCAAGGACCGCGGTATGACGGTGGCGATCACGCATGCCCTGGCCAGCGGGTTGAAGGCCGTCATCTGCGCGTCCACGGGCAACACCTCGGCCTCGGCGTCCGCCTACGCCGCCCGGGCGGGGCTCACCACGGCGGTGCTGGTGCCCCAGGGCAAGATCGCGATGGGCAAGATGGCCCAGGCGGTGACGCACGGTGCCCGCATCCTGCAGATCGACGGTAACTTCGACGACTGCCTGGAGTTGGCGCGTAAGACGGCGGCCGACTACCCGGTGACGCTGGTCAACTCGGTGAACCCGGTCCGGCTGGTGGGGCAGAAGACCGCGGCGTGGGAGATCTGTGACGCGCTGGGGCAGGCCCCCGACATCCACTGTCTCCCGGTGGGCAACGCGGGCAACATCACCGCCTACTGGGCCGGCTACACCGAGTACGCCGCCGACGATGTCGTCAGCACCGTGCCCCGGATGTTCGGCTTCCAGGCCGCGGGCGCCGCTCCGCTGGTGAAGGGCGAGCCGGTGAAGGAGCCGGAGACGGTGGCGACGGCGATCCGCGTGGGTAGCCCGGCGTCGTGGGAGTCGGCGGTGAAGGCGAAGACCGCCAGCGGCGGGCTTTTCGAGGCCGTGACCGACGAACGCATCCTGGACGCCTACCGGCTTCTGGCCCGGCGCGAGGGCGTGTTCGTGGAGCCCGCGTCGGCGACGAGCGTCGCCGGGTTGCTGCTGACGGCGGCCGACGGGCGGCTGCCGAAGGGCTCGACGGTGGTGTGCACGGTCACAGGCCATGGTCTCAAGGACCCCGCGACAGCCCTGGAGGGCAACGTGGAGGTCGAGCCGCTCGCGGTCGATCCGCGGGCCGTCGCGGCGGCGCTACAGCTGTAGCCGCCGCCGGGAAACGAGTGTTGGCGTGAAGTACACGATCACCGTCCCGGCGTCGACGGCGAACCTCGGTCCGGGGTTCGACACGTTCGGCCTGGCGTTGGCACTGCACGACGTCGTCGAGGTCGAGGTGACCGGGTCCGGCCTCAGCGTCGAGGTGATCGACGCCGGAGCGGGGGACATGTCCGGCGTGCCCACCGACGAGTCCCACCTCGTGGTGCGCGCGCTGCGACGTGCCTGTCGTCATCTGGACGTGGCGGTGCCCGGTGTGGCGCTGCGGTGTCACAACGCCATCCCGCACGCGCGGGGACTCGGCTCGTCGGCCGCGGCGGTCGTCGCGGGGGTCGCGGCGGGATACGCGTTGGCGGGCAAGGACATCGACGAGGGCGCGCTGCAACTCGCCTCGGAGTTCGAGGGCCACGCCGACAACGCCGCGGCGAGCCTGCTGGGCGGGTTCGTGGTGGCGTGGCAGTCGGGTGCGACGTTCCACGCGGAGCGGCTTTCGCCGCACTCCGCGATCAGGCCGGTGGTGGCCGTGCCCGACGAGCGGTCGGCCACGGACCAGACGCGGGGACTGCTGCCCGACTACGTTCCGCACGGCGACGCCGCGTTCACGGCGAGCCGTAGCGCGTTGGCCGTGCACGCCGTGACGACGCGACCGGACCTGCTGTTCGCGGCGACGGAGGACCGGCTGCACCAGGAGTACCGTGAGCCCGCGTATCCGGCTTCGGTGCGGCTGATGCGGGCCCTGCGGTCGCGGGGGGTCGCCGCTGTGATCTCGGGCGCAGGACCCACCGTGCTCGCGTTGACCACCACGGGAATACTTCCGGAAGGCGTGGACGTTACGGGATTCGAGGTCATGGAGTTACCCATCGATCCGGTCGGAGTCCGCCTCGGAGCGGACTCCGTGACGGCGCCGGGACGGCCCCGTGGCGACTCCCTCCGATGATCGGAAGATGATCGGAAAAGGGCGGCGCCATGTGGGGGGTGGTTGTTGCACCGCGTGCCTGGGCGGTCTACCCTCGGAGGCGTTCGGTCACCGTGCGGTTTCCGCACCCGGTGCTGGTTCCGGAGCCTCTTCCGGATCGGATCTTTTCCGTTGGTTCTCGACGGGGTTTCGGGTAAACACGGTGATCGATTGATCTCTTGCCGGCGGTTCTCGCTGTGTCTCGCATGCTCGGCGACGAACCGACCGCACAGGGATCCCAGTACGCCGTCTCGCAATTCGGACGCGGGCGGTGGTCCGCTGGTCCGCGCATGGAGCGTTGACCGGTCAGGAAGGACATGTGTGAGCAACACCGATCTGTTGAGCGGCGACGAGACCCAGGCAGCCCCATCTGCATCGTCCGACTCGGGTGAGCGGACGCCGCAGTCCAACGGCGCGGGATCGGCCCCGAAGCGGCGTCCCGGCGGCCTGTCGGGCATGGTGATCGCCGAACTCCGTGCACTCGCCACCGAGTTGGGCATCGGCGACACCACGGGCATGCGCAAGGGCGATCTGATCGCGGCCATTCGCGAGCGCCAGGGCAAGACGAAGCGCACGAGGTCGACGGCCAAGGACACCGCTGCGGCTCCCGAGGCCGCCAAGGAGGCGACCCTGCCTCTCGACGGAGTGGGCCAGGCCGACACGGCCGGTGACGCCGGTGACGCCAAGGAGAAGCGGTCGGCCAAGCGCGGAGGCGCCGGTCAGGACGGGGGTCCGTCCGAGCAGGCTGCTGGGAGCGACGCCGACACAGGCAACACCGGCAAGGACTCCGGTGACGGTAAGGACGGCGGCAAGGACGCCAAGCCCACCGGTGACGCCCAGGACGACAGCGGGAGCAGGCCGAACAGGCGTCGGCGTGGCTCGCGGGGCGGCTCGGGCGTGGCCGAGGGCGGTGCCGCGCAGCGCTCCGACGACGAGTCGGGCCAGCGTGACGGCGGCGAGAAGGACGGCAAGTCCGACTCCGGCAAGCCCGAGAGCAAGCAGGACGGCAAGTCCGACGGCAAGCAGGCCGGCAACCAGCAGCGCGGCCAGGGCGGCAACGCGGGCGGTGGCCAGAACGGCAACAACCAGGGCGAGGACGACGATCGGGGCGGTCGCCGCAGCAGGCGCTTCCGTGACCGTCGCCGCCGTGGCCGGGGCGAGGGTGGCGGCGGTGCCGACACCGAGATCAGGGAGGACGACGTCCTCCTCCCCGTCGCGGGCATCCTCGACGTGCTGGAGAACTACGCGTTCGTCCGGACCTCCGGCTACCTGCCCGGACCCAACGACGTCTACGTGTCGTTGTCGCTGGTGCGCAAGTACGGCCTGCGCCGTGGTGACGCCATCACGGGTGTCGTGAAGCAGCCGCGTGAGGGCGAGCAGCAGCGTCAGAAGTTCAACCCGCTGGTGCGTGTCGACTCGATCAACGGGCTCGACCCCGAGGTCGCGAAGAAGCGCCCCGAGTTCCACAAGCTGACCCCGCTGTACCCGAACGAGCGACTGCGGCTGGAGACCACGCCGAACAAGCTCACCACGCGGGTCATCGACCTGGTGATGCCGGTCGGCAAGGGGCAGCGTGCGCTGATCGTGTCGCCGCCGAAGGCGGGCAAGACGACGATCATGCAGGACATCGCGAACGCGATCACGACGAACAACCCGGAGTGCCACCTCATGGTGGTGCTGGTGGACGAACGGCCCGAAGAGGTCACCGACATGCAGCGGTCGGTGAAGGGCGAGGTCATCGCCTCGACGTTCGACCGCCCGCCGTCAGATCACACCTCGGTGGCCGAGCTGTCCATCGAGCGGGCCAAGCGGCTCGTCGAGATGGGGCACGACGTCGTGGTGCTGCTCGACTCGATCACCCGTCTCGGCCGTGCCTACAACCTGGCCGCCCCGGCGTCCGGGCGCATCCTGTCGGGTGGTGTCGACTCCACTGCGCTGTTCCCGCCGAAGCGGTTCCTGGGCGCGGCCCGCAACATCGAGGGCGGCGGCTCGCTCACCATCTTCGCCACGGCGATGGTGGAGACGGGTTCCACGGGTGACACGGTGATCTTCGAGGAGTTCAAGGGCACCGGCAACGCCGAGCTCAAGCTCGACCGCAAGATCGCCGAGCGTCGGGTGTTCCCGGCCGTGGACGTCAACCCGTCGGGTACCCGCAAGGAGGAGCTGCTGCTCTCGCCCGACGAGCTGGCGGTGACCCACAAGCTGCACCGGGTGCTGCACGCGCTCGACTCGCAGCAGGCCATCGACCTGTTGCTGGACCGGCTGCGCAAGACGAAGACCAACATCGAGTTCCTGATGCAGGTCTCCAAGACCGCGCCCGGCATGGACGACGACTGAGACGTCGCGCCCACGAAGGCGGTAGTCGGGGCCTGCCCGGTAGTCACAGCGACACCGGGCAGGCCCCGTTTCGGTTTTCAGGGCGATGTTCGTCTCGGTGTTCTTCAGTGTTCTTCAGTGTTCTTCAGTGTTCTTCAGAGGCCGCGCAGCGAGGTGAGCCGGGACAGGTAGGCGTCCCGGGATGGCAGGAGGTGGGCGCGGCAGGTCTCGGCGAGGGCGTCGGAGTCCTGCCGTCGCAACGCCTGGATCATTTCCCAGTGCTCCTGCTGGCTGCGGTGGAGGTACTCGGGTGAGGTCACGGTGACCGACCTGATGGCGTAGGTCATCTGTGCGTGCCTGCGGATGGCGTCCACCAGCACGGTGTTGTCCGACAGGCTGAACAGTTCGTGGTGGAACTCCATGTTGGTCTTCACGACCCCGCGGAGGTCGTTCGTCTCCACCATCCTGTCGTGCTGCCGCTGGATCTCGGTCAACCGGTCCAGACGTGACTGCTCGACCGGCAGCGGGATCAGCTTCGCGCAGTGCACCTCGAGCAGTTCCCGCACCGCGTACACGTCGTGCACTTCCTTGGCGGTGTAGGCCCTGACGAACGCCCCCACGTTGGGCTTGCGCTCGACGAGTCCCCTGTTCTCCAGTTCCTGGAGAGCGCTTCGCACGACGTGTCGCTTGGCTGAGAAGCTGCGCATCAGATCGTCCTCGACGAGCCGCTCCCTCGGGTAGCGGAGTCCGAGCACGATTTCCTCTTCCAGCTGTTCCACCAGCGACAAGGCGCTGTCCCTCCGTCGTGCGGCTGCCTGACTGACTGTCAAGTCTGGCACGGCTCTTGCCCAGCGCGTCACACGCGTGCTTAGATGACGCCGATTTTATCGCATAGATTATTGATAATAAGGATGACAGTGGATCGGCACACATCAGGCACGGGCATGGCGAAGGGGCTGCCGAACTACGGCGATCCCGGCTTCTCCCTGTTCCTGCGCAAGGCGTTCATCAAAGGCGCCGGCTACACCGACGACGCGCTCGACCGCACCGTGGTCGGCATCGTCGACACGGGCAGCGGCTTCAACCCCTGCCACGGCAACGCGGCCCAACTGGTGGAGGCCGTCAAGCGTGGAGTGCTGCTCGCCGGAGGGCTCCCCGTCGAGTTTCCGACAATCTCGTTGCACGAGAGCTTCTCCAATCCGACGAGCATGTACCTGCGCAACCTCATGTCGATGGACACCGAGGAGATGATCAAGGCGTTGCCGCTCGACGCGGTGGTGCTGATCGGTGGTTGCGACAAGACCGTGCCCGCGCAACTGATGGGCGCTGCGTCCGCGGGGATCCCGGCCATCCAGCTCGTGACCGGCTCCATGCTCACCGGCGGCTACCGGGGCCGGCGGGTCGGGGCGTGCACGGACTGCCGCGCGTACTGGGGTTCCTACCGCGGTGGGGAGATCGACGACGCCGAGATCACCGAGGTCAACTCCCGGCTCGTGGGCAGTGTGGGAACGTGCTCGGTGATGGGCACGGCCAGCACGATGGCGTGTGTTTCCGAGGCGATGGGCATCGCGCTGCCCGGCAGTGCCACCCCGCCCGCAGTCACCGCCGACCGGGCCCGCGTGGCCGAGGAGACGGGGCGCCGCGCGGTCGGGCTGGCCGCAGAAGGCCTGACGATCGACCGCATCCTCACCGAGGACGCCTTCGAGAACGCGTTGCGGGTACTACTGGCGCTCGGCGGGTCGACGAACGGAATCGTGCACCTGGCGGCGATCGCGGGCCGGCTGGGTTTCGACATCGACCTCGACACCTTCGACGCGCTCAGCCGTGAGACTCCGGTCCTGGTGAACCTGAAGCCGGCGGGCAGTCACTACATGGAGGACCTGCACCGGGCCGGTGGGGTTCCGCGGCTGCTGAACGAGCTTCGCGACCAGCTCAACCTGGACGCGCTCACCGTCACCGGGCGCACGCTGGGGGAGGAGCTCGACGAGCGGCGTGAGGACTTCCCCCAGGACGTCATCAGGACCCGCGACAACCCGGTCTACGCCTCGGGTGGCATCGCCGTCCTCCGCGGCAACCTCGCACCCGGCGGTGCCATCGTCAAGCAGGCGGCGGCCTCTCCCGAACTGCTGGAGCACCGGGGAAGGGCCGTGGTGTTCGAGAACTCGGCCGACCTCGCCCGGCGCATCGACGACGACGACCTCGACGTCACCGCCGACGACGTGCTCGTGCTGAAGAACATCGGCCCGGTGGGTGCGCCGGGAATGCCCGAGGCCGGCTACATTCCGATCCCGAAGAAGCTGGCCAGGGCCGGAGTCAAGGACATGGTCAGGATCTCCGACGGCCGCATGTCCGGAACGGCCGCGGGCACGATCGTGCTGCACGTGTCCCCCGAGGCAGCGGTCGGCGGACCGCTCAAGCATGTCCGGACCGGCGACATGGTGCGGCTCAGCATCAGCGAGCGCCGCCTCGATGTCGAAATCCCGCCCGAGGAGCTGCGCCGCCGCGAGCAGGCCGACACCTCCGGCACCACAGCCGCGGTCGAGCCGCCCGAGCGAGGCTACGCGCGCCTGTTCGTCGAGCAGGTGACCCAGGCCGAGCACGGCTGCGACTTCCGGTTCCTGCGGGCGCGCGAGCAGCGCGGTTCGGTTCCCCGCGCGCGGTGACCCGCGATCCCTTCCCCTTCCCCTTTCCCCATCGACATCAATGGTGATGCCATGACAACGACCACGTGGACACTCCTCGCCGCCGTCCTCGCGGTTGCTCTGCTGCTCGTGCTGGTGATCTGGGTCAAGCTCCAGGCGTTCGTCGCGCTGCTCATGGTGAGCATCGGGTTCGGCCTGGCGACCGGCGTCGACGCCCTCGAACTGGTCGATCTGATCGTCGACGAGATGGGTGGTGGCCTCGGCCAGGTCGCCCTCGTCATCGGACTCGGGTCGGTCTTCGGTGAAGTCCTCCAGAGAGCCGGGGCGGCCCAGCGCCTGGCCTCGACACTGGTGGAACGGTTCTCCGACCGGAACGTCGCGTACGGGCTCGGGTTCGCCGGTTTCCTCGTCTCGATCGCCGTGTTCATCGACGTCGCGATCGTCATCCTGGTGCCGATGCTGTACGGCATCGCGCGCCGGACCGGGAAGTCCCTGCTGTTCTACGGGATCCCGCTCGCGGCGGGCCTGAGTGTGACCCACACCTTCATCCCGCCCACCCCTGGGCCCATCGCGACCGCGGGGATCATGGGAGCGGACCTCGGCCTGGTCATCCTGTTCGGCGTGCTGTGCGGGGTGCCCGCCATGCTCGTCGCGGGCCCGGTCTTCGGCCGCTTCATCTCGAAACGGCTCTTCGTGCCCGTGCCGGAGGAGCTCGCGGCCGGCCAGGCGGACGACGCTTCGGACGGCAACCCGCTGCCGAGCTTCGCCAGTGTCGTCGGGGCCCTGCTGCTGCCGCTCGTGCTGATCCTGGGTGGGACGACGGCCGACGCCGTGCTCGCGGAGGGCTCGGTGCCGCACACGGTGCTCAGCTTCATCGGGCATCCGGTGATCGCGTTGCTGCTGACCTGCCTCTACACGCTGTACTTCTTCGGAGTGCGGCGAGGTGCCTCACGCGACGAACTCCAAGCGCTGAGCACCCGCGCGCTCGGCCCCGCCGGCGTGATCATCCTGATCACCGGCGCGGGTGGAGTGTTCGGCGGTCTGCTCGTGGAGTCGGGAGTCGGCGACACGCTCGCCGACTGGATGCAGGGCATGAACATGCCGATCATCCTGTTCGGCTTCCTCACCTCGGCGGTGGTCCGCATCTCGCAGGGCTCCGGCACCGTCGCGATGATCACCGGTGCGACACTGACGGCGCCGGTCGCCGAGCTGATGGGCGTCGGCGGCGGGATGCTCGCGCTGACCTGCATCGCGATCGCGTGTGGCGGCACGGCGTTCTCCCACGTCAACGACTCCGGTTTCTGGATGGCCAACCGCTACTTCGGGATGTCGGTCGCCGACACGCTGAAGTCCTGGACGGCCATGAAGACGATCGTGGGCTTGACCGGGTGTGCCGCCGCGCTCGCCCTGAGCACGGTCGTGTCGTGAGGAATACTCACCCACGAGGGTGCGTTGAAGGCTTCGTCTGTCCCTCTGGCAGACTTGTTCCGCTGACGTCCGGCTCCGGTTCACCCCACGCGGTTGTGTGGGGATCCGGCGGCCACGAGGAGAGGACACCATGAAGAGCGGTATTCACCCGGACTACCACGTCACCACTGTGAACTGCGGTTGCGGCAACACCTTCACCACCCGCAGCACCGCCGCCTCCGACTCGATCAATGTCGAGGTCTGCTCGAACTGCCACCCGTTCTACACGGGCAAGCAGAAGATCCTCGACACCGGTGGTCGGGTGGCGCGCTTCGAGGCTCGCTACGGCAAGCGCAAGAAGTAGCTTGGTGGACGGCGCTCGCTTCTGCTCGTGCGGCAGGAGCGGGCGCCGTTTCGCTTTTCACAGTGCCTGGGGTCCGCGAGGAAGGCGTTCGAGAGAGGTAAGGCCGTGGAGTCGGAATCACTGCGAGGATTGCTCGACGAGTACGCCGAGCTCGAAGAGCAGTTGGCGGACCCGGCAGTGCATGCCGATCAGGCTCGTGCCCGCAAGCTGGGACGCCGCTACGCGGAGTTGTCACCCGTCGTCAAGACGGTCAGGGAGCTGGAGTCCACCCGCTCGGACCTGGTCGCGGCCAGGGAGTTGGCCGCGGAGGACGAGACGTTCGCCGAAGAGGCCCAGGGGCTGGCCGAGCGGCTCCCGGCGCTGGAGGCGCGGCTGACGGAGCTGCTGCTGCCCCGCGACCCGTACGACGGTTCGGACGCCGTCATGGAGATCAAGTCCGGTGAGGGCGGCGAGGAGTCCGCGCTGTTCGCCGGTGACCTGCTGCGCATGTACCTGCGGTTCGCCGAACGGCAGGGCTGGTCGACGGAGATCCTCGACGCCACGGCCTCGGACCTCGGCGGCTACAAGGACGTGACCGTGGCCATCAAGAGCAAGGGCACGGACGTCGACGGTGTGTGGGCCCGCCTGAAGTTCGAGGGCGGGGTGCACCGCGTGCAGCGGGTGCCCGCCACCGAGTCGCAGGGCCGCATCCACACCTCGGCGGCGGGGGTGTTGATCTACCCCGAGCCGGAGGAGGTCGAGGTCGAGATCGACCCCAACGACCTGCGCATCGACGTGTTCCGGTCGTCAGGGCCGGGCGGGCAGAGCGTGAACACCACCGATTCGGCGGTCCGGGTCACCCACCTGCCCACCGGCATCGTGGTGTCGTGCCAGAACGAGAAGTCGCAGATCCAGAACCGGGCGCGCGCCATCCAGGTGCTGCAGGCACGGTTGCAGGCGCTGGCGGAGGAGGAGGCCGCGGCGAAGGCCGCCGACGCCCGCCGCTCGCAGGTGCGGACGGTGGACCGCTCCGAGCGCGTGCGCACCTACAACTTCCCCGAGAACCGGATCTCCGACCACCGCGTCAACTACAAGGCCTACAACCTGGACCAGGTGCTGGACGGCGAGCTGACGGGTGTGCTGGACGCGCTGCGCGCCGCCGACCGCGAGGAGCGCATGGCGCAGGCCCAGTCGGGCGCCTGAGCGACTGTTCCCAACCGTTCGTGGTCGGGCTGACGGTGGCAGCCGCGCCGAGAGCCCGGTAGTCGGTTCGACCGGCTCGGTGTGTCGTAAGTGGTCTCCCGCGGATCCGCCGTTTCTCAGTGCCGCTTTTGACCTTTTTCAGGGAGCCCTCGACAGGGCGCGGTCCGTGTTATAACCCCCATACCGGTGGTCGGAGAAGGTCTGTCGTGACACCGAGCAGGGGGTGTGGATGCCGGACCACAGAGCCGCCTTCGGCGAGCTCACCGCGTTGCTGGCCGGTTGCGTGGAAGGCCGGGGCGGGCTCGCGTTGGTCACCGGCGGGCTCGGTAGTGGGAAGACCGAACTGTTGCAGCGGTTCACCGATCATGCCGGTGAGGCCGGAGCGCTGGTGTTGTCCGCGGGCGGGGCGTGGAGCGAGCAGTCGCTGCCCGCAGGGGTACTGGACCAGCTCGCGCACAGTTCCGGCCTGCCGCCCGAGGTCGCCGACCGGCTCGCCGAGCTGATCAAGCCCTGCGTCGGGCAGGTACCCGAGCACCGGTCGAGCGCTCGCCTGCTCCACGAGCTGTGTGCGGAGTTGCTGGAGCTGTCGTGCAGGCGGCCGGTCGTGGTCAGCATCGACGACGTGCAGTTCGCCGACTGTCTGTCCCAGCGGTTCCTGCTCCAACTGCGCCGGAGGGTGTCCTCGGCGCGGATCCTGCTGGTCCTCGGCAAGTGGGACCACTCCCACCCCCTGTCGATGCGGCTGCACGCGGAGGTCGACCAGAGGCCGACCCGCCGGATCTGGCTCGGTCCCCTGAGCGAGTCGGGGATCGCCGCGCTACTCGCGGAGCACACCGATTCCGCGACGGCCTCGCGGCTCGCGCCACTGTGGCTCCGGTGGAGCGGCGGCAACGTGATGCTGGTGCGCGCGATGATCGACGACCTCGCCACGGGCCACGCCGCCGACGAGGAAGGGCTCGGACCCGCCGCCGTCGGTTCGGTGCTCGCGGCGCTGCACCGCTGGGAGCCGTCGATCACGGCTGTCGCCCAGGCGATGGCGGTGCTCGGCGACGACTGCTCCGTGGACCTCGTCGCACGGCTCGCGGCGGTCACCACCGAGGTCGCGAGGCAACTCGTGGCGTTTCTGGGTACGTCGGGGCTGGTGCTGGACACCCGGTTCCGGCATCCCGGTGCGCGAGCGGCGGTGTTGCACAGCCTCTCCACCGACGAACGTTCCGCGTTGCACGGTCGGGCGGCCGAGGTGCTCTACCGCCGTGGCGACGACGCCACCACGGTCGCGGCACACCTGCTCGCGCTCGGCCGGATCGATGCCGAGTACGCCCCCTGGGCGGTCGACGTGCTGCGGGTCGCGGCCGAACAGGCGCTGTCGGCCGACGACGTCGACGCCGCGATCCGGTGCCTGGAACTCGCGCTGGCCGCGGCTACCGGGTCGCAACACCTCGACGTGAGCCGGATGCTCGTGCGCGCGCTGTGGCGGATCAACCCGTCGGCGTCGGCCGCGCACCTCGAACCGCTGCGCACGGCGATGTGGGCAGGCCGGTTGCACGGCCGGGACGTGGTGGTCCTGCTGTGGCACGCCCTGTGGACCGGTGACCACACCACGGTCGACCGCGTGCTGGGAGTGTGCCGGGAGAACCCCGACCTCCTCGACGTCCAGTCGGCGGCGGAGTTGAGGATCGTCTGCCAGTTCCACGGCGTGGGCGTGGGGTACGCGGGCGGGCTGGCGATGGTGCCGTCGGGCTCCGACCCGTGGGCCGAGGCCGGGCGTGCGCTCGGACAGTTCTGGACCACGAAGTTCGACCGGCGGGCGGTGGCCGCGGCGGAGCACGTCCTCAAGAGCAGCCGTCCCGGTGAGATGGCACCGGAAGTGGTCGCCACCGCGCTTCTGGTGCTGGTCTTCGCGGGGGACGTCGGAGCCGCCGCGCACTGGTGCGGCCGGGTGATCGACGAGGCCCTCAAGGGTGGCGTGCGGACGTGGCAGGCGTTCTTCGAGGTCGTGCGGGCCCACCTGACCTTGCGGCGGGGGGATCCGGCGACGGCCTTCCGGCTCGCCGAGTCCGCGCTGAGGCTGTTGCCGACGCAGAGCTGGGGCGTGTTGATCGGCTACCCCGCCGCCGTGCTGCTCACCGCTCTCGCGGAACTCGGGGAGACGCACCTGCTGGAGGAACTGCTGCGGCTGCCGGTTCCCGAGGCGATGTTCGACAACGTCATCGGCCTGTTCTACCTGCACGCCCGGGGACACGCCCAGCTTGCGCGCGGCCGTGCGCTCGCCGCCATCAGCGACTTCCAGCACTGTGGTCTGAAGATGGAGAAGTGGGGATCGGACCTGCCGTTGGTGGCGCCGTGGAGGCTCGACCTCGCGGAGGCCAACATCGCGCTCGGCAGGCACGACGCCGCACGTGACCTCGTCACCGAGCAGCTCACGAGGCCGAAGGTCGGCCGCCGGACCCGGGGCATCGCGTTGCGCATCCTGGCCGAGTTGAGCGCTCCGCATGACCGTATCGGCCTGTTGAGGGAGTCGGTCGAGCTGTTGAAGGCCTCCGGCGACGGCCAGGAGCTCGCGAAGGCGCGGCACCGACTCGACCTGCTCTCCCACGGCGGGCCGGTCCCCGCCGACCACTCGGCACCTCAGGACATCCCGGCGTGTTCGCCGCACGGGTCCTCAGGGGTGTCGACGTTGAGCGACTCCGAACGAAAGGTCGCCGAGCTCGCCGCGACCGGACACACCAACCGCGAGATCAGCGCCCTGCTCTACATCACGGTGAGCACGGTCGAACAGCACCTCACCCGGGTGTACCGAAAGCTGGGAGTGAAGGGCCGTGCCGAACTCCCGCGAGAACTGGGCATTCCCGTCGACGTCTACGGCACGGGTGCCTGAGTCCTGTTCGCGAACCACGAAACGGAGAACGTCCATGGCACCCGAACCCCACGAACCCGCCGCACCCCACTGCCGGATCTGCGGTGCCGCGGTCGCCGAGTTCCTCGACTTCGGCACCCAGCCCCTGTCGGACGCGTTCCGCGACCCCGCCGACGTGACGGAGGAGTTCACCTTCCGGCTCGCGGTCGGCCTGTGCGGAACGTGCGGCATGGTGCAGTTGACGGAGGAGGTACCGCGCGAGGAGATGTTCCACGAGGACTATCCGTACCTGTCGCGCGGCTCGGCGGTGATGCGCGAGCACTTCCGCTCGCTGGCCGAGAGGTTCCTCGCGACGGAGTTGTCCGGAGAGGACTCGTTCATCGTCGAGCTGGGTTGCAACGACGGCACCATGCTGAAGACCGTGGCCGACGCGGGGGTCCGGCACCTGGGGGTGGAACCTTCGGGCGCCGTGGCCGACCTGGCGGCCGGGGAGGGCGTTCGGGTGCGGAAGGACTTCTTCGAGGAGGCCACGGCCCTCGACATCGCCGACACCGAGGGCCGGGCCGACGTCGTCTACGCGGCCAACACCCTGTGCCACATCCCGTACATGTCCTCGATCCTGCGGGGAGTCACGGCACTGTTGAAGCCGAACGGCGTGTTCGTGTTCGAGGACCCCTATCTCGGTGACATCGTCGAGCGCACGTCCTTCGACCAGATCTACGACGAGCATTTCTTCTTCTTCAGCGCGAGCTCCGTCGACGAGATGGCCCGCAGGCACGACCTCGAACTGGTCGACGTGGAACGCCTTCCCGTGCACGGCGGCGAGGTCCGTTACACACTCGCGCGTCCCGGAGCGCGCAGGCGCTCCTCGGCGGTCGCCGAGTTGCTCGCCGAGGAACGCCGCACCGGCCTCGGTGAACTCGCCGTGCTGGAGGGCTTCGCCGACCGGGTACGCGCCGTCAGGGACGACCTGGTGGAGCTTCTGACCCGCCTGCGTGCGGAGGGCCACCGCATCGTGGGTTACGGCGCTACCGCGAAGAGCGCCACGGTGACGAACTTCTGCGGTATCGGGCCGGAGTTGGTGGAGTTCGTGTGCGACACCACTCCGGCGAAGCAGCACAAGCTCACGCCGGGCGCGCACATCCCGGTGCGGCCACCGGAGGCGTTCGCCGAGGACTACCCGCCGTACGCGTTGCTGTTCGCGTGGAACCACGCTGACGAGATCATGGCCAAGGAGCGGGCGTTCCGGGAGGCGGGTGGCCGATGGATCCGGTACGTGCCGAACGTGCACGTGGTCTGACGGTGGGGTCCCTGCCCGCGGGGACCCGCGTGGTCGTGCTCGGCGGCTCGGGTTTCATCGGTTCGGCCGTGGCCGCGCGGTTCGCGGCGGTGGGCGCGACAGTGCGGTCGGTGTCGTCGAGCGGCCGTGCCCCCTGCGCCGACGTCGAGGGGGTGGCCGCCGATCTGACCGAGCCCGGCCGGGTGGCCGAGGTGATCGCGGACGCGGACGTGGTGCTGCCGCTCGTGCTGTACACGGGCGGTGGCACGTACCGGGTCGGTGAGCACGAAGCCGCCGCGGCGGCACGGGTGAACGTCTCCGTCGTGCGTTCGGTGCTCGCTTCCGTGACGGCGGGATGCGTGGTGGTGTTCGCCGGGTCGACGTCGCAGGTCGGTTCCGGGGCGCGCGACCGCATCGACGGCACGGAACCGGACGAGCCGACCACCGAGTACGACCGGCAGAAACTGGCGGCCGAACGCGTGGTGCTCGACGGCGGCGGCGTCAGCCTGCGATTGCCCACGGTCTACGGACCCGCGCCGGTCGCGCTCGACCGTGGCGTGGTGACCGCGATGGTCCGCAGGGCACTGGCGGGAGTGCCGCTGACGGTGTGGGGTGACGGTGCGATGGAGCGGGACCTCGTCTTCGTCGACGACGTCGCGAACGCGTTCGTCCACGCCGTCGTCGACGCCCGTCGACTCGCGGGACGGCACTGGCTGCTGGGCTCCGGACGTGGCGTCGGGGTGCGCGAGCTGTTCGATCGGATAGCGGCGTCCGTGGCCGCCCACACCGGACGGCCACCGGTGCCGGTGGTGTCCGTGCCGCCGCCGCAGCAGGCCACCGCGATGGACGTGCGCAGCCTGGTCGCCGATTCCACGGCGTTCACGGCGGCGACCGGATGGCGCGCCGCGGTCGGTCTGGCCGACGGAATCGACGCGACCGTCGCGGCCGTGGCGGCCCGGGAGGGCCGGGCGAGCGACCCCTATTCCGGGAATTAGGGGTAGGGCTGTGGTTGACCACCGGAAACGCGCGCGACGAAGCTTGCCGGTGCCGGCGGCTGTGTCGGCCGCGGGGCCCACCACGGTCGATCACCGGCATCGCGGAAACGCCAGTCCTGCCGAAGGAGTCGCTCGGTGGTCGCTCCCTTTCGCCCCCCGTCGCGCGGTGAAGCCGCGTCCCGCCTGACCGACTCGCTGCTTGCGCCGGGTTCCCACCTTCCCGGCACGGCCGCGGTGCACGACTGGCTCGCGGGGTTGTCGCGGCACACCTGGATGGAGACGCAGCGGGCCGGGCTCGACGAGCTGGCCGGTTGGGTGCGGGAACCGGACACGGGATTCCTGCGCCACCACACCGGACGGTTCTTCAGCGTCGAGGCGGTGACCGTGGAGCGAGCCGACGCCGTCGTGCCGTCGTGGCGGCAACCGATCATCAACCAACCCGAGATCGGCATTCTCGGAATCCTGGTGAAGGAGATCGACGGGGTACTGCACTGCCTGATCCAGGCCAAACAGGAGCCGGGCAACCCGGGGGGCGGGCTGCAGCTGTCGCCGACGGTGCAGGCGACCCGCAGCAACTACACGGGAGTGCACAGGGGACGAGCGATCCCGTACCTGGAGTACTTCCGCGAACCCGCCGGGCGCGGGGTGCTCGTGGACATCCGGCAGTCGGAACAGGGCGCCTGGTTCTACCGCAAACGCAACCGCAACATGGTGGTGGAGGTCGGGGACGACGTCGAGGCCGTCGACGGGTTCTGCTGGCTGACGCTTCGCCAGCTCGCCGAACTGCTCAGCGTGCCGGACCTCGTGAACATGGACACCCGGACGGTGCTGGCCTGCCTGCCGGGTGGGGGTGCGTACTGGTCGGAAGCCGTCGCCTCACGGCCGGGCGACGACTTCCTCGCGGCGTTGGCGCGCTCCGCCGACCCCGCCGCACCGTCCGTGCACACCACCGACGAGGTGCTGAGCTGGATCACCGAGGCCAGGACCCGCACCGAGCTGCGGGTGGAACGCACCCCGCTGCGGGAACTCGCTGGGTGGTGCACAGAGGACGGTGTGATCTCCCACCGCAGCGGTCGCTTCTTCTCCGTCGTCGGCGTGCACGTGAAGGCCGAGGGCCGGGAGGTCGGTGCGTGGTCACAGCCGATGATCGAGCCGGTGGGCACGGGCGTGATCGCCTTCCTCGTCAGGACGATCGACGGTGTGCTGCACGTGCTCACCCACGCGAGGACCGAGCCCGGCTACGCCGACGTCGTCGAGCTCGCCCCCACCGTGCAGTGCACTCCCGAGAACTACGACGTGCTTCCCGACGCGGCGCGTCCCCGGTTCCTCGACGAGGTGCTGCGCTCGGAGCGGATCCGGTTCGACACGGTGCTGTCCGAGGAGGGCGGCCGGTTCCTGGGGGCGCAGAACCGGTACGTGATCGTGGAGACCGACGCGGACGTCGCCGCCGACGACCCCGACTACCGCTGGCTGACGCTGTCCCAGTACGACGAGCTGTTGCGGCACAGTTTCTACGTCAACATCCAGGCGCGCAGCCTGCTGCTGTGCCTGCGGAGCCTGGCCGTGACGTGACCGGCCGCCGACAGCTCCCTGACAGCCCCGACGCTATTCGTTCGCCCCGGTCACGCCCGCCAGGCGCATCAGCAGGTGACCCCGGCGGTACCGTTCCCCCTCGCCCGGTTCCCGCAGCATCCTGCCGATCTCGGTGAACCCCGCTTCGCCCGCCAGCTCCGCGAGGTCGTCGATCGGCCACCGGTAGGCCGTCGTCACCTTGTGGTCGAACGTCGTGAGCGGTCCGCCCTCCGACTCGAAGAAGGCGAGCAGGAGGTGGCCGCCGGGCGCGAGTACGCGGCGGAACTCGGCGAAGTACGAGGGCAGGTCACGCGGTGGGGTGTGGATGATCGAATACCACGACACGATGCCGTGGAGCGCTCCGTCGGCGAGGTCGAGAGCGTCCATGGAACCGTGTTCGAACCGCAGGTCCGGGTAGGCCTCACGGGCCAGCTCGATCATCACTGGCGACAGGTCGACGCCGAAGACGTCGAGCCCCAGATCCCGCAGGTGCGCGGTGGTCTGGCCGGGGCCGCAGCCCAGCTCGGCGACGGTTCCGGAACCGGTGGTCCGCACGAGTTCGGCGAAGGCGGCGAGCACGGCGCGATCCAGGGGAAAGGCGTCGAATGCGTCGCGAGCGAATTCGGCGTAGAGGACGGCGACGGCGTCGTAGGCCTCCGCTGTCGTCTGGAGTGAGGGCTCGGTCACGCGAGGACACTAGCGGGTCGAGCCCGCCGACTGCCCGCAGGACCGCTACTAGACCGTGGCCAGCACCGACCTGAGCGCGTCGATCACGCGGTCCTGCGTTTCGCGGGGCAGCGACGGGTACATCGGCAGGGAGAAGATCTCCTTCGCCACCGCCTCCGTGACCGGCAGGCTGCCTTCTGCGTAGCCGAGGTGGGCGAAGCCCGTCATCGTGTGCACCGGCCACGGGTAGCTGACGTTGAGCTGGATGTCGTGGGCCTTCAGGGCTTCGAGGATCTCGTCACGGCGGGGATGACGCACGACGTACACGTAGTACACGTGCGTGTTGCCCTCGGCGGTGGTCGGCAGCACGAGCTCGGTGTCGGACAACGCCTCGGCGTAACGGTCGGCGACGGCCTGCCTGCCCTTGACGTAGCCGTCGAGCCTGCGCAGCTTGCGCCGCAGGATCTCGGCCTGCACCTCGTCGAGCCTGCAGTTGTGCCCCGGCGTCTCGACGACGTAGTACCGCTGCTCCATCCCGTAGTAGCGGTGACGGCGGAGGTTGGCGTCGACGGTGGCGTCGTCGGTGATCGTCGCGCCCCCGTCACCGTAGGCGCCCAGCACCTTCGTGGGGTAGAAGGAGAACGCCGCCGCCGTGCCCATGGACCCGGCCACCCTGCCGTGGTGACGGGCGCCGTGAGCCTGGGCGCAGTCCTCCAGGACGAGCAGGCCGTGCCTGTCGGCCAACTCGCGCAGCGGTGCCATGTCGACGCACTGCCCGTAGAGGTGGACGGGCAGCAGACACCGCGTCCTGGCCGTGATCGCCGCCTCGACCTGCTCGACGTTCATCAGGTAGGTGTCGGGGTCGACGTCGACGAAGACCGGGGTGGCGCCGACGGCGTCGATCGCCACGACCGTGGGCGCCGCCGTGTTCGACACGGTGATCACCTCGTCGCCCCTGCCGATGCCCATGGCCTGGAGCGCGAGCCGGATCGCGTTGGTGCCGTTGTCGACGCCGACGCAGTGGGAGACGCCGTGGTAGTCCGCGAACTCCGCCTCGAACGACGAAACGCTCCGTCCGAGGACGAGCCGGCCCGACGAGAACACCGTCTCCACCGCGTCGAGGATGTCGTCGTGCTCGTCGTGGTATTCGTGCAGGTAGTCCCAGACCAGCGTTGGCATCGTCGTCCCTGTCGCCCTTCGGCTCGCGCGGTTTGCCGCCAGCATAGGTACGGGCGAGGCCATAGGGGTAACCCCTAATCCGGCGGGTGAGGAGGGCGGACCGGCCCTGCCAGGGGCGGCGCCACTGCTCCGTTCCGCGTATCGGACACCTCCGTGGGGGATAGGGGAGCGGGTAGGGGTTTCGGTCGCCTCGTGTCGGCTTTACGTTGTCGGCGGCGGCCGTAGTGCCTGATCAGCGCGTGATCCGCTGCGTTCCCGTGCCGCCGAGTCCGATCCCCGGTGGGAGCCGACATGCCACGCAAGATCCTGTTTCTGTGCCATCCCGACCACGGGCACGTCATTCCGAGCCTGGCCATGGTGGCCGAGCTGGTGCGCCGAGGTCACGAGGTGCTGTACCTGACGGCGCCCAGCATGCGTGACATCGTCGCTGCCACGGGCGCGACCGTGCTGGCGTACGACTCCCACTACCGGGACGCCGACTTCACCCGCCTCGCCGAGGATCCCGGGTACCTGCTCTCCGTGCTGCTGGACGAGAGCGCGGCGATGCTCCACACAGCCGTGTCCGAAGTGGAGGGCATCGGTGAGGTGGCCGGCGTCGTTTACGACACGTCGGTGCTCTACGCGGGCCGGATCCTCTCGCGGCGCTGGGGAGTTCCCTCGGTGCAGCTCATCCCGTTCTTCGCGTCGAACGAGAAGTTCTCCTACCTCAACGCCATGTACAACGACGCGGGCGGCGACGGCCCCGCCACCGAGAAGCCGGCGGAGCTGCCCGAGTGGGTCGGCACGACGATGCGCCGGATCGGCGAGCTGAGCCACGCCCACGGTGTGGACACCCCGCCGCACGAACTCTGGTTCGAGGTCCCCGAGTGCAGTCTCGTGACGATTCCCCGCGAGTTCCAGTACGAGGGGGACAGCTTCGACGAGCGGTTCACGTTCGTCGGGCCGTGCGTGGGCGACCGTGACTTCCTCGGGGAGTGGACTCCGCCCGGCGGTGAGGAACCCGTCGTGCTGGTGTCACTCGGCGCCGTGTTCAACGAACACGAGGAGATCTTCCGCGCGTGTGTCGAGGCGTTCCGGGGCCGGCCGTGGCACGCGGTGCTGACCGTGGCGGAGGGGACCGACCCGGAGAGCCTCGGTGCGCTTCCGCCGAACGTCGAGGTGCACCGCTGGGTACCGCACGTGACCGTGCTCGAACACGCGGCCCTGTGCGTCACCCACGGAGGCATGGGCACGGTGATGGAGGCGTTGCGCGCGGGCACACCGCTGGTGTGCGTCCCCACCTCCGCGCTGGACCGGCCCACCGGGTGGCGGATCGGCGAACTCGGACTCGGCGTGGTGATCGACCCGGCCGACATCACCCCGGAGGTGCTCGCCGAGGCCGTCCGCTCGGTGCTGGCCGACCGGGCCGCGGCCGAGGCGGCCGAGCGGATGAGCAAGGCGGTGGCCGAGGCCGGAGGCGCGGCCCGCGCAGCGGAACGCATCGAGGACCACCTGGCGCGGGGACACTGATGGTCGGCCCGGTGCAGATCCAGATCATGGGCCCCGTCCGCGTCATGCGGGCGGAGCGGGAGATCCGGGTCGGAGGGGCCCGCGAACGGGCCGTTCTGGCCAGTCTCGTACTGGATGCGAACCGGGTGGTCAGCGTCGACCGGCTCATCGGTGCCGTCTGGGGTGGCGAGCCTCCCGCCAGCGCGCGCAGCCAGGTGGCCATCTGCGTGTCCCGGCTGCGCCGCGCGCTCAGCGTCGTGGGACTGGACAAGGCCATCGGCACCGCGAGCCCCGGCTATCTCATCCGGCTGGAGGAGAACGCGGCGGACTGGCTCCGGTTCGGGTCACTGACCGCGCGCGCCGCGGCGAAGGCCGCCGCGGGCGACCGGCTTGCCGCCGTGGCACTGCTACGCGAGGCGCTGGGCCTGTGGCGGGGTATGCCGTTCGAGAACCTGCCGGGCATGCGTGTCGAAGCGCACCGGCTCCACGAGGCCCGCCTCGACGCCGTGGAGACGTGTGCGGAGCTCGAACTCCAGCTCGGCAGGCACGACCGTATCGTCGCCGAGTTGTCCGCCGTGGTGGCGGAGCAGCCACTGCGGGAACGCGCGAGGGCGCAGCTCATGCTCGCCCAGTACCGCTCGGGACGGCGGGCGGAGGCGTTGCGGACCTACCAGGACGCCCGCCGTGTCCTGGTGGAGCAGATCGGGCTCGAACCCGGCCCCGAGCTGCGGGAACTTCACGAGCGCATCCTGCGGGACGCTCCCGCGCTGTCGCCTTCCCCCGTGCCACTGTCCCTTCCTGTCGCGCCGGCGTCCACCATTCCCTCGCAACTGCCGAGGCAACCGGTGCCCTTCGCGGGCCGGGGACAGGAGCTGCGGGCTCTCGACGAGGCACTCGCCGACCACCCGGACGCCCCCGGCACGATGGTGTTGTGCGGGCCGGGCGACGTGGGCAAGACGGCTCTCGCGCTGCGGTGGGCACACCAGCGGGCGGAGCGGTTCCCGCACGGCCAGTTGTTCGCCGATCTGCGCGACCCGAGTGGGAGGCCGGTGCCCACGTCCGCGGTCCTCGACCGTTTCCTGCACGCACTGGGCGTGGCACCGCAGTCCGTGCCGGGCGACCTCGCCGAGAAGGTCGCCCTCTACCGCAGCACGGTCGCCCGCAAGAGGCTTCTCGTGGTGCTCGACGACGCCGTCGACGTGGCCCAGGTGTTGCCGCTGCTACCGGGATGCTCCGACTGCCGGGTGCTCGTCACCAGCCGCGATCCGCTGAGCGACCTGGTCGTGCGGCAGGGAGCACGGCGCAGCGTGCTCGGCCCGCTGCCGCCGGGAGAGTCACGCGAGTTGCTCGCCCTGCTGTTGGGTGAGGACTGGGTCGACCGGCAGTCGCGGGACGCTGTGCGCATCGCGGGCATGGCAGGTGGGAACCCGGTGCTGCTCCGGCGTGCCGCGGCGGGGCTGAACTCGCCCGCGCCTCCGGTACTCCGCGTGCAGTCCCCTACGGTGTCCGCGTGAGGACGGTGTCCAGGACCTCCACGAGGACCTCCGCGCTCGCCGTGCCGTCGGCGACCCGCCAGGCCACGTGACCGTCCGGCCGGACCAGCACCGCTCCCGTCGGGCTCACTCCGTAGACCTCGGCCCACCGTGGTGCGGTGACGGCGACGTTTCCGCCCGCCCTCGGGGAGACCTCGATGGGCACGACGTGCACGCCGGTGCGGGTGCCGGCCTCCTCCGCCGCCTTCGCCCAGCCGCTCCCGTCAGGGGTGAACAGGGTGAAACCCGTGCCCATCAAGTCCAGAGTGGACATGTTCGTGCCGTTGCGACTCACCACGACGTGCGGGGCGCGGTGGCCGGGCCGGGCCGTCGCGACGTAGGTGCGGTAGGGATCGTCCGGTTCGGGCGGCCGGGTGCCGTCCGGAACCACCGCGGCCGACTCGTAGTGGAACCCGAGCACCAGACCCTCACTGCGTCTCCTGCCCGCCTGTAGTGCGATGGCCTCCTTCATCGTCAGCTCACCCTCCATCATGCGGAAGGTGATCAACGCGTTGTCGAGGCTCTCGGCGACCGTGCGCTGTCCGACGGGATGCCGTTCGGCGGAGTAGGTGTCGAGCAGTCCCTCGCCCGCGAGCCCCTTCAGCACGGCGGCGAGCTTCCACACGAGGTTGTGCGCGTCCTGGATGCCGCAGTTCATGCCGAACCCGCCCTGCGGGGTGGACACGTGCGCCGCGTCGCCCGCGAGGAAGATCCGCCCGTCACGGAACCGCTCGGCCGTCACGGCCTGTTGGAGCCACGGCATGATGCCCACCAGCTCCACGTCCAGGTCGGGCACCCCGACCGCCTCCCGCACCAGGTGAACGCAGAACTCCGGCGTGAAGTCCGCCGCGCTGCCGCCCTCCTCGGGGTCGTACCCGGTCTGGACGATCCAGCGGCGTTGGTTGTCGACGGCTTCGACGGCGCACGGGATGGTGCTTCTGAGGAAGTACAGCGCGCACATCCGGTCGTGCAGCAGGGGAACGAGGTCGGCGTCGAACATGATGCTGATCATGTGTCCGAGCGGGGGCGGGCCCTCCACCCCGATGCCGAGCCGCTGCCGGACACCGCTGCGTGCTCCGTCGGCGGCCACCGCGTAGGCGGCGCGGACCGTGAACGTGCCTGCCGCCGACTCGACCACGGCGGACACCCCGTCGGAGTCCTGCGTCAGAGACGTCATCGTGGTGGCGAACCGGACGTCCGCGCCGGGCATCGACTCGGCCGTGCGTTTGAGGACGACCTCGAACTTGTCCTGCGCGCAGATGTAGGTGTAGGTCGGGCTCTGCGGCGCGTCCTCCACGATGGGAGCGACCTCGCGATGGAAGTCCGGCGCGGTCAGCGAACTGCCCACGCCGACGGCGAGGCTCTCCTCCCTGGGCAACCCGAGGCGCTCCACCTCGTCCTGCAGCCCCCACGCGCGGACCAGCTCCATCGTGCGGGTGGACACGAGCCGTGCCTTGGGAAAGATCGACGTGCTCTCGTGCCGTTCGACCAGCAACGAGGTCAGTCCGTGCCGGGAACACTCCAGTGACGCGGTGAGGCCGACGGGCCCTCCGCCGACGATGAGGACGTCCACCTCGAGGTCAGCCATGCGCTTGAGCGTGAAGCACCGCGAGAACCCCGGTCAAGGTGCTGATATTCGCGTGATAAGTCGGTGAAATCCCGATTCAGTACGTTGGGCCGGCACGCCGACGGGCGCAGTCCGACAAGCGCCGGAAACCCTTGTGGAGTCGCGGATGTTCGCAGCAGGCTCGGTCGCTCTGGTCACCGGTGGGTCCCGTGGAATCGGTCGGGCGGTGGCGCTCGACCTCGCCGCCAACGGGAACCACGTGGTGATCAACTACTCCCGTTCGGAGGAGGCGGCCAAGGAACTGGTCGCACGGATCGAGTCGAACGGGGGGTCGGCGTCGACCATCCGGGCCGACGTCACCGACGAGGGCGCCGTCCGCGAGATGTTCCGGTCGTTGCGCTCGGAGCACGGCAGGCTCGACGTCCTCGTGACCAGTGCGGGAGTCACCCGCGACAAGCACCTCGTGGCGATGAGCAGTGACCTGTTCGACGAGACGATGGGCATCAACATGAAGGGCACGTTCTTCGCGTGCCGTGAGGCACTGCGCATCATGCAGCACCAGCGCCGTGGTTCCATCGTGACCCTCAGCTCGGCCAGCGGGCTCGACGGCGGTTTCCCCGGCCAGACCAACTACGTCGCCTCCAAGGGCGCGATCATCGCGTTCAGCAAGGCGTTGTCGTACGAGGCCGCGCCCTACGGGGTGCGGGTCAACGTGGTCGCCCCCGGCTTCGTCGAGACCGATATGACCAGGATGATTCCCACGAAGCTGCGGGAGAACTACGCCTCGCGTATCCGGCTCGGCCGGATGGGCCGGCCCGAGGAGATCGCCCACCTGGTGACCTTTTTGGCCTCGGATCGGGCTTCCTACATCACCAGCGAGACGTTCGTCGCCAACGGCGGCGGTCTCGGCTGAGCACAGCACCTTCGGAGGAGATTGTGACCATCGACGAACTCCGTGCCGCCGCAGCCGCACGACAGCAGACCTGCGCCCAGATCAAGAAAATGATCGTGTCGCGGCTCGACCTGCCGATCGAACCGGAGTGGATCACCGACGACCAGCCGCTGTTCGGCAGGGGCCTCGAACTCGACAGCCTCGACGTGCTCGAACTCTACGTCGCCATCGAGGCCGAGTTCGGCGTGGCGCTCTACGACAGCGACATGTCCGTGTTCGGTTCGGTCTCGCGGTTGGCCGAGTACGTCAACCCCGACCTGCCGAAGACGGAACCCGGGGCGGGCGAGCGCGCGGCATGACGACCACGAGCGAGCCGACCGCCACCCTGACGGGCCTGGACAACGACCGCATTCGACAGATCCTGCCGCACCGGTGGCCGATGCTCCTGCTCGACCGGGTCGAGCGGGTCGAACCCGGTGTCAGGGGAGTCGGAACCAAGAACGTCACCGCCACGGAGCCGTGGTTCCAGGGGCACTTCCCGGCCGACGCCGTGTTCCCCGGCGTGCTGGTCGCCGAGGCGCTGGCACAACTGTCCGGAGTGGTCTTCGCGCTCGCTGGGGCGGGTCCCATCGGTTACCTGGCCGGGGTGCGTTCGATGAGGTTCCGGCGTCCGGTGAGGCCGGGGGACTCGCTGCTGCTGACTTCGGAACGCACCGCGGGTGGCCGCGGCTTCTGCGAGTACAAGGTCAACGCCAGGGTGGACGGCGCCGTCGTCGCCGAAGGATCGATCACGATCGCCGACCCGGCCGCTACCAGTTCGAACGGAAAGGTCTGAAAACCCGTGAATGACACGCCAACCCTGACCTCGCCGCTGCGTTCGGCGCATCCGGAAGGCACGGTGTACGGCACCGTCGGTGAGGCCACCGCGACCCTGCGTTACTCGACTCTGGAGCAGGAGTACGACGCGATCCGCAACCGCGCCGCCGTGTTCGACCTCTCCGGCGCGCGGTTGATCGAGATCACGGGCGACGGTGCGGTGGAGTACGCGCAGCGGGTGCTCGCGCGGGACGTCGAGTACCTGACGGCCGAGCGTTGCATGACGAGCCTCGTGCTCGACGCCGAGGGTTCCGTCGTGGACGAGGTCGTGGTGTGGGGCCGGGAGGACGGGCTGCTGCTGGAGAGCTCGGTCGGTAACGGTGCACTCCTGCTGGAACACCTGCGGGCGCAGGCGGGCGACGATGTGACGATCACCGACCGCACCGGCGAGCTGGTCGTGCTCGCGCTGGAAGGCCCTTACGCGTGGGGCGTGGTCGGCAGACTCATCGACGGCGAGTTGGCGGCGCTGCCGTTCGAGTCCGTGGTCGACACGACGTGGGACGGCGAGGACATCGTCTTCGCGCGCACCGGGTCGACGGCCGAGTACGGCTACAAGGTCATCGCCTCGGCCACCTCGGTGGAGAAGCTGTGGAGCAAAGCCGTCGAGCAGGCCCTGCCCGCCGGGTACGAGGCTCTGGAGCTCGCGATGCTCGAGGTGCGTCAGCCCGTCGTGCGCCACGAGGCGACCGGCGCGGACATCATCGAGATGGGCGCGAACTGGCTCGTGGACATCACCAAGGAGGAATTCCTCGGCAGGGACGCGGTGCTGGCCGCGTTCAACGCGCCCGCCAAGCGGCGCACGATCGGCTTCTCCGGCGGGGACTCGGTGCCCGAGCCCGGTACGCCGGTGACGGTCGACGGAGAGCAGGTCGGCGAAGTCGTCCACGCAGCCCGCAGCATCGCGCTCGGCACCACCCTCGGGCTGGCCAGGGTCGCTCCCGAGCTGGCCGCGGCGGGGCTGACGCTGTCGGTCGGTGACGCCGAGGTGACCACGCTGACGAGCCCGTACATCACGCCGAAGAGCTGGAGCACCCCGATCATCTGATCGCCGCGAGGCGAGTGAGGAGCGAACATGGTGCTGCGCCCTGTCGTCATCACCGGGGTCGGGGTGATCTGTGCGGTGGGCCGTGACGCGGACGAGTTCTGGCGGCGGCTCATGGCGGGCGAGTCCGGCATCACCGCCGTGCGCGACGAGCGGTTCTCCGCGTTCGAGGCCCGCTTCGCGGGCCAGGTGCCGGACGAGTGGATCGACGGGCAGTTGCCCGAGGCGGACCACCGTCTCGACCGGACAGCCCGGCTGGCACTGGCCGCGGCGCGCCAGGCCGTGGCACACGCGCGCCTCGACGAGGTTCCCGCCGAACGGTTCGGGTTGGTGCTGGGCAAGTGCCAGGCCACGCCCGACGGAGTGGGGGCCTACCAACCGATGCACGCCACCGCCGACACGGTGGGAAGGCGCCTCGGTGCGGGTGGCCCCCGCATCCTGGTGTCCACGGCGTGCGCGGCGGGAGGCAACGCCGTCGGCCTGGCGAAGGACAAGATCCTCACCGGTGAGGCCGACGTCGTGCTGGCCGGTGGCGTGGACCCGCTGCTGTTCGGCACGTACGCGGGTTTCGCGGGGCTTCAGGCGCTCAGCTCACGGCCGTGCGCGCCCTACAGCCGTTCCGACGGGCTGAACCTGGGTGAGGGTGCGGCGTTCCTGGTGGTGGAGCCACTCGACCGGGCACTCGCGCGCGGCGCCGAGCCGCTCGCCGAGGTGGCGGGATACGGGCTGTCCGCCGACGCCTACCACGCCACCGCCCCCGACCCCACGGGACGCGGCGGGGTCAGCGCGGTGCGGCGGGCGTTGGCCGACGCGGGACTGACCACCGACGACGTCGACTACGTCAACGGACACGGCACGGGAACGCCGGCCAACGACGCGATGGAGAAGAAGGTCATGCGCACCGTCTTCGGCGAGCGTGCGGGGGCGGTGCCGACCAGCAGCATCAAGTCCTTCATCGGCCACACCCTCGGTGCGGCGGGAGCGGTGGAGGCGGTGGCGAGCGTGCTCGCGCTCCGGCACGGGGCCGCGCCACCCACCATCGGGTTCACCGACGAGGCCGTCGCCTCGGCGACGTTGGACTTCGTGCCCAACACGTCGCGAGCGCTGCCGATGGACGTCGTCGTGTCCAACAACTACGCGTTCGGCGGCAACAACGCCTCGCTCGTGCTGCGCAAACCGGAACCGGAGCGCGAGTACACCGAACTGCCGGCCAAGGAAGCCGTGATCACCGGAATCGGGCCCGTGCTCGGTCTCGGCACGGGGGTCGACCAGCTCGCGCGGGCACTCGCCGAGGGCCGCACCGCCGTCGGCGCCGAACCCGTGCTGGACGGCCGGACGTTCGCGCCGCGCTCACTGTGGCGGCACATGAACCACCTGTCGCGCATGGCGATCGCCGCCTCGCGGCTGGCGTGGGAGGACGCGCGGTTGAAGCTCGGCAGGTCGGCGCTGGAGAACGTCGGCGTCGTCTTCGCCACCGCCGCGGGGTCGGTGGAGAGCACCCTGGGGTTCGACGAGAGCGTGCTGGCCAACCCGAACAAGCCGGCTGTGCTGAGTTTCTCCAACGTGGTGCTGAACGCGACCGGCGGCGCGGTGTGCCAGACCCTGGGGCTGCGCGGTGTCACGACCACGATCTGCAACGGCAACGCGTCGGCTTCGATCGCCCTGGACTGCGCGATGGAGGCCATCCGCTGCGGCAAGGCCGAGGTGGTGCTGGTGGTGGCCGCGGACGAGGCGGTGGAGGGTGCGTCCGCCCCAACCACGGTGACCCCGTACGACGCGGACTCCGCCGCCGTGGCGACGGCGTCCGGTGCGGTGTGTCTGGTGGTGGAGTCGGCCGAGCACGCGGCCGCGCGCGGCGCCACCCCGTACGCCAGGGTGCTGGGCTCGTCCCACACCTCGGTGGTCGGTGATGACGAGGCGACACTCGTCGAGCGCGGCATCGCCGCCGTGGCGGGCGAGGGCGCCGACCTCGTGGTCGGGTCCGCCTTGGGCGGCGAGGACGACGCCTCGGAGGCCCGCGCCGTCCTCTCCGCCGCACCGGGTGGACCGCTCACCGCGTCGGCGGGACTGACAGGTGACCTGCGTTCGGCGACCGGGGCCCTGAACCTCGCCCTGGGGGCGCTGGCGGTGCGCGACGGCGTCGCACCCGCACTCGTGGACCTGGCGAGTCCTCGCGTCGGAACGCTCGGCGACTACCTCACGAAACCCGACGCGGTCGCGAGTGTGCGGACCGCGCTGGTGCTCAGTTCCGCACCGGGGTCCGTGCGCGGCGTGACACTGCTGGGGGCGGTATGACGTCGGCACCTTTCGACGTGCTCGAAACCGACCGCCTGCTCACCACCACGCGTTCGGTGCGGCGCAGGCTGGACTTCGAGCGGCCCGTGCCCCGGGAGGTGATCGAGGAGGCGCTGGAGGTCGCCGTGCAGGCGCCCACGGCCAACAACCAGCAGAACTGGCGCTGGGTCGTCATCACCGAGACGTCGGTGAAGGAACAGCTCGCGGAGCTGTTCGACATCTCGTGGCGCTTCCACCAGAAGGAGGTCTGGACCGCGTCGGGGCGGCGACGCAACAGCCGTCAGGCGCAGCGCAACAACGACTCGGCCGCACAGCTGGCCCGCGACATCGCGAGGGTGCCGGTACTCGTCGTCCCGTGCGTGCTGGGCAGGCCACCGGACATCGGCGCGATCGACACCGAGTGGCTGCGGTCGCGGGCCGACGACGCGGCGACGGCCCGCGACGACGTCCGCATCGGTGCCATGCGGGCCAGCATCTTCTACGGCTCGATCTTCCCCGCCGTCTGGTCGTTCCAGCTCGCGCTCCGTAGCCGAGGACTGGGCAGCACGATCACGTGCATGCACCTTCCGTTCGAGCGGCGCGTCGGCGAGCTGCTCGGCATCCCGGCCGGGGTGACACAGGTGTGCATGGTGCCCGTGGCGTACACGGTCGGCACCGACTTCGCTCCCGCCAAGCGGTATCCGGCGAAGTCGCGCACGAGTTGGGAGAGGTGGCAGGCATGAGTGTGGAAGACACCGACGTCGTCATCGTGGGTGGCGGCATGGCGGGTACGGCGGCCGCCGCCTACCTGAGCGCGAACGGACTGTCGGTGGTGTTGCTCGAAAAACAGGAGTCCTACACCGACATCGTCCGCGGCGAGTGGTTCGCGCCGTGGGGCATGCAGGAGGCACAGCGACTCGGTGTGGACGAGGCCATCGCGTTCGGTGGTGGCTGGGAGATCCGCGAGTGGACCCAGTGGGACGAGGTGGTGGCTCCGGACGAGGCGGAGACCGTCGACATGACGCACTTCGTACCCGGTGTCGGCGGCCCGCTGGGATTCCCGCATCACACGGTGTGCGAGGCGATGGCCGAGCAGGCGGCCGACTCGGGGGCGAAGGTCGTGATGGGCGCGCAGCGCTGTGAGGTGACGGCGGGCCGGGAGCCCTCCGTGCGCTACCAGCTCGACGGCGAGCCCCACGAGGTCCGCGCGCGGATGATCATCGGGGCGACCGGTCGTGGCGGCAGGGTGGGCAGGCAGATCGGTGTCTCGATGAGGACGGCCGTGCACCACTGGGGCGGTGGTGTGCGGGTCGAGGGGCTCGACGACTGGCCGATGGACGTCCAGGCGATGGGCACCGAGGGCGAGAAGAACTTCATGGTCTTCCCCCAGGGCGACGGCCGGGCCCGGCTGTACATCAACTTCCCCACGCACAACAAGCACCGGTACCGCGGCGCCGGGGGAGTGGAACGCTTCCTCGCCGACTTCGAGCTGGACTCCCTGCCGGACGGCGGCAAGTCCGTCTACGCCGCCGCGAAGCCGATCGGCCCGCTCAAGGTGTGGCCTTCGATGACGCTGCGGCCGGAGCAGTCCATCGTCGCGGAGGGCGCGGTGCTCGTCGGTGACGAGGCGGGCAACGCGGACACGGTGCTCGGCACGGGACTGTCCTGCGCGCTGCGCGACGTCCGGGTCGTGTGCGACATCCTGCTGTCCGAGAGCGACTGGTCACCCGAGGCGTTCGAGCCGTACCTGACCGAACGCGAGGCCCGCATGAAGCGGCTGGTGTTCGGGGCGTCGATCATCGCGAAGTTGCAGTGCGAGTTCGGACCCGAGGCGACGGAACGCCGACGCCGTGCCCGCAAGCTCATGGCCGAGAACCCCGCAGCCCAGGTGCTCGGCCTGCTCAACATGGTTCCGCCGGAGCAAGTTCCGGAGTTCGGCTTCAGCGAGTTCTTCGCGGAGCGCCTGTTCAGGGAGACCGCATGATCGCCAGACAGACACTGCTCACCGACTCGGTCCACGTCAACGGGGTGGACCTGGCCTACGTGGACAAGGGCGAGGGAGACCCCGTCGTGCTGCTGCACGGCTTCCCCGACTCCCACTACCTGTGGCGCCACCAGATCGATCCGCTGGTGGAGGCCGGTTTCCGGGTCATCGCACCCGACCTGCGCGGGTTCGGCGAGTCCGGCAAGCCGCAGGAGATCGAGGCCTACGACATGCGCACGATCGTCAACGACGTCGTGGGTCTGACACAGCACCTCGGCATCTCCAAGGCCCACCTCGTCGGGCACGACTGGGGCGCGGCCATCGCGTGGATGTACGCGTTCCTCATGCCCCGCCGGGTCGACCACCTCGCGGTGTTCTCGGTGGGTCACCCGGGCGTCTTCTCGACGCCGACGATCGAGCAGCGCAGGGCGAGCTGGTACATGCTCTTCTACCAGTTCCCCGGGGTGAGCGAACAACTGTTGCGGCGCAACGGCTGGCGGTTGTTCAAGGAGATCATGGGCACCGAGGGCGACTACCAGCGCTACCCCCGGGAGCTCGCGAAGCCGGGTGCGCTGACGGCGGCGCTGAACTGGTACCGGGCCAACCGGTCGCCCGAGGCCGAGCTGCGCGTGGAACGGAACTTCCCGCCCGTGCTCGCTCCGACGCTGGGGGTGTGGTCCACGGGGGACCAGGCCATGTTGGAGGAGGGCATGACCGGCTCGGCGAAGTTCGTCAAGGGCCCGTGGCGCTACGAGCGCGTCGAGAACTCCAGCCACTGGATTCCGCTCGACCAGCCGGAGCTGACCACGAAGTTGCTGACGGGCTTCCTCGGCACCGAGAAGCCCGCGACGATGCCGACCCGCAGGCGCAGGCTCTGACCCGGGAGCGGAGGACGTGGTGATCGGTTTCGTGTTCCCCGGCCAGGGCACCGTACGGGTCGGCATGGGCGGCTGGCTGCGGCGTGACCCCGTCGGCGGCGCGGTGGTGCGGCGGGTGGACGAGCTGTTGCCGGAACCGATCAGCCCGTTGTGCGCGCGGGGTCCGCTGCCTCTGCTGGTGGACACCGCGCACGCCCAGCCCGCCGTGACGGCGTGCAACCTCGCCGCGCTCTCGGTGCTGCGGGACCGGGGGCACACCCCGGACGTCGTGGCGGGACACAGCGTCGGTGAGCTCAGCGCCCTGTGCGCCGCGGGAGTGCTGGACGTCGACACGACGATCCGGCTGGTGGCCGCCCGGTCCCGGCTGATGTCCGAGCTCGCGGAGACCGGCGCGATGGCCTCGGTGCTGGGCCTGCCGGTGGAACGGGTCGAGCAGCTCGCCGCGCAGGTGGCCGCGCCGGACGAGCCCCTGGTGGTGGGCCTGGAGAACACGGCCGACCAGACCGTGGTGTCGGGCTCGGCGCGGGCGATCGAACGGTTCACGGCGGCGGCGGCCGACGCCCGCAAGATCGTGCCGCTGAAGGTGAGCAACGCCTTCCACTCGCCGTTGATGGCGGGTGCGGTGGACGGCTGGGCCGAGGCGGTGCGCTCGGCACCCATGCGGCCACCGGAGATCCCCGTGATCCCCAACGTCACCGCCGAGCCGACCACCGACCTCCCCACGATCGTCGACGCCCTGATCGGGCAGCTCACCGGGAGGGTCCGGTGGACGTCGACCATGCGCGCACTGTCCGGCGTGGACCAGTGTGTCGAGGTGGGCGACAGTAAGGCGCTGACGGGAATGCTGCGCACCGAGGGTGTCCGCTGCGTCAGCATGTCGGCACCCACCGCGCTGCGCGCGTTGGCGGGGAGGACCGCGACATGACGTACGGGACGCCGTGGGGAAGCGCGGCCGTGCCGTTCGGCGGGATCAGCACGCCGGACGCGCTGGTGGACCCGCTGCCGCTGGAGGCGGTCTTCACCCACGCCGAGCGCGTGCGTTCGAGCAGGGGCCGGACCGTCCAGCACTGGGCGGGACGGCTCGCCGCCAAGTACGCCGTACTGCGGTTGCTGGGGGTGGACGGGGACCCGGCCGCCGGACGGCTCGGCGAGGTGGAGATCCTTCCCCGCCCGTCACCGCTCTGCGGCCGCACGGCGGCGTGCCTGCACGGACACCCGCCCGGCGTGCGACTTCGAGGGGCGCTGCGTGGCCGGGTGGAGCCGGGCACGCGCGTCGGGGTGTCGATCAGCCATGCGGCGGGGTTGGCGCTCGCCGTGGCGCTGGCGTCCGCGCCACTGCCCGAGGACGGCCCCGAGAATGACGAGGACGGGAACGGATGAACCTCACGGAGACCGCGCGAAGCTGGGTGTCGGCGTGGCGGGACGGTAGTGCCGAGGAGGTGGCCGCCGTGGTCACGTCCTTCGCCGATCCCGACACTCCCGAGCCGGTGACGGGCGAGGCGTTGAGGCACCACCTCGACACGGTGTTCCTGCGGTTTCCGAAGTGGACGCTGGAGGTGGAGTCCGTCGCCGACGCCGGGTCCACCGCCGTGATCACGTGGACGCTCTCCGCCCCGCAGCGCGCGTCCTACCTCGGCATCCCGGTCACCGGGGGCGATGCCGCGGTGACCGGCGTGCGGGGTTGTGACGTGCTCACCCTCGTGGCGGGGCAGGTCCACGCGCGGCGCTACTACGACCGTCTTGACGTCGCCGACTCGCTCGGCCACAGCGCCCGGTTCCTGCCCCCACCCACCCGGGAGTTGCAGTACGGCACGAGTTTCCGCTCCGGCACCGACCGCGCCACCCGGCCCGCCGCGTTCACCCTGACCTGGCTCGACGTCCGGGACGAGGAGGAGGGCGCCGACGTCACGCTGCTCAGCACCGAAGTGGTCAGATCACTGAGCACCACCAAGGGCTTCCTCGGCGCGGCGATCTTCGAGATCGGCGACCGGAAGTACACCCTCAGCGCGTTCGACTCGCTCGCCGCCGTCCGTGCCGTGCACGCGAGGCCGCACCAGCGTGCCATGCGCAGGTTCTTCCGGGGCGGTCTGTGCACCGGCGCCTACACCAGTGTGTGGCAACTCGAACGCGACAGCCTCTACGTGCGGTGTCCCTCCTGCGACACGATGGTCTCCGCGCCCCCCGATGCCGCTGGGGCCGACGGCGCGTCGTGCGACTGCGGGTGGACGCCTCCGCCCAGCCCCCTGTTCCCCCGAAGCGAGGAGTGAGGTCCGTTGCCCACCTTCACCGCCGAGCACTACAACACCCCCGCGGACCGGCCCCTCGTCGCCTTCATGTCCGCGTTGTTCGCGGGCAAGTGGATCTGGGACCACCCGTTCGACGCCCTGTCGCGGGCGGGTTGGCCGGTGCTGCGCACGAACGAGGCGATCTGCGCGGTCGACGCGAGAGTGGCGGGCTCCATCGAACGGCTCGGTGACGCGTTCCTGGAGTCGTGCGACGACGTGGGAGCCAGCGAGGTCGTCGTCTGCGCCAACTCGCTGGGCGGGCTGGTGGCCATCGACCTGGCGGGCCGGTTCCCCGATCGGGTCCGCGGCATCGTCGTCAGCGGCGCGCCCGGGTTGAGTACCGAGCCGGACGTGGGCCTGAGCATGGACCGGCGGGGCAGCGTCAAGCTCGCCACCGACCAGTTCCGGGAACGCATGCTGAGCGCGTTGTTCCACGGCGAGCCGCTGTTCACCGAGGAGCAGATCCGCGACACCGGTGAGCTGCTCTCCACCGGCCCGGCCATGGTCGCGATGGCCCGCAGCCTGCGTGCCACACGTACCTACCGGGTGCCGTCCGGACTGGACAAGGTCCGCTGTCCCTCGTTGTACGTGTGGGGCCGCCACGACCGGATGACGCCGGTGGAGCCGTGGCGGGAACTGGTGCCGCGCCACCCGGACACGGAGTTCGTCACGGTGGACGACTGCGGCCACATCCCGATGGTGGAGCGCGCGGACGACTACACGCGGCGGCTGCTGTCCTTCCTCGACCGGATCACCGGATGAGGGTGCCCGCTGTGCTGTTCGGCGTCGACGTCCTGGACGCGCGGAGGGTGGCCGAAGCCCTCGACCGCAACGGTGCCGTGTACGCCAGGCACGTCATCGCGGCGGACGAGCGGGACCTCACCGAGGACCGTGCGCTGGCCACCGCGGTCGGCGTCGCGGTGAAGGAGAGCTTCGTCAAGGCAGTGGGCGGACGGCCTCCGGGGTTCTCCTGGCACGACTTCGCCGCGTGCGAGGACACCGAAGTCCCCGGCCCGGCCGAACGGTTGCTGACAGACGCGCTGCCGTCCATCACCGCGGCCACCGACATCACGTTGACCGAAAGGCGCACCTACGTGGTGCGCGGGGCCAGCCGGGACGCGGCGCTGGCCCGACTGGGGGCGACGGGCCACGACGGGACGTCCGTGGTCGGCGCCGCCCGCTGGGGACGACACCACGAGGTGATCGTCGCCCTTGCCGTACTCGTCACCTCTGCGAAGGAGTCCTCATGAGTTCCGCGACCGATGCCCGCACCGAGGTTTCCGTGGCTCCGGGTGAGTCGGTGCAGGCCGCACTCGACGCCGCCGGGCCGGGAACGGTGGTGCGGCTCGCCGAAGGGACCTACGAGGGCAGCCTCGCCCTCACCGAACCCGGCGTGAGGCTGGTGGGCGCGGGTTCGGGGCGCACGGTGATCGTGCCCGGCGCGGTGGCTCCGACGACGATCCCGCCGCTGCACGACGCACCGGACGGCGTGGTCAGCGGCATCGCGGTCCACGCGGTCTCGGACGTGGAGATCGAGGGCCTGACCGTCCGTGGCTTCAGCGGTGCGGGCGTGTACGTCCACAGCTGCTCGGGCGTGCGACTGCGAGACGTCGAGGCCGACGACAACCGGGTGTGGGGACTGTACCTGCGCGAGTCGAGCGACCTGGCGGTGGAGCGGTGCCGGGCGAGCGCGAGTCAGTACGCCGGGGTCGCGTTCGCGTTCTGTCCCGAGGCGGAGGCGGTCGTGTCCGACAGCGACTGCACCGGCAGCGCGTTCGGGGTGTTCGTCGACAACTCCAGCCGTGTGAGGGTGTTGGGCAACCGCTGCCACGGCAACGCCGCGGGCATTCTCCTGCTGCACCAGACCTACGAGGGTGAACTGCCGGGCGGGGTGCGGGACTGCCTGGTGGCGGGCAACGAGACGGTCGGCAACACGCTCGCCGCGGGCGGCGAAGAACCGGATGCCCTGGGCGCGGCGGGCCCGCCGATCTCCGGTGTGGGCATCGCCGCGATCGGGGTCGAGCGGGTCGCGGTCGTCGGCAACCGCGTGCACGACAACCGCCCGTCCGGGCCCTCGGTCATGCCTGGTGCGCTGGTACTGGCCAGCTCGGCCGACTGGGGCGGCTCCGACGCGGTGGACAACTCCTTCGAGTGGAACGTCGTCACCGATAACGAACCGTTCGACGCTTTGGTCGGAACCGACCCGTCCGCGCAGCGGTTCCGCAACAATGTGGTCGGCTCCTCACAGCCCGAAGGACCATTCGGTGGAAACGGACCACAGGGGACGGTATGACCGCTGCTCTCAGCTGCGAGAACCTGGTCAAGCGGTACGGCGACAAGACGGTGGTCGACCAGGTCGGCTTCCACATCGAGCCCGGTGAGGCGTACGGCCTGCTCGGCCCGAACGGCGCGGGGAAGACCACGACCATCTCGATGCTCGTGGGACTGCTGAGACCCGACGAGGGGTCGGTGCGGGTCCACGGCATCGACGTGGGGGACGACCCGGTGGCCGCCAAGCGGCTCATCGGTTACGTGCCACAGGAGATCGCCCTCTACCCCGAGCTGACCGCGCGGGAGAACCTGCGGTACTTCGGGCGGCTCTACGGCCTACCGCGGAAGCGACTCGCCCAGCGCATCGACGAGGTGTTGGCGGCGGTCGGGCTCACCGAACGCGGTGACGACAAGGTGCAGACCTACTCCGGTGGCATGAAGCGCCGCACCAACATCGGTGTGGCACTGCTGCACGAGCCGAGGCTGCTGATCCTCGACGAACCCACGGTGGGCGTCGACCCGCAGAGCCGGGTGGCGATCCTCGACAACGTCGAGCGGCTCGTCGGCGACGGCATGAGCCTGCTCTACACCTCGCACTACATGGAAGAGGTCGAACGCGTCTGCACGCGGGTCGGCATCATCGACAAGGGCAGGGTCGTGGCCGACGGTACGAGGCGGGAGCTGGTGTCCGAACTCGGCGGCACCGACACGGTCGAACTCGTTCTCGACGGTGACGTCGAAGCCGCGGCCGAGAAGCTACGGGTCGTGGAGGGCGTCACCGAGGCCGCGGTCACCGGGCAGAACTCGGTGCGACTGCTGGCCGTCGGGGGGCGGCACCTGCTTCCCGGCCTGCTCGCCGCCGTGACCGGCGTGGCGCAGGTGACGGGTGTCGAGGTGATCGAGCCGGACCTCGAAGCGGCGTTTCTCCACCTGACCGGCAGCACACTGCGCGACTGACCACAGGAGTGAGCGTGGCGAGCAAGCTCGGCCCTCTGGCCGTGATCGTCGGTCATGAACTGAGGTCCCGCCTGCGGGACGGAACCGCGTTGTTGATCGCCTTCGTCGCGCCGGTCGTGCTGGCGACGCTGTTCGGTGTCGCGCTCGGCGGCGACGACGAGGGCCCGCTGCGCACGGTGATCGGTGTCGTCGACGACGACGGCGGCGAGTTCCCGGCGAGCGTGCAGCGGGAGGCGATGGAGACCGAGGAGCTGCGGGAGTTGCTGGAGTTCCGGCAGTTCCCCGACGAACCCGGCGCGCGGGGCGCACTGGACGCGGGTGAGATCGGTGCGGCCATCGTGTTCCCCACCGGGTTCAGCGACAGCGTCAGCGCGGGAGAGGGCGGCGAGGTGTCGGTCCTGGAGTCGGTGGAGGCTCCGTACGCCGGAGCCATCGCCAGGAGCCTGGTGAACCAGATCTCGGCGCTGGTCGAGGCGCGGACACTCGCGGTCAAGGCCTCGCTGGACGCGGGGGTCCCGGCCGACGAGGTCAAACTGTTCGTGGAGGCCAACGGCGCCGACGGCCCGGCGCTGAGGATCTCCGGTGACACGGTGGCCGCGGCCGAGGTCGACATGACGGTGCACTACGGCGCCGGGATGGCCGTGATGTTCGCGTTCTTCGTGGCGGGGACGTCGGCGCGCAGCCTGCTCACCGAACGGCAGCTCGGGACGCTCGACCGCATGAGAGCGGCGCCGATCCCGCTGTGGACGACGCTGGCGGGCAAGGCCGCGGTGGGCTTTCTGCTCGCGCTCGTGAGCATGTGCGTCACCTGGGTGTCCTCGGTGGTGATCTTCGGCACAGACTGGGGCGACCCGACGGCGGTGTTCCTGCTGCTGTTCGGGCACACCTTCGCCGCGACGATGCTCGTGCTGCTCGTGGCGAGTCGCGCCAGAACCGACGCGCAGGTGGACGGCTTCGTCATGGCCGTCTCGTTCGTGTTCGCGCTGCTGGGCGGCAGCATCGTCCCCGTCTACAACCTGCCTGACCTCCTCCAGACGGCCACGCTGATCACTCCCAACGGCTGGGTGTCGACCGGCCTCGGTGAGCTCGCCGAGGCCGGTGCTGGGGTGTCCGCCGTGGCCACGCCGGTGGCGGTGCTGCTGGGCATCGGCGTCGCGGCGGGGGTACCGGCATTCCTGCGGTTCGCGAAGGGACGGTTCGCATGAGACCACGTCCGATTGCCGCGCTGGTCGCGGCGAACCTGCTGCGGCAGGTGCGCGACCGCGTGGGTCTGTTCTTCATGGTCGTCATGCCGTTCGTGACGATCCTGTTCGTGGGGCTGGCCATGGGCGGCACCTCCGCCGACGACGAACTGCCGATCGCCGTGTACGCACACGAGACCGACCCGGTGGCCGCCGCGGTGTTGTCCGAGCTGGAGCGAGGCGACCACGTCGTCGTCGAGCCCGCTGACTCCGTGGAGGAGCTGCGAGACGAGGTGAGCAAGGGCACCGTGGCGGCCGGGCTCGTGATCGAACCGGGCGAGCCGGAGCTCGACATCGTGATGGCGCAGACCAACGGGACGACGCTGGCGGCGCGCGCCGAGATCGACGTCGCCGTCGGCAAGGTGGCCGCCGTACTGGAAGCCCGGCGGGCCGCCGAGAAGGCGGGCGCCACGCCCGAGGAAGCGGCCCGGTACGTGAGCCAGGCGCAGGCCGAGGCCGCGCCTGCCACCGTCGGCGTCCGCACCAGCGAGGGAGCCGACGACGGTGGCACGCCCAGCGGGTTCGCCTACACCGCCCCCGCCAACCTGTTGCTGTTCACGTTCATCAACTCCATGGCCGTCGCCGCCGCCCTCGTGGAGAGCAAGCGGCTCGGCATGATCCGGCGTTCCGTGGCGGCGCCGGTGAGTCAGGAGCGCATCCTGGTGGGCGAGGCGGTGAGCCGGTTCGCCGTGGCACTGGCACAGTCGCTGCTCATCATCACGGTGAGCGCGCTGCTGTTCGACGTCGAATGGGGCGATCCGCTCGGCGTCGCCGTGGTGGTGGGCGTCTTCTGCCTGGTGGCCACGGGTGCGGCGATGCTCGTCGGCGCCTACGTCTCCTCGCCGCAACAGGCCCCCGCGATCGGTCCGCCGCTGGGCATCGTGCTCGGCATGCTCGGCGGCTGCCTGTGGCCACGCGAGGTGGCCGGGGAACCGCTGAGCACGCTCGGTTACCTCTTCCCGCACGCGTGGGGCATGGACGCACTCCTGGCACTCACCGAACCGGGCGCGGGGCTGGCCGACGTGTGGCCGGAGGTGGCCGTCATCGCGGGTATGGCGGTGGTCGTGCTCGGTGCGGCCCTCGTGGTCTTCCGCAGGCGGGCCGTGGTCGTCACCTGAGGCGGCCCGCCCCTCAGGACACGGTCACGCCCGGGACTCCGTGGCGAAGCGGACGAAACCGGTGACGCGGGGGTGGAACGTGACCGGGCATTCCCGGCCGATGCCGGAGCGCAGGCTCTCCGCCACCTCGGCGTCCGGCTCACCGAAAACGTCGAAGCGCTCCACCCGGCAGTGCTCCATCACCTCCCGGATGTAGGGGTCCGCGAGCTTCCAGTGCGTCCGGACCGCGTCGGAGTCGCGGTAGAGCTGGAAGCTGTGCGCGAGCATCCGCTCGGTGTCCACGAAGGTCTCCACCAGCAACTGCGGTCCGTGTTGCCGGACGAACTCCACGGCTCGGACGACGGCGTCACGGAAGCTCTCCAGATGGCCGTCGGTGATCCGCATGGTGTTGTGGAAGAGAAGGATCGTGTTCGTGTCGCTGTGTGCCGTCATGCACCCACTCTCGTACCTCGACCAAACTGGAGATCAAGCGTCGGCCGCCTGTGGTCGGCGCAGGAAGTCCGTCACGACCTTCAGCCACTCGGCCGGAGCCTCCGCGCCGATGGCGTGCCCGCAGTCGATCTCCACGAGCCGCGCTCCGGGGATGCCGTGCGCGAGTTCACGCCCGAGGTCGGCACTCACGAGCTGGTCGCGGGTCGTGGCCACGACGAGCGTCGGCACGCTGATGCGCGGCAGTTCGGCCCGCGTGTCCACGGAGGCGACCAGGTCGACGTGCTCCGGACTGCCGGGCGGGATCGTCGCGGCGAGGTTCTCGACGGCCCTCCCGAGTGCCTCGGGGGTGAGTTCGGCCAGCCGAACCGGGTCCGTGGCCGCGTAGGTGAGGAACTCCGCGAGAGTCCGGCGGTCGCCGTCGAGCAGACGACGCCAGATCTCGATGCCGAGGCGCATGCGGTTGTCGAGTCGGGAGAACCCGGCGGTGAGGATCAGTCCTGTCACCCGTTCCGGGTGCCGGGTGGCCGCCCTCACCGCGACCGCCGTGCCCAGCGAGTAGCCCAGGACGGTGAACCGTGGCACTCCCGCTCGCACGGCCGCGGCCACGAGCGAGTCGGCCAGCCCGTCGAGACTCAGCGGGGTGGTGCTGCGCGGCGTGGCGCCGCTGCCCGGGTAGTCGGAGCCGATCACGGTGTGGGTACGGGCCAGTTCGTCGATCAACGGTGCGAAGTTCGCTTCCACGCCGCCGCCCGCACCGTGGGCCAGCAGCAGCCCGGGCCCCGAACCCCTCGTCGACGTCGCGAAATTATCGATCATGCCGCGACGTTAGAGCCTGACACCGGTGACAAGGTCAAGACTGGAGGGTGACGTGCTGATCGGTGAGTTGTCCGCCCGTACGGGAGTGAGTGCCCGGCTGCTGCGGTACTACGAGTCCCAGGGGTTGCTCCAGGTGCGGCGTGACACCAACGGGTACCGCGTCTACGACGAGGACGCGATCATCCGGGTGCGGCAGATCAAGGCGTTGCTCGGCGCGGGCCTCTCCACCGAGCAGATCCGGCACGTGCTCCCGTGCGCGCGAGGGGAGAAGCCGGACCTCGACATGTGTCCCCAGCTGCGCGAACTACTGGAAGGGCAGCTCCGCGCCGTCGACGACCACATCGAGAGGTTGCGACGCAACCGGACGGCGCTGGCGGGCCTGGCCGGTCGGGTCCCGGTCTGACCACGCTGTCCGGGGCATGTGCAAGTCTTGACGCCGTGAAGAGACTGCCCCTGCGACTGGCGCTGATGGAGGCTGCTCGAATCCTGGACGAGGCCGGCGTCGCGTCACCGCGCACCGAGGCCGAACTCATCGCCGCCCACGTGCTGGGTGTCGACCGGGGACGGCTGCCGCTCGTTCCCCTCGTCGATCCACCCGTCGTGGAGGCCATCCGTCGCATCGTCGCCGAACGCGCCACCCGCGTGCCGCTCCAGTACCTCCTCGGGGAGGCCGTGATGGGCGGCATCGGTGTCCGGGTCGGTCCGGGAGTGTTCGTTCCCCGGCCCGAGACCGAACTGTTGCTGGAGTGGGGGCTCAAGCTGCTCAAGGGCCGCGAGTACCCGGTGGTGGTGGACCTGTGCACCGGGTCGGGTGCCCTCGCCCTCGCCGTGGCGCACGCCAGGCCGGACGCGGTCGTCTACGCGGTGGACAACGACCCCGACGCGCTCGCCTGGGCCCGGCACAACGCCGACCTGCGCGCCGAGGCCGGTGACACGCCCATCCGCCTGTACTCCGGCGATGTGACGGACGACACGGTGTTCGCCGAGCTGGACGGACTCGTCGACCTCGTGCTGTGCAACCCGCCGTACGTGCCGCAGGGCACACCCGTGCCGCCGGAGGTCGCCGACTACGACCCGCCGCAGGCGGTGTTCGCGACGCAGGGCGGGCTCGACGTGATCAGACACGTCGTCACGATGGCGGCTCGCCTGCTGAGACCGGGGGGCGGCGTCGCCGTCGAGCACGACGACACCCACGCGCACGCGGTGCCGCCCCTCCTGGAGGCCCGGCGCGTGCTCACCGACGTGGTCGACCACCCCGACCTGGCGGGGCGGCCACGCTTCGTCACGGCCCGCAGGGTGTGACCGCCGGGGCCGTGGCCCGGCGCAACGGCATCGCTAAGCTTGGCGCGCATGAGCGCGGTGTACGACTGCGGTGAGCCGCACACGAGGTCCGACGGGCTGAAGGCTGCCGCCTCGGCGGTGCGTTCCGGCAGGCTCGTGGTCCTGCCGACCGACACCGTCTACGGAATCGGTGCCGACGCCTTCGACGCGGAGGCCGTGCGCGCCCTGCTGCGGGCCAAGAACCGGGGGCCGGACATGCCGGTCGGCGTCCTCGTCGGTTCATGGTCCACAGTGGATGGGCTGGTGCTCGGTCTCTCCCAGCAGGCCCGGAGTCTCATCGAGGCGTTCTGGCCCGGCGATCTCTCGATCGTCGTGCCGCACGCGCCGAGCCTGCAGTGGAATCTCGGCAGCACCCGGGGCACAGTGATGCTGCGCATGCCGCTGCACCCCGTGGCGCTCGAACTGCTGCGGGAGGTCGGGCCCATGGCCGTGTCGAGCGCCAACGTCTCCGGGCAGCCGCCCGCGTCCACGGCGCAACAGGCACGTGACCAGCTCGGCGAGTCCGTCGCGGTCTATCTCGACGGCGGCCCCAGCGGGGAACCCGTGCCGTCGACCATTGTCGATCTCACCGGCGACACCCCGTCCCTGCTTCGCGAGGGTGCGGTGAGTGCCGAGGCGGTGTCGGAGGCGCTGGGCATGGAGATCGGCCCGAAAGAGTGACCGTGATCGGTAGCGGTAGCGTTGCGCACTGTGAACCACCCGTTCGTATGTTTCGGAGGGTGACGCGGTCGTGAACTCCGCTGTCCCCACCGGTCTCCCCATCCGCGAGTACCTGCTCGTCGCTCTCGTCTCCGCCGCGGTGACCTACCTGCTCACCGCTCTCGTGCGCCGTTTCGCCATCAAGGTCAAGGCCGTCGCCGTCCCGCGCAAACGCGACGTCCACGTCGTCCCGATCCCGAGGATGGGCGGGCTCGCGATGTACCTCGGTGTGGTCGGCGGCATGGCGCTGGCCCACCAGCTGCCGGTGCTGAGACGGGCCTTCGAGTACTCCTACGATCCCGTCGCCGTCCTCATCGGTGGTGGCGTCATCGTGCTCATCGGCGCGCTCGACGACCGGTTCGAGATCGACGCGTGGACCAAGCTCGCGGGTCAGATCCTGTGCGCGGGCATCCTCGTGCTGTTCGGCGTGCAGTGGGTCTCGTTGTGGGTGCCGTGGGGCGGGGACGCGGACGCGCTCGGCAACGTGCTCATGTTCGACCGCAACCAGGGTGGGTTGCTGGTCGTGCTGCTGGTCGTGGTCATGGTGAACGCGATGAACTTCGTCGACGGCCTCGACGGGCTCGCGAGCGGGCTCGGGCTCATCGCGGCGGCGGCGACGTGCACGTTCACGCTCTGGCTGCTCGACTCCTCCGGCGGTGAGGTGAGCACCTATCCGCCCGCGCTCATCGCGGCGACGCTCGCCGGCGCCTGTCTCGGGTTCCTTCCGCACAACTTCCAGCCCGCGAAGATCTTCATGGGCGACTCGGGCTCGATGCTGATCGGGCTGATGCTGGCCGCGGCGAGCACGTCGGCGTCGGGCCGGATCGTCTACACGTCGTTCGACGCCACCGACGTCGTGGCCCTGCTCTCGCCGTTGTTCGTGGTGGCGGCGGTGCTGTTCCTGCCGCTGCTCGACCTGGTGCTGGCGGTCGTCCGCCGCACCCGGCGCGGGGAGAGCCCGTTCGCGGCCGACAAGATGCACCTGCACCACCGGTTGCTGGAGATCGGGCACTCCCAGCGTCGGGCCGTGCTTCTCATCTATCTGTGGGCCGCTCTGCTCGCGTTCGGGGCGGTCGCGGTGGCGATGTTCGACACGGCGGCCGTGTTCTGGGGCACGTGTGGGGGGCTGTTGGTCGCCGCGCTCGTCTCGTTCGTGCCGCGCCTGCGACGTCAGGGCCAGAAGAACACCGCATAGGCTGTGGCGAGGCCGGCGAGGCCGGCGAGGCCGGCCGGTGTGGTGAGGCAGCAGGTGATCGGAGGGGCGAGGCGAGTGAACGCAGTGGACGGTGGCGCGGACGCCGGGACGGCCGCCCACGACTCCGCGCAGGACGCCGCCCGTGACTCCGCCGAGGCGGAGGTCCGTGCCGCGCACGCGCGATCGGTGTACGCGCTCGCCGACGCGATGTTGCGGTGGGGCATGCTCCTGTCGCTGCCGTCGGTGCTCGTCACAGTGGGCGTGGCCACGCTCTCGGCGGGGCGACCCGGGCTGGTGGGTGCCGCGTTCGGTGTCGTGCTGGGATTCGGTTCGTCCCTCGTGACGATCACGATGATGCGGGTCGCGGCCACGCGCCCGCCGAGCACGCTCATGACCCTCGCGCTGGGTGGCTACGCGGTGAAGATGACGGCGTTGTTGCTGGTCATGCTCCTGCTGAGGGACGTCGAGGGGTTCAGCAGGCCCGCACTCGCGTTCGGCATGCTGGTGACCGTCGTGGCGTGGGCGGCGGCCGAGGTGGTGGCGTTCCGGACGACCCGGACCCCCACGCTCGTCGTCCCCCGTTCGGTGGAGCGGACTACGGACGAGTAGCCCGGTCGTCCGATCGAGGTCCGTTGAAGTACGCCCGTACGGATTGCCTGTTCCGCTCCTGGTATCGTCCGCAACGAGGTCTCATCCCCGTTCGGGGATGCCCTGCACGGTGCCGGAACTGTATCCGGTACGTTAAGTCCAGGTTTGTGACGATTCCCCCGGCGGAGTGAACGCCGGCCGGGAGAACCGGAAGGAGCCCAGTTGGGCGCGCTGGTACTAGCCGCAGGTGACGAATTCACACCGCCGACGGCAGAAGCCTTCAATCTGCCGGCAATCTTCGGCTGGGTCACGAAACCCATGCTGCTTGCCGTGCTCTCGGTCGTCATCATCGTGGCTTTCTTCCTGCTGACCACCAGGAAGATGAGCGTCGTTCCGGGCAAGGGGCAGTTCCTCGTCGAATCGCTCTACGACTTCGGGCGCAACAACATCGCCCGTGAGCAGATCGGCGCGGCGGACTTCCTCCGTTTCGTGCCGCTGGTGCTGAGCCTGTTCACCTTCATCCTGGTGAACAACCTCTTCGGGATCGTGCCGATCCTCCAGTTCCCGACGATGTCGCACATCGGGTTCCCGCTGGCCCTGTCGGTGCTGGTGGTGTACCCGGTGTACCACTACGCGGGCATCAGGAAGCACGGCCTCGGCAAATACCTCAGGCTGCAGCTCGCGCCTCCGGGAGCGCCGAAGCTCGTGTACATCCTGCTCAGCCCGATCGAGTTCTTCACCAAGTTCTTCATGAACCCGATCACGCTGGCGATCCGGGTTTTCGCGGCCATGTTCGCGGGTCACCTGCTGATCATGCTGTTCGGGATCTCGGCCGAGTACCTGTTGTTGCACGGCGAGGGTCTGGTGAAGGCGGTTTCCGCGTTCTCGTTCGCGGGTGCCTTGGCGATGACCTTCATCGAGGCACTCATCATGGTGATCCAGGCGTTCATCTTCGCGTTGTTGTCGGCCAACTACATCGGAGCGGCTCTGGCCGAAGAGCACTGAGCCGAACCAGAAAAGACCGGCGGACGGCCTACGCGAAGGTGACGTCCGTTCGACCCCAAGGCAAAGACTCCGTTAACCGAACACGGACGAAGTTGGAAAGGGAAATCACGTGAGCTCCATGCTTCTTGCCCAGCAGGCCGCCGAGACCGACATCAACGCGGGTCTCGCCGTCATCGGCTACGGCCTCGGTGCCATCGGTGGTGGTATCGGCGTGGGCATGATCTTCTCGTCGGTCATCAGCGGCACCGCCCGCCAGCCGGAGGCGCAGGGCAAGCTGATGAACATCGGCTTCACCACGTTCGCCCTGGTCGAGGTGCTCGCGCTGCTCGGGTTCGTGCTCTTCTTCCTCGCGGGCTGACGTCCCTCCACCGACTGCTTGAGTAACCAGACGAAGTGGAGACGGCGATGATTCTGGCGCAGGAAGAGTACAACCCTGTTCTTCCGCACACCTCCGAGATCATCATCGGTCTTATCGCTTTCCTCCTCCTGCTGTTCGTCATGACGAAGTTCGTCAAACCGCGCTTCGAGAAGCTGTACGAGGAGCGGGCAGCCAAGATCGAGGGCGGCATCGAGAAGGCCGAGAAGGCTCAGGCCGAGGCCGAGCAGGCGCTGGCGCAGTACAAGGCGCAGCTCGCCGAGGCTCGCAGCGAGGCGGCCAAGATCCGCGATGACGCGCGGGCCGAGGCCGAGCAGATCAAGGAAGAGCTGCGGGCGCAGGCCGAGGAGGAGGCGCGACGCATCGTCGCGCAGGGCGAGGCGCAGTTGCAGGCCCAGCGGGCTCAGCTGGTGGCCGAGCTTCGAGAGGATCTCGGGCGCAACGCCGTCCTGCTCGCCGGGCGGATCGTGGGTGAATCGCTCGAGGACGAGGCGCGGCGCCGTGGCACCGTTGACCGGTTCCTGAACGAGCTCGAAGTCAGTGGTGCGGCCGGAGCAAGGAAGTAGGGCCTAGATGACGCTGCATGCTGCGAGCCGCGAGGCTCTGAGCTTCGCCGAGACCCGTCTCGACGGAGTACTCGGCGACGCGGGCGCCGATCCGTCCGCCGTCGGGGAAGAGCTGCTCTCCGTGGTGGACCTGCTCACCAAGGAGATCGGGTTGCGGCGGGCCGTGTCGGACGGTTCGTCGGACCCCGAGGCCCGCAAGCAGCTGGTCGCGACCCTGCTGCGGGACAAGCTTTCGGCTCCCGCGCTGTCGGTGCTGGAAGCCGTGGTGGGGCAACGGTGGTCGACCCCGCGTGAGCTGGTGGACGGCCTCGAACACCTCGGTTTCTCCGCCCTGCTCGTCGGTGCGGAAAAAGCAGGCAAACTGGACGCCGTCGAGGACGAGTTGTTCCAGTTCGCTCGTATCCTGGACGGTAAGCCCGAGCTGGAGGGGGCGCTGTCCGAAAGGACGGCGCCCGCCGAGGCGAAGCGCAGCCTCGTCCGTCAGCTCATCGCGGACAAGGTCGACCCGATCACCAGGGTGCTGGTCGAGCAGGTCGTGCTCCGTCCACGCGGTCGCAGCGTCGCACGCGGTGTCGACCAGCTGGTGGAGCTGGCCGCCGGTCGTAACGACCGGGTGGTGGCCTACGTCACCAGCGCGACGGAGCTGACGGCCGAGCAGCGGGAGCGCCTCTCGGGTCAGCTGGAACGGCTCTACGGGCGACCGACCGCGTTGCACGTGGCCCTCGATCGTTCGCTGGGCTCCGGCCTGGTGGTCCGGGTCGGCGACGAGGTGATCGACGGCAGTGCCGCCGGCAGGCTGGAAGCCCTCCGCAGGCAACTGGCCGGGTGAACGAGCCGGCGACATGACACATACTTTGCACACTGGCAAGAACGAAGTGAGAGCGGGAACGACATGGCGGAGCTGACGATCTCCTCGGATGAGATCGCCAACGCGATCGAGAACTACGTCTCGAGTTATTCCCCGGACGTGAGCCGGGAAGAGGTCGGCGTCGTCGTCGACACCGGCGACGGTGTTGCCCACGTCGAAGGCCTGCCGGGCACCATGGCGAACGAGCTGCTGGAGTTCCCCGGCGGCATCCTCGGCGTCGCGCAGAACCTCGACCCGCGCGAGATCGGTGTCGTCATCCTCGGTGACTTCGACTCGATCGAAGAGGGCCAGGAGGTCAAGCGCACCGGCCAGATCCTCTCGATCCCGGTCGGCGAGAACTTCCTCGGCCGTGTCATCGACCCGCTCGGCAAGCCGATCGACGGCCTCGGCGACATCGAGTCCACGGAGCGCCGCGCACTGGAGCTCCAGGCCGCCTCGGTGGTGGAGCGGCAGCCGGTGGGTGAGCCGCTGCAGACCGGTATCACGGCCATCGACTCCATGACGCCCATCGGCCGTGGCCAGCGCCAGTTGATCATCGGCGACCGCAAGACCGGCAAGACCGCCGTCTGCGTCGACACGATCATCAACCAGAAGGCCAACTGGGAGAGCGGCGACCCGAAGAAGCAGGTTCGCTGCATCTACGTCGCCGTCGGCCAGAAGGGCTCGACGATCGCCTCCGTGCGCAAGTCGCTGGAGGACGCGGGCGCGATGGAGTACACGACCATCGTCGCCGCTCCGGCCTCCGACGCGGCCGGCTTCAAGTGGCTCGCGCCGTACTCGGGCTCCGCGCTCGGCCAGCACTGGATGTACCAGGGCAAGCACGTTCTGATCGTGTTCGACGACCTCACCAAGCAGGCCGAGGCCTACCGCGCGATCTCGCTGCTGCTGCGTCGTCCGCCGGGCCGCGAGGCCTTCCCCGGTGACGTCTTCTACTTGCACTCCCGTCTGCTGGAGCGCTGCGCCAAGCTGTCGGACGAGCTGGGTGGTGGCTCGCTGACCGGTCTGCCGGTCATCGAGACGAAGGCCAACGACATCTCGGCCTACATCCCGACCAACGTCATCTCGATCACCGACGGGCAGTGCTTCTTCCAGTCGGACCTCTTCAACTCGGGCCAGCGTCCCGCCGTCGACGTCACGACCTCGGTGTCGCGAGTCGGTGGTGACGCGCAGATCAAGGCCATGAAGACGGTCTCCGGTTCGCTGCGGATCGACCTGTCGCAGTACGAGGAACTGAAGGCGTTCGCCGCCTTCGCCTCGGACCTCGACGCCGCGTCGAAGGCGCAGCTCGACCGGGGTGCCCGCCTGTACGAGCTGCTCAAGCAGCCGCAGTACTCGCCGGTGCCCGTGGAGCAGCAGGTCCTCACCGTGTTCCTCGGCACGAAGGGGCACTACGACGACGTGCCGATCGAGGACACGGCGCGGTTCAACTCCGAGCTGCTCGAGCACATCCGGCACAAGCACGACGACATCCTCGCCTCGATCCGGGACACCGGTAAGTGGTCCGACGAGCTCGCGGAGCGGGTCGTGTCGGTCACCGCGGAGTTCAAGAAGGGCTTCACCACCTCCGAGGGCAAGTCGCTGGTCGGCGACGAGACCGTGGAGCCCATGGACGCCGACAAGGTCGGGCAGGAGTCCGTGAAGGTGCACCGTCCCGAGACTGTGAAGAAGTAGGGCGCGAGCAATGGCCGCTCAGCTTCGTGAGCTCCGGCAGAAGGTCCGGGCAACCAAGTCGATCGGGAAGATCACCAAGGCGATGGAGCTCATCGCCACGTCCCGCATCAGCAAGGCGCAGGCACGGGTCGAGGCGTCTCGGCCCTACGCCACGGAGATCACCAACGTGCTCTCCGCCCTGGCGGGGGCCAGCACCAGTCTCGATCATCCGCTGCTGGTCGAGCGCCCGAACCCCTCCCGGGTCGCGGTGCTGGTGGTCACCAGTGACCGGGGCCTGGTCGGTGGCTACAACGCCAACGCGCTGCGTGCGACCGAGGAGCTGCTCGCCCTGCTCCGCGAACAGGGCAAGAACCCGCAGCTCTACGTGATCGGCGGTAAGGGCGTGAACTTCTACCGGTTCCGTAACCGCGAGATCGCGGGCAGCTGGACCGGGTTCTCGCAGCAGCCGCACTACGAGAATGCCGCCGAGGTGGGCGAGACGCTGGTGAAGGCGTTCCTCGCGGGGGCGGACGATTCGGGCACCGACGCGGGCGCGGACGGTGTTCTGGGCGTGGACGAGCTGCACATCGTCTACACCGAGTTCCGTTCGATGCTCACCCAGACCCCGGTCGCGCGTCGTATCGCACCGCTCGAGATCGAGTACACCGAGGAGCCGGAAGGCATCCCGCCGGCGTACGAGTTCGAGCCGAGTGCCGAGCAGTTGCTGGGTGCGCTGCTGCCGAAGTACATCAACACGCGCATCTACGCGGCGTTGCTGGAGTCGGCGGCATCCGAACTGGCGGCTCAGCGCAACGCCATGAAGTCGGCGTCGGACAACGCCCAGGAGCTGGTCGAGACGTACACCCGACTGGCGAACCAGGCCCGCCAGGCCCAGATCACCCAGGAGATCAGCGAAATCGTCGGTGGGGCGGACGCGCTCGCCGCCACAGGAAGTGATGTGTAAGCCATGACTGCCGTGCAAGACACAGCAACCGCGGCCAAGGGGCGGATCGTCTCCGTGACCGGGCCGGTCGTCGACGTCGAGTTCCCTCGTGGCGCGGTGCCCAACCTGAACAACGCCCTCAAGGTCGAGATCGAGTTCGAGGAACTCCGCAAGACCGTCACCCTGGAGGTGGCTCAGCACCTCGGTGACAACCTCGTGCGCACCATCTCGCTCCAGCCGCAGGACGGTCTGGTGCGGGGCGCCGAGGTCACCGACACCGGTGCGCCGATCTCGGTGCCGGTGGGCGACAAGGTGAAGGGCCACGTCTACAACGCGCTCGGCGAGTGCCTCGACGAGCCCGGCTACGGCGAGGACCTGGAGCGGTGGAGCATCCACCGCAAGCCGCCGGCGTTCGACCAGCTCGAGGGCAAGACCCAGATGCTGGAGACCGGCCTCAAGGTGATCGACCTGCTCACCCCGTACGTGCAGGGTGGCAAGATCGGTCTGTTCGGTGGTGCCGGCGTCGGCAAGACGGTGCTCATCAAGGAGATGATCACCCGTGTCGCCAAGAACTTCGGTGGTACCTCGGTGTTCGCCGGTGTCGGCGAGCGCACCCGTGAGGGCACGGACCTCTTCCTGGAGATGAGCGAGGACGGCGTCATCAACGACACCGCGCTCGTGTTCGGGCAGATGGACGAGCCGCCCGGCACCCGTATGCGGGTGGCGCTGTCCGCTCTGACGATGGCGGAGTACTTCCGCGACGTGCAGAACCAGGACGTGCTGCTGTTCATCGACAACATCTTCCGGTTCACCCAGGCTGGTTCCGAGGTGTCGACCCTGCTGGGCCGCATGCCGTCGGCCGTGGGTTACCAGCCGACGCTGGCGGACGAGATGGGTGTGCTCCAGGAGCGCATCACCTCGACCCGGGGCCGGTCGATCACGTCGATGCAGGCGATCTACGTCCCGGCGGACGACTACACCGACCCCGCTCCGGCGACGACCTTCGCCCACCTGGACGCCACCACGGAGCTGTCCCGTTCGGTGTTCCAGAAGGGCATCTTCCCGGCCGTGGACCCGCTGGCCTCCAGCTCCACGATCCTCGACCCGGCCATCGTCGGTGAGGACCACTACCGGGTCGCCTCCGAGGTCATCCGGATCCTGCAGAAGTACAAGGAACTGCAGGACATCATCGCGATCCTCGGTATGGACGAGCTGTCGGAAGAGGACAAGCTGACGGTGAACAGGGCCCGCCGCATCGAGCGGTTCCTGTCGCAGAACATGCTGGTGGCGGAGACCTTCACCGGTATCCCCGGCTCGACGGTTCCGCTGTCGGAGACGGTCGAGGCGTTCGACAAGATCGCCAAGGGTGACTTCGACCACTACCCGGAGCAGGCGTTCCTGGGTATCGGTGGCCTTGACGACCTTGAGAAGAAGTACAAGGAAATCACCGGCAAGTGAGTTCCGTGAGCGACGGGGTGGCGTCCACTGTGGATGTGGCCCCGTCGTTCGTGTATCACCGGTGCGACCGCCCGCCGGCGGCCCCGGGCTACACTGGGCGGAACGCGCGTGAGGCATGAAGGAGAGCTACGTGGCTGAGATGTCCGTCGAGCTGGTGGCCGTCGAACGCCGCCTGTGGTCGGGGACGGCCAAGTTCGTCGCCGCGCAGACCACCGAGGGCGAGATCGGCATCCTGCCCGGCCACGAGCCGGTGCTGGGTCAGCTCGTCGAGGGTGGAATCGTCAAGGTGACGACCACGGACGACGAGACCGTGACGGCGGCCGTGCATGGCGGCTTCCTGTCGGTCACGGCCGGCGCCGTCAGCGTGCTCGCGGAGTCGGCCGAGCTGGGCGAGGAGGTCGACGTCGAGCAGGCGCGTCGCGCGCTTGCCGAGGAGGACGCGACCGAGCGCGCGAGGGCAGCGGCCAGGCTTCGAGCGGCTGGTCAAACGGTCTGACCGGGTAACGAGCGGGAGCCGACCATGGACATCGCAACGCTGGTCCTGGCGCTCCTGCTCGTGCTCCTCGTCGTGGCGCTGTGCTACGCGCTGCGATGGGTGTTCATGCGCCGCCGTGGCGGCGTCAGCGTGGCTCTGCGGTGGCGGCCGGACAGCGATCGCTCCGGCTGGCACCTCGGTGTGGGCCGGTATCGCGGTGAGGAGTTCGTCTGGTACCGCGTGTGGAGCCTGCGCATTGGGCCGAGTCGTGTCTTCCGCAGGGACACACTGCAGATCGTCGGGCGTCGTGACCCGGTGGGCACCGAGTCGTACGCCGTGCCCACGGGTTCGCGGGTGCTCCGTTGTCAGCCGGACGACGAGGAACCCATCGAGATCGCCATGGGGCCCGGCGCGCTGACGGGGTTCCTGTCGTGGCTGGAGTCAGCCCCTCCGGGCCGGAGGCTCCCCCGAGCGAGCTGACCGCGGCCGTGTCCTCACTTCCCGCACTCGTGTCCGCAGTCTGCGTACGCGTGTTCGTACTTCCCGTACGGCGGATCGACGGTGGCGAGCCCTCTCGGCGCCCCATCCCGCCCGTGGGTGTCGCCCTCAGCGGTCGCCGCCGGGCTTCCACAGCACGTCGCCGTCGGGGTTGGCGACTCTGGCGAGGATGAACAGCAGGTCCGAAAGCCGGTTGAGGTAGGTCACCGCGAGCGGGTTCGTGCCCTCCCGGTCGGCTTCCACCAGCGCCCACGCCGACCGTTCCGCCCTCCGGGCCACGGTCCGCGCCTGGTGCAGCAGCGCCGCACCGGGTGTGCCGCCGGGGAGGATGAACGACGTCAGCTTGCCCACCCGCTCGTTGAACTCGTCGCACCAGTCTTCGAGACGCTCGACGTAGTCCTTGGTGACGCGCAACGGCGGATGTGGAGGGTTGTCGGTCACCGGAGTGCTCAGGTCGGCGCCCACGTCGAACAGGTCGTTCTGCACGGTCCGGAGCACCCGCGTGATCTCGTCGGGCAGCGCACCGAGGGCGATCGCGACGCCGACCACCGAGTTGGTCTCGTCGACGTCGGCGTAGGCGCCCAGCCGGGGGTCGGTCTTGGGGACGCGGGTACCGTCGCCGAGTGCCGTGGTTCCGTTGTCGCCGACTCGGGTGTAGACGCGGTTGATCCGTACGGGCATGGCGGAAGTCTACGGCCACGCCTGCCGTGGAGGCACCGGACACATCGAGGTGTGACCATGGCCAGCGCGGGCTTATCGTCCTGTGGTATCCGAACGTTTCAGTATGAGCGAACCTGTGTCCTTGTTGATCGATAACGTGCCCCAGCGC